>OMZR01000049.1 GCA_900315575.1 uncultured Veillonellaceae bacterium
GGCCTCGTCCATGCCGGTCATCTTCACATACTGGTCGAAGGGAATGCCTTGGGCGGCCAGCTGCTGCTTGAAGTTCTCCATCATCTTCTTCCCATCCGGCGTCAAGATCGATTCGGGATGGAACTGGATTCCCTCAATGTTCTTGGCTTTGTGGCGGACGCCCATGATCGTGCCATCAGCGAGGTCGCTCGTGACTTCGAGGCAGTCCGGCAGCGTCGCGCGGTCGATGATGAGGGAGTGGTAACGTCCGATGGGGACGTTTTGCGGGATGCCTTCGTAGAGGCCCTTGCCGTTGTGACGGAGCGGCGAGGTCTTGCCATGGACGATTTCGCCCGCGCGGACGACTTTGCCGCCAAAGACTTCGCCGATGGCCTGATGGCCGAGGCAGATACCGAGGATTGGCACCTCGCCGCCGAGCTCGCGAATGACCTGCTCCGTGATTCCCGCGTCGCTCGGGATGCCGGGGCCTGGCGAAAGGACGATGGCATCGTATTTCTTTGCGCGGATGTCTTCGACCGTCGTCTGGTCGTTGCGGATGACCTCGACCTCGGTGCCGAGCTCGCTGAGCAGCTGGAAGACGTTGTAGGTGAAGGAATCGTAATTATCTAAAATCAACAACATCGTTTTCCACCTCCTCGACGACTTCGAACAGCGCTTTCGATTTCTGCAAGATTTCCTGATATTCGCGCTCGGGCACGGAATCGGCGACAATGCCGGCACCCGACTGGATGACGGCCGTGTCATCGTGCTCAATACGCATCGTGCGGAGCGTGATACACATGTCCATGTTGCCTGCAAAGTCCATGTAGCCGACCGTACCGGAATACGTGCCGCGCTTGACGGGCTCGAGGTCGTGGATGATTTCCATGGCACGGAGCTTCGGCGCGCCGCTGACCGTGCCGGCCGGGAATGTGGCCTTGAGCACGTCCATCGGCGTAAAGCCGTCTTTCAAGCGGCCCGTGACCTCGGAGACCATGTGCATGACGTGGCTGAAGTATTCGACCTGCCGCAATTTCGTGACGCGCACGGTGCCCGCGTCGCTGATACGGCCGATGTCGTTGCGCGCGAGATCGACGAGCATGGAGTGCTCGGCGACTTCCTTGACGTCCTGCTTGAGGTTCGCTTCGAGCGCGGCGTCTTCTTTCTGTGTCGCACCGCGGCGACGCGTGCCCGCAATCGGATACGTGTAGATGTCGCGGCCCGCGACTTTGACGAGCATTTCAGGCGAGGCGCCGACGAGCTTCGTGCTGCCGAAATTGATGTAGAACATGTACGGCGACGGGTTGACCTGCCGCAGGCGGCGGTAGAAATGGAAGCATGGCTTCGTGATGTGCGTGCGGAACTGGCGCGACGGCACGACCTGGAAGATGTCACCCGCAAAGATGTGCTCTTTCGCTTTCTCGATGGCCTCGATGAAATCGGCGGGCGCCTTGCCGTATTTCGCGAGGAAGTCGAGCTTTTCGCGACGCTGCGGCGCATCGTCGTCATGCGGCACATAGGGTGCGGCGAGCTGGCGCTTGACGTGCGCCATCTTCTTCTCGATTTCCTCATAGATTTCTTCGACGCTCGCTTCGCGCCCGCGCAGGTCGGCGAGATAAATCAGGCGCGCGCTGTTCTTGAGCGCGTCGATGACGACGAGAATGCGGCAGAGCATGAACTCGCCGAGGAGCTCTTCGTCGCCGATCTCCATGCCGCGCACGCGGTCGAACGTCGAAACGACTTCATAATTGAAGTAGCCGACGAGGCCGCCATTGGCGAGCGGCAGGTTCGCGTCCTCGAGCGCGGGGCGGAACTTCTTCATGTATTGCTTGATGGTCTCGACGGGGTCGCCGTCAATACTCTTCATGAGGTCGTTCTCCTTCACCATGAGCTTGTTTTTGAAAACCTGGATGCGCGAGAACGGCTCGGCGCCGAGGAACGAAAAGCGGCCGAACTGCTGATGCGTCGTATCGACGGATTCGAGCATGAAGCCTTTTTCCTCGCCGACGAGCTTGTAATACATGGAAACGGGCGTGTCGAGATCCATATTGATTTCGGTCGAGACGGCGATGAGGTTGCGCTCGGCCGCGAGTTTCTGAAAGGTTGCGAGGTCTGGCAGGAGTTCCATGATGGATGTTTCCCTCCCTTTGTGGTACGATGAAATAGTGATAACGTGTGAAACGGAGTGAATACCATGAATGATGATTGCATCGGCTTCCCGCCGAGCGTTGATGAAGGCTGCCGCGTGCTCGTGCTCGGCTCGATGCCGAGCGTGAAGTCGCTCGCGGAGCAGCAATATTACGCGCATCCGCAGAACCGCTTCTGGCCGATGATGACGAAGATTCTCACGGGCAAAGACGTGCCGCCCGCCGTCTATGAAGACCGCCTGCGCATGCTGCGCGAGCACCACATCGCTCTCTGGGACGCGATTGCGAGCTGCAAACGGGAAGGCAGCCTCGACTCGGCCATTCATGATGAAATCGGGAATGATTTCTCGAAGTTTCTGGCAAAATGGCCGCGTATTACGACGATCCTCTGCAATGGCGGGAAGTCGTTCCAATGCTTCAAAAGGTACAACAAGGTACTGCTGGCGCGGGAAGGCTTGACCATCCGACAGATGCCGTCCACGAGTCCGGCCAATGCTCGGTGGAGACTGAATGATCTGATTGCAGAATGGAGAAAAGCGCTATCTATCGCAAAGCTCCCTCTTTGAGGGAGCTGTCAGCCGAATGGCTGACTGAAGGAGTAGTTGGGTGCTGTAGCCGAACAAATTATACACAGTGTAGATAAAGGACTTTAGACATAACGTAAAAACTCGTTTGGCTATTCTACCTTACTACTCCCCCCGCCGCTTTGCGGCCCGTCCCCCCTCAAGGAGGGGGGCTGCGAAACAAGGAACGCTCGACAATCATAGAATGCTATGAGATTTTCGTCAGTTCTTATATTTTTCGTCGAGCGCTGTCCGCAGGCTGTGGATGAACGTCATCGCTTCATCGAACTGGCCTTTGAGCAATCGTCCGACGACGGCGCTGCCGACGATGACGGCGTCGGCGTGCTCGGCGGCCTCGACGGCGGCTTCTGGCGAGCCGATGCCGAAGCCGACGGCGAGCGGCGTGTCCGTGAATTTGCGGGCATTCTCGCAAACCTGGCCGATCGTGCTGTAGTCAATCTTCTTGACGCCCGTGACGCCGTTGTTCGATACGCAGTAGATGAAGCCCGTCGCGCCGACGCAGGTTTCTTTCATGCGGGCCGGCGTCGTGCCCGGCGTGATGAACTCGGCGAGGTGGAAGTCGTGCGCCGCGCAGATCTTGCGCATCTCGCCCGATTCCTCATGCGGCACATCCGGCACGATAATGCCGTCCATGCCAGCCGCCTTGAAATCCGTGACGAATTTTTCAAAGCCATAATGATACATCGCATTGATGTATCCCATGCCGATGACGGGGATGTCAGTCTCGGCGCGGAGCTCCTTCATGATGGCGAGCTCCTTCTTCGTCGTCATACCATTGCGGAGCGCGCAGACCGAAGCGTCCTGGATGATGGGGCCGTCAGCCATCGGGTCGGAGAAAGGCAGGCCGAGCTCGATGACGTCGGCACCGGCCTTTTCCGCTTCGAGAATTGCGCGTTTCGACGTCTCGATGTCAGGTGCGCCCGCCGTGATATAGATGAAGATGCCCTTGCGGCCCGCTGCAGAGAGAGCGGCCATTTTTTGTTCCAAGCGTGTCATATTTTCTATTCCTCCGAACCTTATTCAATCTCCTGGCCGAGCGCTTTCGCGACCATCGCCACGTCCTTGTCGCCGCGGCCCGAGAGGCAGACGACGACGCTCTGGTCTTTCGTCGTTTCGGGCATGAGCTTTTCGAGATACGCGAGCGCATGCGAGCTCTCCATCGCGGGGATGATGCCCTCGATTTCCGAGAGGCGCTGGAACGCATCGAGCGCTTCCTGATCCGTCACGGAGACGTATTTCGCGATGCCCGTGTCCTTGAAGAACGAGTGCTCGGGCCCAACGCCCGGATAATCGAGACCGGCCGAAATGCTGTAAGCCTCGACGACCTGCCCGTCCGGGTCTTGCAGGAGGTAGCTGTACGCACCATGCAGGATGCCCGGCTGGCCCGTGCCCGAAAGCGTCTTGGCGTTGTCGCCCTCTTTTTCGCCGCGGCCGCCCGCCTCGACGCCGATCTTCTGCACGCTCTTGTCATTGCGGAAATCATAGAACGTGCCAATCGCGTTGCTGCCGCCGCCGACGCAGGCGACGACGTAATCCGGCAGGCCGCCGATTTTCTCTTTCGCCTGCTCGCGGATTTCTTCACCGATGACTTTCTGGAAATCGCGCACAATCGTCGGATACGGATGCGGGCCGACGGCCGAGCCGATGATGTAGTGCGTATCCGTGATGTTCGTCGCCCAGTAGCGGATGGCCTCGCTTGTCGCATCCTTCAGCGTGCCCGTTCCAGAATGGACGGGGATGACCTTCGCGCCGAGGAGCTTCATGCGAAAGACGTTGAGCTTCTGGCGCTCGACATCGACGGCGCCCATGAAGACATGGCACTCCATGCCGAACAGAGCTGCGACCGTCGCTGACGCGACGCCGTGCTGGCCGGCGCCTGTCTCAGCAACGATACGCTTCTTGCCCATGCGCTTCGCGAGGAGCGCCTGGCCGAGTGCGTTGTTGATCTTGTGCGCGCCCGTGTGCAGCAGGTCTTCGCGCTTCAGGAAGATACGCGCCTTGCCGTAGTGTTCCGTGAGCTTCTTCGCATAGTAGAGATTCGTCGGACGGCCTGCATACTCGCGCAGATACGTGTGGAACTCGTTCTGGAAATCCGGATCGTCCTTGTATTTCGCATAGTTCTCTTCGAGCTCGTAGAGCGCCGGCATGACGATTTCCGGCACGTACTGTCCGCCGTATTTTCCGAAACGACCTTTGGTATTCATAGATGATGGCTCCTTTATCTGAATGATGAAATGAAAACACTGTTATGCCGTGGCTTTCGCCTGCTTGCCAATGTTTGCGAACAGCCGCGTCTTTGCCGCGACATCGTCCGCCCGCACGAGGCCTTCGCCGACGAGGATGCCGTCGCAGCCCGCGTCGCAGAGCGTCTGCGCGTCCTCTGCGGTGAAGACGCCGCTCTCGCTGATCAGCGTGCGGCTGCGGTCGGCGAACGGCAGGAGGTCGAGCGTCTGCTGGATGTGCGTCGTGAAGCTCACGAGGTTGCGGTTGTTGATGCCGATGAATTCTGCCGGCGTCGCGAGCGCGGCCTCCATGTCGCGGCGGTCATGCACCTCGACGAGCGCGTCCATGCCAAGGCTCCAGGTCAGGTAGAGATAAGCTTTCAGCTGTTCTGGCGTCAGGATACGCGCGATGAGCAGGATGGCATCGGCTCCGAGCATGCGTGCTTCGTAAATCTGGTATTCGTCGATGACGAAATCCTTGCGTAAGAGCGGCATCCTGACCTCGGCGCGGACGCGCTGGAAATCCTCATTGCAGCCGAGGAAGTGCGGATCGGTATGCACCGAGAGCATGCTCGCGCCATTCGCCTCGTAGATGTGAGCGAGCTCGACGACGGAATGCGATTTCGTCAGGCGGCCTTTCGCCGGGGACTGGAGCTTGCACTCGGCAATCAGGCTCCACGGCTCCTGCGCGAAACGTTCCGACATGCGGAACGTGCCAGGCTTCAGGCTGCGCTTCATTTCCGAAAGCGGCAGATCGCGTTTTGCCTGTGCGACGATGTCTTTCTTCTGCTCTACGATTTCCGCCAGAATATCTCTCATGATGCTGCTCCTTCTCTATGTCCTGCGTTCAAAGCCTTGACGGCTTTCATGAACGATTCGATTTTCTCGATGGATTTCTCTCCCTCCACTTCGAGGCTGCCGGAAACATCGACACCGAAGGGATGGAAAATGGATTCGATTTCTGCGACATTGTCCTCGGCCACGCCGCCTGCGATGAGGAGCCTGCTCCGAAGCTCCGGCACCTCATCGACTGCCTGCGCGGCCTCGCGCCACGCGAAGCGCCTGCCCGTGCCGCCAGGCAGTTTCGCCGTGCCGCTGTCGAGCAGGATGTAGTCTGCCGGGAATACGGCAGCGGCTTTTGCGTCAAAGCCCTCGCCATAGCGGTAAGCCTTGATGACGGGCCGTTCGATTTTTGCGGCGTACGCCGCGTCCTCGTGGCCGTGCAGCTGGACGAAATCGAGCCCAACCTCGGCTGCAATCGCGTTGACGCGCTCGGGCGCTTCATCGACAAAGACGCCGACCGTCTTGACGCGGTGGAGCTGCGCTACGATAGCCGCGGCCTGCTCCGGCGCGATATACCTGCGGCTCTTCGGCCAGAAGATGAAGCCGATGAATGTCGCACCCGCCACCTCGGCCGCCTGCGCAGCGGCCAGCGTCTTCATGCCGCAAAGCTTCGCTTTCATGAAATCCCTCGATTCTTTCTACCAATCTTTCCCAGATATACGAAACGCCCCGACAGGAGAATTTCTCTCCTGCCGGGGCGGAAAATACGCTGTGCCACCCAGCTTTCGCGCACGCAAGCATGCGCCTCTTTCTCGGGTACAAGACAGATTGCCTGATACCCCAGCCCGATAACGGAGGCAACCGTTCCAGCCTACTCGGCGCGCCGAAATTCTTCAGCGCCCTTTGGGTGGACTCTCACGGGACCATTCACCTGATGCTGCCCACCAGTCTTCCCACCTCCGGTTGCCCGGTCACTGGCTCGCTTTGCAGCAGCGTGTCATGCTACTCTTTCCCGTTCGTTAATTTACACTTTACACTTGATGGTTCTTATCATACGACGAAGATGTAACATTGTCAACCCCTTGTGGTAGAATTTTTACTTCGCACCCGCGGAAGAAAACGACGTGCTTATCGTTTTTATCTGCAAGGGACTCCCACCACCGCTTCGCGGTCCCCCTCCCTCTAGAGGGAGGCTAAAAGGTGAATCACTCCGTCACTGTCGATGCGTCGCCAAATGCCGGGCAATCTGTCGGCCCGTTGCAGCCGTCGAAATCATCATCCTGTACTGCCGAGCCATAGCCGCCATCAAGATGGAGACCGTGCGCATCGACACCGAGTTCCTTGGCGACATCATACCAGTGGTTGTTGATCTTTTTCAGATCGAGCACGGACTGGATGTCCTTGCCCGAGGCCCTTGCAAGGACGGCCGCCGCACGGATGTCGTGCCCTTCATAGCCGTTCTTGATGAGCTGCAACGCCGTCTCCTGATCGACAATGCTCTGCTCCGAAAGATGACGTGCCTCGAGCTCGCAGAACGCCCCCTGCATCTGTTCATGCTTCACGCCGAGCCCGCGCTCGACATCGCGCCATGTATTGTCTTTCTTCTTGAGTTCGAGAACCTCGGCAAACGACTTGCCGCTGACCTTTGCGAGCATGGCCGCCCGTCCGATGTCGCGGAAATCGCGCTTGGCCTCGATGGCTTTCTGTACCTCGGCCTTGTTGACGCCAAACGCATCGGCGATGCGTTCAGCCGCCTCGGCAGGCCCGACTTCGCGCAACGGAGCGCCTGGCCGCGCAGAAGCACAGACGAGACGGTTCGACTGCTGGGCTTGCGTCTGCGCATGCACGTAGCCAAAGATACCGCCGCCCAGCAGGAGTGCGCCAAGTGTCATTCCAAGCAAGAGCTTTCCACGCGAACTCATCATGATCCTCACTTCCCTGTTCATCTGCCAGACTCTTCTTGCAGGTTCTCTCTGTTTCCATCCATTCTGCCGCTGTCATTGTCAACGGTTCTATATTCGCAGTATAACCATAAGGAATTAGACCGCCTTTACGTGGCTGTTAGAATGAAATTTCACCGAAATCGCAAATTTTCTCAGCCGCTCAGCAGAAAAAAACAAGGAAATTCCGTCGCCTATGTCGTATAATAGGGAGTATGAAATGTGAAAAGAGGTGACACAGATGACGGATCAGGAACTCACGCAGCTCGTGCAGGATAAGCTCAACGAGGCTTACAAAGCAAATGAGCACCCCCACAAGTTCTTCATCACGGCCAACGGCCGCGGCGTCACGGACGGCGGCGATCTCTACAATGCGGTCCTGCAGGATGTCATGCGCGTGATGCAGCAGGCAATGACGGACATCCTCAAAGAGGTGCTGAAGAAATAAGCGTCCTCAATGCATCAGAACATCAACCGATGGAGAGAACGAGGAACGGCCCGGAAGCGATCAGCTTCCGGGCCGTTCCTTTTTCATGTGCCGTTTTATATTGCTGCTTTGAAAAATGTCAGTGCTTCTCTTCGAGCAGCGGCTTCAGAAATTTTCCCGTATACGATTCCGGCACTTTGACGATGTCCTCGGGGCGTCCGGTCGCGACGATCGTGCCGCCGCCGTTGCCGCCTTCGGGGCCAAGGTCGATGATGTAGTCGGCCGTCTTGATGACGTCGAGATTGTGCTCGATGACGACGACGGTATCGCCGCCATCGACAAGGCGCTGGAGGATGCCGAGGAGCTTATGGATGTCGGCGGCATGCAGGCCCGTCGTCGGCTCGTCGAGGATGTAAAGCGTGCGGCCTGTCGAGCGGCGCGAGAGCTCCGTCGCGAGCTTGACGCGCTGCGCCTCGCCGCCCGAGAGCGTCGTCGCTGGCTGGCCGAGCTTGATATAGCCGAGGCCGACATCCTGGATGACCTGGAGCTTGCGCGCGATGCGCGGTACGTTCTGGAAGAACGCGACGGCCTCGTCAATCGTCATGTCGAGCACATCGGAGATGTTCTTGCCCTTGTACTTGACTTCGAGCGTCTCGCGGTTATAGCGCGCGCCTTTGCAGACCTCGCAGGGCACGTAGACGTCAGGCAGGAAATGCATTTCAATCTTCAAGATACCGTCGCCCTTGCATGCTTCGCAGCGGCCGCCCTTGACGTTGAAGCTGAAGCGGCCGGCTTTGTAGCCGCGCATCTTCGCCTCGCTCGTCTGGCTGAACAACTCGCGGATGGCGTCGAAGACGCCCGTATACGTCGCAGGATTCGAGCGCGGCGTGCGGCCGATGGGCTGCTGGTCGATGTCGATGATCTTGTCGATGTTTTCGAGGCCCTTGATTTTCTTGTGCTTGCCAGGCTTGCCCTTCGCATGATAGAGGCGCGAGGCGATGCCCTTGTAGAGAATTTCGTTGACGAGCGTCGACTTGCCCGAGCCCGAAACGCCCGTGACGAGCGTCAGCGTGCCGAGCGGGAATCTGACATTGATGTTCTTGAGGTTGTTCTCGGCCGCGCCGACGACCTCGAGGAACTTGCCGTTTCCCGGACGGCGGCGCGACGGGACAGGGATGAATTTGCGCCGTGAGAGATACGCGCCCGTGATGGACTGCGGCACCTGCATGATTTCCTGTGCCGTGCCCTGTGCGACGACCTGCCCGCCATTCGCACCCGCTCCCGGACCGATGTCGATGATGTGGTCAGCCGCGAGCATCGTGTCCTCGTCGTGCTCGACGACGATCAGCGTGTTGCCGAGGTCCCTGAGGTGCTTCAGCGTCGCGAGCAGGCGGTTATTATCGCGCTGGTGCAGGCCGATACTCGGCTCGTCGAGCACATAGAGCACGCCCTGAAGCCCCGAGCCGATCTGCGTCGCGAGACGGATGCGCTGCGCCTCGCCGCCTGAGAGCGTGCCTGCCGCACGCGAAAGTGTCAGGTAGTCGAGGCCGACATTGAGGAGGAACGTCAGGCGCGCATGGATTTCCTTGAGAATCTGCCCTGCAATCTTCTGCTCGCGCGCCGTGAGCGGGACGCCCATGAGGAAGTCATCGGCCTCACGGATCGTCATCTGCGTGACTTCATAGATGTTCTTCTCGCCAAAGGTCACGGCGAGCGTTTCGGGCTTCAGGCGCGCACCGTGGCAGGCTTTGCAGGGAATTTCGGTCATGTAGTTTTCATACGACTCGCGCATCTCGTCGCTGTCCGTCTCATGATAGCGGCGCTCAAGGAGTGGCAGCACGCCCTCGAACGGCACGTTGTACTCCTTGTACTCGCCGAACATGTTCGTGTAGTGGAAACGGAACCGTTCTTCGCCCGAGCCGTGCAGCAGCATGTCCTGCGTCGTCTTGTCGAGCTCTTTCCATGGCGTCTCCGTCGTGTAGCCGCGCGCCGCGAGCAACGACGTCATGACGCACATCGCATACGAATGCGGATTTTTCGACAACGGCGCAAAGACGCCCCCGCCCACGGACAGCGCCGGGTCGGGCAGCACGAGCGCTTCGTCAAACTCCATGTGGCTGCCGAGGCCCGTGCAGACGGGGCAGGCGCCATATGGGTTGTTGAACGAGAACATGCGCGGCGTGATTTCCGGCAGGCTGATGCCGCAGTCGACGCAGGCGAAATTCTCGCTGAACATCAGGAGCTCGCCATCGACAATCTGCACGTAGACGACGCCCTCGCCGAGCTTCAGCGCCGTTTCGAGCGAATCGGCCAGGCGCTGCTCCATGCCTTCGCGCACAATCAGGCGGTCGACGACGACCTCGATGGTGTGCTTCTTGTTCTTTTCGAGGTGAATCGTATCGTTGACATCGTAAACTTCGCCGTCGATGCGCACGCGCACATAGCCTTCGTGACGGATGTGCTCGAGGATTTTCTTGTGCTCGCCCTTCTTGCCGCGGACGACCTGCGCCATCAGCAACAGCTTCGTGCGCTCTGGCAGCGCCGTAATCTGGTCGACCATCTGATCAACGCTCTGCTGCGTGATGGGCTTGCCGCATTTCGGGCAGTGCGGATGGCCTGTGCGCGCGAACAGCAGGCGCAAGTAATCGTAGATTTCCGTGACCGTACCGACCGTCGAGCGCGGGTTGTGGCTCGTCGTCTTCTGGTCGATGGAAATGGCCGGCGACAGGCCTTCGATGCTGTCGACATCCGGCTTGTCCATCTGGCCGAGGAACTGCCGTGCGTACGACGACAGCGACTCGACATAGCGCCGCTGGCCTTCGGCGTAAATCGTATCAAAAGCGAGCGACGACTTTCCAGAGCCCGACAGCCCCGTCACGACGACGAGCTTGTCGCGCGGAATCTCGACGTTGATATTCTTGAGGTTATGGGCGCGCGCGCCCTTGATCTTGATGACGTTGTTGTCCAAATCGTTATCCTTTCTTTGCCGCCTTTGCGGTTGCCGCCCCCGGCAGCGTGCCGTCGAGTTCGAGAATCATGTCGCGCAGTTCTGCCGCGCGCTCGAACTCGAGCGCGCGCGATGCCTGCTGCATCTCGCGCGTCAGTGTCTTGATGAGGTTTTCCTTATCCTTCTTCGTGAGCTTGCGCTTCTTCTTGCCGCCCTCTGTGCCATACGTCGCTTTCGTCTCTGCAACGAGCGTCGTCTCAATGAGCGGTTTGATGGGCTTGACGATGGTCTTCGGCGTAATGCCGTGCTCCCTGTTGTAATCCTGCTGGATCGTGCGGCGGCGCTGCGTCTCGTCGATGGCGCGCTGCATAGAATCTGTGATACGGTCGGCATACATGATGACATGGCCGTTCGCGTTGCGCGCGGCGCGGCCGATGATCTGGATCAGCGACGTATCCGAACGCAGAAAGCCTTCCTTGTCGGCGTCAAGAATCGCAATCAGCGAGACTTCCGGCATATCAAGCCCCTCGCGCAGCAGGTTGATGCCCACGAGCACGTCGAACTCGCCCGCGCGCAGATCGTGAATGATTTCCGCGCGCTCGATCGTCGCGATGTCGGAATGCAGGTAGCGCACGCGGATACCGACCTCTTTGAGATAGTCCGTCAGGTGCTCGGCCATCTTCTTCGTCAGTGTCGTCACGAGCACGCGCTCATCTTTTTCGATGCGCTTCTTGATCTCGCCGAGCAGGTCGTCGATCTGCCCATCAAGCGGCCGCACCTCGATCTCCGGGTCGAGCAGGCCCGTCGGGCGGATGATCTGCTGCGCGACCTGCTGCGCATGCTCAAACTCGTACTTGCCCGGCGTCGCCGAGACGAAGATGATCTGGTTGATACGCGCGGCAAATTCCTCGAACGTCAGCGGACGGTTGTCAAATGCTGATGGCAGGCGGAAGCCGTTCTCGACGAGCGAGACCTTGCGGCTACGGTCGCCTGCATACATCGCATGGAGCTGCGGCAGCGTGACATGGCTCTCGTCCATGACGATCAGGAAATCTTCGGGGAAATAATCAAGCAGCGTATACGGCGCCTCGCCCGCCTTGCGGTGCGTTAGATGGCGTGAATAGTTTTCGATGCCCGAGCAATAGCCGACCTCTTCCATCATCTCGAGGTCGTAATTTGTGCGCTGTTCGAGCCGCTGCGCCTCAAGCATTTTGCCGTCGCCGCGCAGCTTCGCGAGTTGCTGTTCGAGTTCCTCGCGGATCGTCTGCTGCGCGATCTTCATGTCGTCCTGCGCCGTGACATAATGCGAGGCCGGGAAAATCATCGAATGCGTGCGCTCGCCGTAGATTTCGCCCGTTGTCGTATCAAACTCGAGAATGCGGTCAATCTCGTCGCCGAACATCTCAATGCGCACGGCGCGGCTGTTGTAGCCAGCTGGAAACACCTCGATGACATCGCCGCGCACGCGGAACTTGCCACGCTCGAACGCGATGTCGTTTCGCTCATAGCGGATGGAGACGAGCTTTCGCAGAATCGCGTCGCGCTCGACCGTCTGCCCTTTGTGCAGCGATACGACCATCTCATGATAGCTTTCCGGCGAACCGAGACCATAGATGCACGAGACCGACGCGACGATGATACAGTCGCGCCGCTCAAACAGCGAGCACGTCGCGCTGTGGCGCAGCTCGTCGATCTCGTCGTTGATCGACGCGTCCTTTTCAATATACGTATCCGTCGAAGCGATGTAGGCCTCTGGCTGGTAGAAATCATAGTAGCTCACGAAATAGCCGACATAGTTGTGCGGAAAGAACGTTTTGAACTCGCTTGCGAGCTGCGCCGCGAGCGTCTTGTTGTGCGCGATGACGAGCGTCGGCTTCTGCACTTTCTCGATGACCTTCGCGATCGTGTACGTCTTGCCCGTGCCCGTCGCGCCGAGGAGCACCTGCGCCTCCTGTCCCGCCTCGACGCCCGCCGCGAGCTCCTCGATGGCCTGCGGCTGGTCGCCCATGGGTTCAAAAGGAGCAACGACCGTGAACGGCCGCTGCTCATCAAACTGCGTCGTATTGAGTTTTGGAACCATCGCCATGAAAAAGCCCTCCCGTAACGCGTCGATTGTTGTCCCTATTATAGCGCAACGCCTGTAATTTTTGAAGTACATTCTGCGCCTATAATTTACATGAGTTTTACAAATCATTCACAATCGGATACAAAAATCCTGATATGATGAACACAAGATTTTTCTTTCCCCATGCACTACCAAGGAGGCCGTATCTCACATGAAAAAACGTTGGGCAAAACGCCTTGCCGCCGCCATGCTGGCAGGCGGAGCACTCTTCGGCATGGCTGCACCGCAGGCCGATGCCGCTGACATCCGCATCCTGCCGGTCGACACTGCGAAATTCTGGGCCGGAGCGCATTTCGATTTCGACGTGGAAGTCTCGAATGCGAAGAACCTCGGCAACGTCTCCATCCAGATCAACGGACAGGACGCAAATAAATTCTTCGGCAAGGCACTGGAGCGCAAAGACCTTGGAAACGGCGTCACGTCGTTCCGCGTCAATGACGTCTCGTTCCCAAAGACCGGCGCGTACAAAATCGACGTGACCGCGTCTGACGCCACGGGCAGCAGTGCGAAAAGTGCCGGGACGTGCTCGCCAAAAGCTATCTCGAACAGTACCACCGCCCCGACGTCATCCTGGGCGGCGGCCTCCAGCGGTACCTGCCGAAATCTGTTGCAGGTTCGAAGCGCAACGATGATTTTGACGTCGTCAAAGCATTCAAAGACCTCGGCTACACCTACGTCACCGATTCGAAAGACATGATGACCGCACCAAACAACAAGCCTCTGCTCGGCCTCTTTACCCCGAGCACGATGAATGTCTGGCTCGACCGTGAAATGCTGCGCGACCCGCAGGTACTCGGCGGCCGCATGGACCAGCCGAACCTCATCAATATGACGAAGAAATCCCTCGACATCCTCTCGCAGAACAAGAACGGATTCTTCGCCATGATCGAGGGCGCGTCCATCGACAAGCAACTCCACAACATGGACTGGCAGCGTGCAGGCTACGATACAATCGAATTCGACAAGGCTATTGAATACGCGAATGACTGGTCGAAGAAGCGCGGCGATGACACGCTGATCATCGTCGTCGCCGACCACGCGCACGGCATCTCCATTACGGGCACGTACCACGAACGTGACGGCAAGAAAGGCACAGAGGCCGTCCGCACCTCGGCCGACTCCATCTTCCCGACGTTCGAGGACAAGAACGGCGACGGCTTCCCCGACAATCCGGATCCCAACGTCACACTCGCCGTCCAGTACGCGAACCATCCGACCTATTATGAAAACTTCCACTTCCAGCAAAAGCCGACGGCACCAACGCTCGCTGTGACGAAAACCGTCGAGGAAGCAAAGACCGTCGCCGAAAAGACGGAGTACCATCAGACGACGCAAAATTCGTCCGAAGCCAACCCCGCCCGCATCCACAAAGGCGATCCGAAACAGCTCGTCCCGGCCAACATCCCGCAGAGCATCACGGACGAATGCCATGCGGCCGATGACGTTCCGCTGAATGCCGGCGGCCCAGGCTCCGAATATTTCCACGGCGTCATGGACAACACGGAAGTCTACTTCGGCATCCTCCGCGCCCTCGGCATCGACGGCACGAAAGACGCCACGCACCTGACACACGACATCGACAAATAATCAAGCCTTTCCCCAAATCCACATACACCACACAGAGCGAGGCGGCCTGCAGAATCCCTGCAGACCGCCTCGCTCCAGGTCTTCCACGCCCTCACCGACACCGATCCACTTGACGGGCATCGCGAGCTGGCTCTTGATACCGATGACAACACCGCCTTTGGCCGTGCCGTCAAGCTTCGTCAGCACGACGCCTGTGATGGGCGCGGCTTTCGTGAAGAGCTCGGCCTGGCTGATGGCGTTCTGGCCCGTCGTGGCGTCGAGCACGAGCAGCGTCTCATGCGGTGCGCCGGGGATTTCGCGGCCGATGACGCGGTTGATCTTTTCGAGCTCCTGCATGAGATTCGACTTCGTCTGCAGGCGGCCGGCCGTATCGACGATCAAGATGTCGACGCCACGCGCTTTCGCCGCCTTGACAGCATCAAACGCGACAGCGGCGGGGTCGGAGCCTTCCTCGTGCTTGATGACCTTCGCGCCCGTGCGCTGGCCCCAGACCTCGAGCTGGTCGATGGCCGCCGCGCGGAACGTATCAGCCGCCGCGAGCATGACGCTCTTGCCCTGCTCCTTATAGTATGCCGAGAGCTTGCCGATCGTTGTCGTCTTGCCCGCGCCATTGACGCCGATGACGAGCAGAACGGTCGGGCCTTCAGCCGCGACGCGCGTCTTGTCATTTTCCTCGCCCGCCGTAAGGATGGCTGTGATTTCCTTTGCGAGGAATGGCTTGAGGTCAGCCGGACTGTTGATTTCCTTTTTCTTGATGCCCTTGCGCACAGCGGCCATGAGCTTTTCGGTCGTCTGCACGCCGACGTCGGCCATGATGAGCGTCTCTTCGAGCTCGTCGAGAAAGTCGTCGTCGATGTCGGCATAGCCGATGACGAGCTTCTCGATCTTCTGCGTAAGGTTTTCGCGGGTCTTGTTCAGGCCCTTTTTCAGTTTGTCAAAAAATCCCATCTAAAAAAAGTCCTTCCTTATTTTTTCTTGCTACGACATTATATCATTTTTCATCGCGCATCGAAACTGTAAAAAATCCTTTACGATTTTCGTATTTCTGCAAAATCGTAAAATTTTCTTTACACGTTTTGCACAAAAAGAGCACGTCCCATTTTGCACGGAACATGCCCAAATCTTTCTATGAAATTCTCGTCTGCTCACTTGAAGAACAGCGCGTAATACCCGTTGACGAAAATAGCCAGCACGATAAGCGGCAGGATGTAAGTGATATAGAAGCGAATCCACTTCGGGAAGGCGACGCCTTTGCCGGTGTCGGCTTCTTTGATGAAGTTGTCCCAGCCCCAGCCATAACGGCTCGTGCAGAAAGCGAGGTAGACGAGGCTGCCGAGCGGGAGGAGGTTGTAGCTGACGAAGAAGTCTTCGAAATCGAGGACGCCCGAGCCGGGGCCGAAGGGCTGGAAGCCGCTCCAGACGTTGAAGCCGAGCACGCACGGCAACGAGAGCACAATCATCGTCGGGATGCCGATCTTGATGATTTTGTGGCGGTCGGCATGCGTGAGCTCGAAGAAGCAGACGATGAGGTTCTCGAAGACGGCGATGATGGTCGACATCGATGCGAACGCCATGAAGAGGAAGAACAGCGTGCCCCAGATGCGGCCGAAGGCCATGTGCTCAAAGACGTTCGGCAGCGTGATGAAGAGCAGGTTCGGGCCTGCCGCCGGGCTGACACCGTAGGCAAAGCACGCCGGGAAGATGATGAGGCCTGCCATGATGGCGACAAACGTGTCGAGCACGATGACCCAGCCCGCCTCGCCCGTCAGGCGCTTTGACTTGCCGATGTAGCTGCCGAAGACCGCGAGCGCGCCGATGCCGAGCGAGAGCGTAAAGAACGCCTGCCCCATCGCCGCGAAGATGACTTCCTGCAGGCCGTGCTCCGCGATTTTCGAGAAGTCCGGCATCAGATAGTATGCGAGACCCGCCTCGCTGCCGTCGAGCAGTACGGAATTCGCCGCGAGGATAATCATGAGGCCAAGCAGGCAGACCATCATGATTTTCGTGATACGCTCGACGCCCGCCTGCACGCCGAGGTAGCAGACGCCGCCGCAGAGGCAGATCGTCAGTGCCATAAAGCCCGCCATCGTCAAGGGATCGGCGAGCAAGCCGCCGAAGACTTTGCCGACGCCATCGGCATCGAGGCCGACGAACGTGCCTGACGCCATCAAATAGATGTAGTAAAGCATCCAGCCGGAAATCGTCGTGTAGTACATCATGAGCAGCAGGTTGCCCGCGATGGCGCCGTATTTATAAAGATGCCATTTCGTCCCTTTCGGTTCCAGGACATCGAACGACATCGCTGCGCTGCGCACGCTCGCGCGGCCGACGGCGAACTCGGCGACCATGATGGGTAGGCCGAGGATGGCGAGGAAGACGAGATAGATCAGCACGAACGACGCGCCGCCGTACATTCCCGTGATGTACGGAAAGCGCCAGACGTTGCCGAGGCCGATGGCGCAGCCAGCCGAGACCAGGATGAAGCCCAGCCGCGTTGAGAAATTTCCACGTTCCAAAAAATACACCTCATTTGCAGAAGCACGAATCCTTCGTCACTTCCCTGAAATTTGACATGAATACACGAAACGTATTATAACATCGAACACTCTGCCTTGCAAAATACATTTTTCTTGCACCGTGTCCATTCTGCAAAAACAAGGGTAGATTTTCTCCGTGTAACAATGTATAATAGAGGGCGACAATTTCATCATCTTATATTACACGAAAAGGTGGGTTCCGTATGAATCTCAGTCACATCTCGAAAAAAATGAAGCTCCTCTCGCTCGGCGTTGCGACCGTGCTCGCGGCGGGCGTCTTCGCTGGCTGCGGCGGATCACAGCAGGCGGTGTCATCGTCTGGCAAGACGTACAAGATCGGCGTCGTCCAGCTCGTCGAGCACAACGCGCTCGATGCGGCGAACAAGGGCTTTGTCGACGGCCTGAAGGAGCGCGGCTACGAGCAGGGCAAGAACGTCGAGTTCGATCAGCAGAACGCACAGGCTGACCAGTCGAACCTCCAGAACATCGCGCAGCGCTTCGTCTCGGGCAAGATGGATCTCATCTGCGCCATCGCGACGCCGGCCGCGCAGACGGTCGCGAATGCGACGAAGGACATCCCGATTGTTGGCACGGCCATCACGGACTATGTCGGCGCGAAGCTCGCAGCCTCGAACGAGAAGCCGGGTGGCAACATCACGGGCACGAGCGATATGAACCCGATCAAGGAGCAGATCGACCTGCTGCTGAAGATCAAGCCGGAGGCGAAGACCATCGGCACGATCTACTGCTCGAGCGAGGTCAATTCCGAAGTTCAGATCAAGGCGATGCAGGAATATGCCGAGTCAAAAGGCCTGACGGTCAAAGTCGCGACAATCTCGACGGTCAACGACCTCCAGCAGGCCGCGCAGAGCCTCGTCGGCTCCGTCGATGCGTTCTATGAGCCGACGGACAACATCGTCGCCTCCGCGATGCCGACGCTCGTCGCCATCACCGACCCAGCGAAAATCCCTGTCATCTGCGCAGAGCCGAACATGGTCAAGGCTGGCGGCCTCGCAACGTACGGCATCGACTACTACAAGCTCGGCGTCCAGACGGGCCACATGGCTGCCGACATCCTCGAAGGCAAGTCGAAGCCTGCCGACATGAGCATCGAGATGGCGAAAGACCTCAAGGTCACGGTCAACAAGGCCGACGCCGCCCGCCTCGGCCTCACGCTGCCGGAGGACGTGCTCAAAGATGCTGACATCGTCGAATAAATATTGATTGTTTTTGAACGCAACGGCTGCGTCTTTTCGGCAATCCCGAAACGCAGCCGTTTGTCTTGATAAGATTTGGAGAATTTCTATGGATCTTGTGATTTCCACCATCGCGCAGGGGCTGCTCTGGGCACTCCTCGCGATTGGCGTCTACCTCACGTTCCGCGTGCTCGACATCGCGGACCTCACCGTCGAGGGCAGCTTCCCACTCGGTGCCGCCGTCGCGGCGACGATGCTCATCGCGGGCTATCATCCTGTTGCAGCCATCCTCGGCGCCTGCGTCGCCGGCATGCTTTCGGGCGTCGTCACGGGCTTTCTCTGCACGAAGCTCAAAATCCCCGCACTGCTCGCTGGCATCCTGACGATGATTGCGCTCTACTCCGTGAACCTGCGCATCATGGGCAAGGCGAACCTGCCGCTCTTGCAGCAGGACACGATTTTCACGATTGCCCGCTCGCTCGGTTTTGACAACAACGTCACGGTGCTCGTCGTCGGCGCCATCATCGTGCTGATTGTCGCCGTGCTGAACTACTGGTTCTTTGGCACGGAGCTTGGCACGGCCGTGCGCGCGACGGGCTGCAACCCGCACATGATCCGCGCGAACGGCATCGACACGGACGTCATGGTCGTGCTCGGCCTGCTGCTCAGTAACGGCCTCGTCGCGATGTCCGGCGCGCTCGTTGCGCAGAACAACGGCTTTGCGGATGTCGGCATGGGCGTCGGCACCATCGTCATCGGCCTCGCATCCGTCATCATCGGCGAGGTGCTGTTCGGCACGCGCAGCTTCAAGAACTGCCTGATTTCCGTCATTCTCGGCTCCATCGTCTACCGCGCCGTCATCGCTGTCGTGCTGCAGATGGGCATGCCGCCGAATGACCTCAAGCTCTTCACGGCCATCCTCGTCGCGCTCGCGCTCTCTCTGCCGCTGATTCAGGCACGCTGGAACAAGTTCCGCAAGGGGGTGACGCGCTGATGCTGACCATCGAGCATATTTCAAAGACATTCAATCCGAACACCATCACAGAAAAAATCGCGCTCCGAGGCGTGAGCCTCCATCTCGCGCCAGGCGATTACGTCACGGTCATCGGCGGCAACGGTGCCGGCAAATCGACACTCATGAACTCCATCGCGGGCACGTATCCCGTCGATGAGGGCAAGATCGAGATTGCGGGCACGGACATCACGAAGTGGCCAGAACACAAGCGCGCAAAGTTCATCGGCCGCGTGTTTCAAGATCCGATGATGGGCACGGCCGCGAACATGCAGATCGAGGAAAACCTCGCGATTGCCGCCCGCCGCGGCAAGACGCCGACGCTGCGCTGGAGCTCGACGACGAAAGATCGCGAGCACTACCGCGAACTGCTCGCCGGGCTCCACCTCGGCCTCGAAGACCGCATGCAGTCAAAAGTCGGCCTTCTCTCGGGCGGCCAGCGCCAGGCGCTGACGCTCCTCATGGCAACCATGGCCGAGCCGAAACTGCTGCTTTTAGACGAGCACACGGCCGCGCTCGACCCGAAGACGGCCGAGAAAGTCCTCTCGCTGACAGAGAGCATCGTCGCAAAGCAGCACCTCACGACGCTCATGATCACGCACAACATGCGTGACGCCCTCAAATACGGCAACCGCCTCATCATGATGTTCGAGGGCAAGATTCTCTTTGACGTGCCGGCCGAAAAGAAGAAAGGCCTGCAGGTCAAAGACCTGCTCGAAATGTTCGAGAAAGCGGCTGGCAGCGAGCTTGCCAGCGACAGCCTGCTACTGAGCTGAACCCCATCGAATATGGCTTTCCAAAAAAGGAGCACGCGCCTCATACGAGGAACGTGCTCCTTTTCTTTGCCTACGTTCATCAGATTCTATTAATGTACTTCAATTTTTCATATCAATCGCCGTTTTTACCATTTCGTCTCCGACGGTGATGATTTTAGAATTCGACTGAAAACCACGCTGCGTGATGATCATATTCGCAAATTCATCCGCCACGTCCACGTTCGACATTTCCAGCGCTCCGGGCGTGATCGTCACGCCATAGTCTCCTGACTGGATGATTTTCGGCGTGCCAGAATTCGCGCTCTCCTGATAGAGGCTCGTCCCCGTCTTGAACAGGCCTGCGGCATTCTTGAAATGCGCGACGGCTACTTGTGCCTCAGGAATACGAGAACCATTCGAGTAGATGCCGGTGACGATGCCCGAGGAATCGACTTCGACGCTTTGCAGCGTCCCCACTGTCTTCTCGATGGGCACCGTTGCGCCGATTTCATACGTGCCTTCCGTTTTCACGACCGTCGTGCCATCGCTGAGCGTCAGCGTCACGGGATGCTCCGGGCTGGCCACCGCCTGCGTCAGCTGGGTCTGGCCAATCGATTCCGTTAATGGTGAAGCAAGAGTAAGTGTAATATCATTCGTTCCGTCCGTCAACGTGATGGTGTTGCTGCCTGCAGCAGCGGATTTCAAGTTCCAATCTGCTGATACATCCAAATCATGGTCGATAGCAACAATGGTCAGCTGATGGCCGTCAATGTCAACGGTAAACGGGTATTTTTCCGTTACGCTTCCCTTAGTAAGGATCTGAGTCTGAAAGCCGACGTTCTGCCCCTTTGGAACTTCAAAGACGGCTGCTGGAGACAAGGTAACCGTTGCTGTATTGCCGTTTCCATCCTCAATTTCCGCCGTCGTTGCCCCCAGCGGCACATCATTCTTGAACGTCCATGTCCCGCCGCTGGGAACGCCTTCCACACGGAAGTGCTTCCCTCCGAAGGAAATATTCAAATCCTGTGCAGCCGTAATCCCCGTAATCGTTCCGTCCGTGGTTTCCGTCAGCGCCTTGCCAAAAGGAATCTTGATATCCTCCGTCGCAGCCGTCGGATCAATGACGCCGTCTTTCGCCATCCAGCCCTGGACATAATGTCCGCTGCCGGGCAGGACGTAGTTTCCTTCCGCATCAAAGGAAAAGGCACCATCCCGCGTATAGTACGTTTCGCCGTCGCGCCTGACCACAAACAGTCCATCCCCGGACAAGCAGAGATCCGTGTTCTTGCCAGTCACCATGGGGGCTCCATCTTTGAACATGGTATCAATGGCCGCAGTCTGGACGCCCAGGCCGACCTGTTCGGGGTTCGTGCTTCCGGTATTTCCATCCGAAGCAGACGCATCCTTCAACGTTTGGGAAAGCACGTCCTCAAACGTTGCACGACCTGATTTGAATCCGACCGTGTTCACGTTGGAAATGTTGTTGCCGATGACATCCATTCGTGTCTGATGCTCTTTCAGTCCTGACCTTCCTGTAAACAATGCACGCATCATGCTGCATCCATCCTCCTTCCCGTTCATGCAGGTGGAGCGCGTCCGTCGTTCGGCACCCCTATGCCCCCAAAATGGTCCGGCACGACCTGCATTTCAAACACATGGCTTGTAGATTTTTCTACAAGCATAAGTATATCATGTTTTATAACATGTTTCCACAAAATTCACAGATAGAAATAAATTTTCCATAATTGATTTTTTCAACATATTCAAGTACAGATTTTCGCACTCATCCTATGTCATTTATATAATCATATTCTCGATTTACACTTTTCGTTATAATGATAGACATGAGGTGGTAACCATGACAGAGAAGCTCAAGATCACGATGAAACATCCGCGCGGGGCAGACGGCTACAAGACGTTCTCCGTCCGCATCCGCGAGGAAATCATCGATCAGATTGACGACATTTCCAAAAAGACCGGCCGAAGCCGCAATGAGCTCATCGGCATGCTGCTGGATTTCTCGCTGAAGAACAGCGAAGTCGTGTAAGAAAACAGGCAGAACGCGCACGCCGCAACACCGCTCTCCCATTCGGAGAGCCTTTTTTCTGCGCTTTATCTTGCTTCTTGTTGGAAGTCCGAATATAATGGAAGAAACAGGATTCATTCTTTATAGAAAGAGGGTCTTAGCATGGATGTACTCGAACTTTCGCGGTGGCAGTTCGCCATCACGACCATCTACCACTTCTTGTTCGTGCCGCTCACGCTCGGCCTGTCCATCTTCCTCGCACTGCTCGAGACGTGCTCCGTCATCACGAAGCGCCCGGCTTGGAAGGAGCAGTCGCGCAAGCTTGCGAAGTTTTTCGGGACGATCTTCCTCATCAACTTCGGCATGGGCGTCGTGACCGGCATCGTGCAGGAATTCCACTTCGGCATGAACTGGTCGGAGTATGCGCGCTTCATGGGCGACATCTTCGGCGCGCCGCTCGCACTCGAGGCGTTGACGGCATTCTTCCTCGAGTCCACGTTCCTCGGCATCTGGATTTTCGGCTGGGATCGTCTCTCGCCGAAAGTCCACTGCGCGACCATCTGGATTACGGCGATTGCGAGCAACCTCTCGGCATTCTGGATTCTCGTCGCGAATGGCTTCATGCAGCACCCCGTCGGCTATGCCATCGAGGACGGGCGCGCTGTCATGACGGATTTCTTTGCGCTCGTAACGAATCCCTATGCCATCGGCCAGTACATGCACACGCTGTTTTCGGGCATCGTGACGGCCGGCATGCTGCTGCTCGCCATCACGGCGTACAAGATTCTTGCGGGTGGCGAGTATCGCGCGGCATTCCAGAAAGTGCTGTGCGGCGTCGCGCTCTACCTGCTCGTCGGCCTTTTCGCCGTCATGGGCACGGGCCATCTGCAGGCACAGCAGGTCGCGCACATGCAGCCGATGAAGCTCGCCTCGATGGAAGCGCTCTGGGAAACGGAAG
Organism: uncultured Veillonellaceae bacterium; assembly: GCA_900315575.1. Lineage (GTDB taxonomy): Bacteria > Bacillota > Negativicutes > Selenomonadales > Selenomonadaceae > Selenomonas_C. Next base: position 23,226 of record OMZR01000049.1, read on the forward strand.
ATCCGGCACCGTTCACGATTTTCGCTGACATCAATGTCCCGGGCCAGCGCAACAACGTCGAAATCACCGTGCCCTATGTGCTTTCGTTCATGGTCTACAATGCGCCTGCGGGCGAAATCAAGGGCATCCGCGACCTCCAGCTGGAATCGGCGAAGAAATACGGCCCCGGCGTCTACATGCCGAATGACATTCTCGGCTTGTTCGTCAGCTTCCGCGGCATGATTGCGATGGGCGGCCTCATGATGCTGTTCGCGTTTGGCGCGCTCGTGCTCGGCTGGTACAAGAAATCGTCCGCCTCGTGGGAGCGCAAGCGCTCGAATTTCTATGTCAAATGGTTCCTGCGGCTCTCCGTCCTCGCGCTGCCGCTGCCGTTCATCGCGAACACGCTCGGCTGGTACCTCACGGAGGCCGGCCGTCAGCCATGGATTGTCGTCGGCTTGCAGAAAACGGCATCCGCCTACTCGCCGAACCTCACGACGGGCGATGTCTTCTTCTCGCTTGCGGGCTTCACGGTCGTCTATCTCGTGCTCGCGCTCGCGGCGCTCTATTCGGCCATCCGCTATATCCGCCGCCATCCGATGACGCCGCCCGTCATCGCCATGCCCGACGATGACGAGGAAGGGAGGGAGTTCTGATGGATCTCAATACGCTCTGGTTCATCCTCATCACCGTGCTGTTCACGGGATTCTTCATCCTCGAAGGCTTCGACTACGGCGTCGGCATGACGCTGCCGTTCCTCGACACGGAGGAAGACCGCCTCATGGCCATCCGCTCCATCGCGCCCGTCTGGGACGGCAACGAAGTCTGGATGATCACGGCGGGCGGTGCGCTGTTCGCGGCGTTCCCGCACGCCTATGCGACGATGTTTTCCGCGTTCTACCTCGCGCTCTTCCTCATGCTGTTCGCGCTGATTCTGCGCGGTGCGGGTCTTGAACTGCGCGGCAAGGACAACAACCGCCTCTGGCGCCATGGCTTCGACTGGGCCATCGCCATCGGCAGCGCGCTCCCTGCACTGCTCTGGGGCGTTGCCGTCACAAACCTGCTCGCAGGTATCGCGATTGACGACCACATGATCTATCAGGGAACGTTCTGGGATCTTCTGCGCCCCTACACGCTGTTCGGTGGGCTGACGTTCCTGCTCGTCTTCCTGTTCCACGGCATCGCGTTTCTGCGCCTGCGCATCGCGGACGAGCGCATGACGTCGAGCCTGCTCGACGGCCAGCGCATCATCGGCATCCTCGCGGCGTTCGTCTTCGTCATCTGCGGTGTCATGACGCTGCATGACACGGACATGACGGCGAGCGTCCCGGCGGTCATCGCACTCGTGCTCGCGGCCGTCACGTTCCTGCTCTCGTGCCTGTTCTCTGCCGTGCACGCCTGCGGCAAGTCGTTCTTCATGAGCACCTGCGCCATCGCGCTGACGACGATTGCGTTCTTCCTCGCACTCTTCCCGCGCATCATGGTCTCGACGCTCGGCGCCGACCTGAGCCTCACGATTTACAACGCGTCCTCGACGCCGTACACGCTCCAAATCATGACCGTCGCGGCCGGCATCCTCGTGCCGATCGTGCTCTGCTATCAGGCATGGTCGTACTACATCTTCCGCAAGCGCGTGACGCGCGAAGACATCGCTTGACATGACGATTTCATCTTTCTTCCGGCAGGAGCTCGCACGAAGAAAGCGTTCCCTTGCCTTCCTTTCGTGCCTGCATCTTGCCGCAGGGCTCCTCACCATCGCCGGTGCATTCTGCACCGCGCAGATTCTCTCCTGTGCCACCTTCGGCACGTTACGTGAAACATTCACAGAAAAAGCAGTACCGCTCTTCGGGGTACTGCTTTTTGTCGTGCTTGGAAAATGGATGCTCGACGTACCGGAACGCCAGCTGCGCGGCCGCCTTCGGCTCGATGCACAGGAACGTCTCCGCCGCCACATTCACGTCGCTCTCTTCGCCCGCTCGCCGCTCGCGCTCTCGCCTGCAACCGGTGGCGAATTGCTCGGCCTTGCCTGTGAGGGCGTCGACCGTCTGCAGGGCATCTATGAAAAAACGCTGCCCGTGCTGCTCGGCATCGCCGTTCGCATGCCGCTGTTCCTCATCGCGCTCGCGCTTGCCGATCCGTGGACGGGCCTGCTCGCGCTCGTCACACTGCCAATCGCGCCGTTCCTGCTCTACCTCATCGGCCGCGTCACGAAAGAGCGCAGCACGCGCGAATGGCATGCCATGATGAAGATGGGAAGCGCGTTCGCCGAACTCCTGCGCACGATTCCGATGCTGAAGCTCTTCGAACGCGAACAGGCGGAAGCCGCGCGCGTGGAAAAGACGAGCGACGCCTTCACGCGCGCCGCACTCTCCGTGCTCGAAACCGCCTTCGTCTCGGCGTTTGCGCTCGAACTCATCACGACGCTCTCGATTGCGCTGATTGCCGTCAGCCTCGGCTTCCGGCTGATTGGCGGGGAGATTGCGTTTGCGCCTGCGTTTTTCGCACTGTTGCTCGCGCCGGAGTTCTATGCACCGCTGGCTGCGGGCGGGACGAGCTTTCATGCGGGCATGGAGGCAGTGTCGGCGCTGAAGCCGATGCTGCATTTCATCGACGAAGCGGAAAGCGTGCAGACGCAGGAAGTCGCACAAGAGAAAACTGGTGATGCTCTGCGATTTGACAGCGTTACTTGTTGCTATCCGGGGCGCAAGGTGCCGGCCGTTCACGAGCTCACGTTCCGCGTGCCACGCGGCAAAACCACGCTGCTCTCAGGGACGAGCGGGGCGGGAAAATCAACCGTGTTTGCGCTGGCGCTCGGATTTCTGACGCCAACGGCTGGGAAAATCGAATATGGCATTGAAGGTTCCATCGCCTATGTACCGCAGGAACCGAATATCTTTGCAGCAACGCTGCGGGAAAATCTCTTGCTTGGACGGGACGCTCCCGATGACGTGCTGCAGGGTGCGATGGAACGTGCGGGACTGTCATCGCTGCTCGTGCAACTGCCCGAAGGACTCGATACGAGGCTTGGCGAAGGTGGAAGATCTCTGAGCGCAGGAGAGCGGCGGCGGCTCGGCTTGGCACGGGCGCTCGTCGTGCCGAAGGCGCTGTATCTGCTCGATGAGCCGACGGCAGGGCTCGATGAAGAAAACGAAAAAGTTGTGCTTGAAAGCATCCGGGGGCTGGTTGTGGGAGAAGGGGCGCCTGCCGTTCTGATTGCTTCGCATCGGCCGAAGACGATGGAAATTGCCGATTTTATTGTGCGGCTAGATGGGGGAACGGTCGTTAGAGAGGACGAGAATCGAGTTCGGCTAATGCACCTTACTACTCCTTCAGTCGCCTACGGCGACAGCTCCCTCAATGAGGGAGCCTGCTATTTAAGGATGGCCCCCTCTCCGAGGGGGCTGTCACCGAAGGTGACTGGGGGTGTGTCGAAGGCAGGACAGCAGAGTTCTGCAAATGTGCAGTCGAAGGGTGGAACTTTGCTGCACCTGTTTTCAGCGCTTGCCGCCCTGATTCATCTTCTGCCCGTTGGGCTCTCTTTGCTTGCATTGCTTTCGGGCGTGCTGGCGGACGGTGCGGCGGTCGTGCTGCTCGGGGCGTCGGCCTGGCTCATCGCGATGGCGGCGTTTCATCCGCACCTCTATATGCTCGCTGTCGCCATCACGGGCGTGCGTGCGTCGGGTATCGGACGCGCAGTCTTCCGCTATCTCGACCGCTACCTCTCACACCGCGCCGTCTTCACGCTCTTGACGCGGTTGCGCCTCGCCGTCTACGACCTCGCCTGCCAGCGCCTGCCCGAGCGCGTGCCCGGCCCGGCGTCTGGCGCATTTCTCCAGAGCGCATCCACGGGCGTTGACGAACTGCGCGACTTCTATCTGCGTTCGCTGTTTCCGCTCGTGCGCATCCTCGTCATCGCCGTTATCACGGCATGCCTCGCTGCTCATGAAGGAGCATCTTTCAGCGCAACATTTGCCGCCGCAGAATCTTCGCTCGTCCCTTCGACGCTTGCCGCCCGCGGCGAAGTGCTCTTCGCGCTTCTTCCCATCATCTGCATTCTGCTGCTCGTGCTGATCACATATCTTTCGCACCATAACGGACAGACCGATACTGCGATGTCAGAATACCGCAGCGGCCTGCTCGATGCCTTTGCAGGGCGCGCTGAAATCGCCGCATTCCGCGCCGCCGACTGGATGGCAGGCCGCCTCGACCGCCATGCGGCCGTCATCACGCAAGCTCGCCGCAGTTCGCTCCGCCGCGACGCGCATGCTGACGCATGCGCCAGCGCCCTGCCGCGCCTCACATGGCTTCTGCTGTTCGGCCTGCTTGCCTTTGGCCTGCCAGCAACACCGACACAGGACGAAGCAGTCCATCTCGCCGTCTGCGTGATGGTGTTTGCGACGCTGCTCGATCTTTTGGCGACGGTGCAGGAGGTACTGCGGGCGGTTCCGGCGGCAATCGAACGAACAAAAGTCCTCATCGCACCCGCGGAAGAAATTTCCTTCATCTCGAATCATCCTGCAGGGGACTCCCCCCGCCGCTCACGCGGCCCGTCCCCCCTCTGGAGGGGGGCTACCAACAGAGAGAAGGCTCCCTCTCCCCTCCTCTCCTCCACCAATCTTTCTTTCTCCTACTCCCATCTCCCCCCTCTCTTCCAAAATTTTTCTTTCACAATTGCTCCCGGCGAAAAATTTCTTCTCCTCGGCGAGAGCGGCGCGGGGAAGACGACGTTATTCCATCTCTTGACGCGCCTCTGGGAGCCGGATGGCGGCACGTTGGCGCTTGTGGGGCATCCTTACGCTGACCTTTCCACGGCCGACGTCCGTCATGCCTTTGCCGCTGCGACGCAGGCGGGCGTGCTTTTTTCCGGCTCGATCCGCGAGAACTTCGACCGCTTTGTCCCAGGTCTCACGGACGATGAGCGCCGCCGCGCCATCGAGCTCGCCGCTCTTTCTCCCGTCATCGACGACCTGCCGCAGGGCGAGCGCACGCGGCTCGGCGAAGATGCCTGCCGCCTCTCAGGCGGGCAGCGCCAGCGCCTGCTCGTCGCCCTCGCGCTCGCCCGATTCCTCCAGGGCAAAGACGCCGGACAGCAAAAAATCCTGCTGCTCGACGAGCCGACAACCGGCATCGACCGCAATACAGCAGGATCCATGCTGCAGGGCATCCTTTCCGCCTTTCCGCAGGCGACGATGCTTCTGATTCTCCACGACCGGGAGCTCGCAAGCATCATCGCCGCGCGGGAAGACGCGCATGTCCAGCATCTTTGAAATTTTGACATTCCAAGTTCAGACTTTTGCGCGCAGCGCTTTCGCCGTCTTCTTCGCGGCTTTCTTCGCCGCATGCTTTGCCGCCTTCTTGATCAGCTTCTTTGCGACCTTCTTCGTGATCTTGCCCATGCTCGTCACCTCCCAGCCATCTAGTCTTTCAGATGCACCTATTACATTCTGCAAATGCCCAGCGATTTCCTGCAAAATTTTTTCTTGACAATGCTTCCCCGCTCCGCTATACTATTACATGTCGTCAGGAACTGACGGGGGCATAGCTCAGCTGGGAGAGCGCTTGCATGGCATGCAAGAGGTCAGGAGTTCGATCCTCCTTGTCTCCACCATTTGAATTTTCAGCCGTCGCACGGGAGTGCGGCGGCTTTTTCGTATCTTTGCATCCGAAAGGAGCCACTTTTCTTCATGAAAAAGACATCGGCCATCCCCATCCCAAACGCTGACTTGCTGCCCGCCATCAAGGAACCGCTGCTCGCCTGGTATCCGACCGTCGCGCGCGTACTGCCTTGGCGCGAGGAGCCAACGCCGTACCGCGTCTGGATTTCAGAAATCATGCTGCAACAGACACGTGTCGCAGCCGTGCTGCCGTATTTCGAGCGCTTTCTCAAAGCGCTCCCTGACATCGCCGCGCTCGCGGCCTGTCCCGATGACGAACTCATGAAGCTCTGGCAGGGGCTCGGCTACTACAGCCGCGCACGCAATCTCAAGAAGGCCGCACAGGTCATCGTGGCGGAATACGGCGGCGTCATGCCGCTCGCCTTCGAAACGCTTCTGAAGCTCCCTGGTATCGGGCGCTATACGGCAGGGGCCATCAGCTCGATTGCGGGCCATCATCCGGCGCCCGCCGTCGACGGCAACGTGCTGCGCGTCGTGACGCGGCTCACACTCTTCGATGGCGACGTGCTCAAAGATGTGACGAAACGCGCTGTCGAAAATGCGCTGCGGCCGATTTACGAGGAAGGCCCCGTTTCAGCGACGCTGAACCAGGCACTCATGGAGCTCGGCGCAACGGTCTGCGTGCCAAATGGCGCACCGCACTGCGAAGCCTGCCCGCTCGCCGCACTCTGCCTCGCCCACAAGAAAGACTGCACCGCTGATTTTCCGAAAAAGGCCACCAAAAAAGCGCGGCGCATCGAACAGATGACCGTGCTGCGCCTCATCGACGAAGAGACCGGCCGCCTCGCGCTGCGCCAGCGCCCGAAGAAGGGACTGCTCGCGGGCCTCTACGAACTGCCGCACCTGCCGGGCCATCATCAGGCCTCTGATGTGCGCCGTGCGCTTTCTGACGCCGGCTATCCCGTCCATCATGTCCGCAGCATCGCGCCCGCCCGCCATATTTTCAGCCATGTCGAATGGGACATGGTCGCCTACGAAGTCACACTCACGCCAGCGACGGGCGTCGCAGAACATGGCGATGCGCTTCTCTGGGCGACGCCTGCGGAGCTTTCGAGCACTTACAGCATCCCGTCGGCCTTCCAATATTTTCTCCCAAATCATGCATAAAATCTATCCAAAATCCATTTGACGGCAGGGATTTCGGAATAATGAGAGAATATAAAAAGAGAAAGGAAAAAACGGGGCTTTTGGGAAATCGCCCATTGTAAAAGAATTGTCATCAATCAAAGGATGTGAAGAAAAGATGTTCTCCATTTTTTCAAAGAAGAGACAGCCACTCGTCATGAAGCGCGCAGAGGCTGCTCCGACGCCGACAGCTCCCGCACCGCAGGCCAGCACGAAGAAAGACATCACCGTCTCCTACCTCGGCTCGGGCGAACTCGACACGGCCCGCGTCAAGCAGGCAACGGACGTGGCTGATGGCGCCGCGCTCGTGCTCGGCTTCATCTCGCCCGACCTCTCGCTTGACACAGTCGCCTCGAAAATCAAGCCCGCACTGCCCGCGAACGCAAAGCTCATCCTGCTCACGACGGCGGGCGAGCTCTGCCATACCGCCAAACGCCCGCTCTATCAGGAAGCGAGCGATACCGACGGCCGCAGCATGGTGCTGCTCGAAACGTTCTCGCGCCGCATGATTGAGGATGTCTATACGATGAGCATCCCCCTGCCGAACGACGACCTGCGTGAAGGCCGCGTCGAGATGAGCGTCGCCGAGCGCACGGAAGTCATCGCCTCCGAAATCCGCAAGCACAAGCCGCCGTTCCGCATCAGCGTGAACCACACGTTCGCACTCATCTACGTTGACGGCCTCTCGAACTGCGAGACGTTCGTGCTGCAGGGCCTCTATGAATCCGGCCTCTTCCCCTGCCCGTTCATCGGCGGCAGCGCAGGCGGCAAGCTCGATTTCCAGCACACGTACATCTACGACGGCGAGCAAACGGTCGAGAACCAGGCCGTTGTCACGGTCGTGCGCCTCACGCATGACTACCGCTATGGCATCCTCAAGACGCAGGCCGTCGAGCGCACGGGCACGTCGTTCCACATCCTCGGCGCGAACACGGCGCTGCGCTACATCCGCACGGTCAAAGGCTCGGACGGCCAGCCAATCTCCTTCATCACCGCGCTCAAGAACGAGCTCGGCGCCTCGACGACGGCCGAACTCGAGGAAAAGCTCAAGGACTACACGTTCGCAACCGATGTTGCAGGCGAGAACTTTATCCGCACGATTTCGGACATCGACGAGGCCAATGACCGCGTCAACTTCTTCTGCGACGTCGTCACGGGCGAAACGCTCTACCTGCTGCGCCGCACGCCGCTCGCGAGCACGCTCTCGCCTGCGGTTTCCAAATTCAGCCAAGAAAAGCCCGAGCCCATCGGCGGCATCCTCAACGACTGCATCCTGCGCCGCCTCGGCTATCCGAGTGAGATTCCGAGCCTCTCAGCGTTCCAGAACATCCCCGTCGCCGGCTTCTCGAGCTTCGGTGAAATCTCGGGCCTGCATGTCAACGAGACGCTGACGGCCATCATGTTCTACCACGTCCCGCAGGGCACGTCCTTCCGCGACGCCTATATTGACGAATTCGCCAGCCACTACGCGAACTGCCGCGCGTTCTTCCTCCAGCGCGTCATTCACCGCCAGGAGCACGCAGAAAGTCTCAAAGATACGCTGATTGCGATGTTCCAGGACTACCAGGCAAAGATGCCTTCCATCGTCCGGACGATCCGCGCGATGTCAGACGACGTCAAGGTCATCAAGGAATCCATCCAGCAGGTCTCGTCCGGCGTCGACGAACAGGGCGAACTCTTCACCCAGCTCATCAGCCGCAACCACGAAATCACGCCGAAGCTCGACATGCTCTCGAAGAGCACGCAAAAAATCGACGGCGTCATGAAGATGATCAACGAGATTGCCGCGCAGACGAACCTCCTCGCGCTCAATGCCGCCATCGAAGCTGCGCGCGCAGGCGAAGCCGGCCGCGGATTCTCCGTCGTCGCACAGGAAGTCCGCAAGCTTTCCGAAAACACACAGACAAGCCTCCAGACCTCCGATGAAGCCATCCAGGTACTCCTGCGCGACGTCAAGGAAATCGACGGCATCCTCGCCGCGAACCAGACATTCGAAGACAAGGTCAGCGACTTCGACGAGAACTTCAAAGGCCAGATGACCGACCTCCACAAGACCCTCTCCGAAGGCATCCGCCACATCCAGAACTCGACCGACTCCATCCAGTCCCTCGAACGCATCAACGAAGCAGCGGCTGGCCAGCTCGAACACATCACGAAAACCATCAAAAACATCGAGATGGGCATCTAAAGGATAACCCTTGGCACTATACGAAAATGACCGCAGGTGCGAATCATCATCGCATTTGCGGTCATTTTTATGCCATCCGTATGTCATCAATGAAACACGAGCAATAACATGTACATCACGAGCCCGATGCCCGCGCCGACGATGGAGCCGTTCATGCGGATCCAGAGCAGGTCGGGCTCGACTTTGTCGTAGACGAGGTGGTTGAGCTGCTCGTCTGTCAGGCGGCCGAGGACGCTTTCGACGATGACGCCGACGAGTGTCTGCGCGTGGAGTGCCGAACGCGCGATGAGGTCGTAGAGGAAATGGCCGACGGTATGGCGGAGCTCTTCGTCCGTCTCCATCAGCGCGATTGCGCGGTCGTACTCGGCTTCGAGAATCTCAGCG
>OMZR01000009.1 GCA_900315575.1 uncultured Veillonellaceae bacterium
AGGCAAGGTGCCTTTGTGTTGTCAAGAAAACAATCTATCGACCAATGGAGCCGTATGGTACGCGATTCCAGCCGCTATTGGCGGGTGGGAAAGTTGAGTAACTTATACACAGCCCCATTCTAGAGGGGGGACAGGCGCGGCAGCGCCAGGGGGGAGTCCCCTGCACGGCCTGGCAATCTGTACGACGTATCGGCTCGCGGGTGCGCGCACGAAAGCGGTGTTGTTTTTCGATATCGCACCCGCGGAAGAAACCAATGTACAATCTCCTTTGCCGTGCAGGGGACTCCCCCCGCCCTTCGGGCCCTCCCCCCTCTAGAAGGGGGCTTTCTCTAAGCAACACTCCGTTTCTCTCAATACAAATTACGGAAAGGAAGTCTCCCCCATGAATGCATTCACCTTCTCCGTCCCCCAGGACGTCATTGTCGGCTCCGGCTCGGCCGAAAAGTTCGGCGAGGCCGCGAAGAAGCTCGGCGGCACGCATGCGCTGATCATCTCGGGCCCGCATCTCACGAAGATGGGACACGTCAAACACTGCGCCGACCTGCTCGCCGCCGCCGGTATCGCGTCTGACGCCTTCACGGAAACGGAGGGCAATCCGTCGACGGAGACCGTCGCGAAAGCGGCCGAAATGTACAAGTCCTGCGGCGCGGACTTCCTCGTCGCGTTCGGTGGCGGATCGCCGATGGACGTCGCGAAAGCCGTCGCCGTCGTCGCGAAATTCGGCGGCAAGATCACGGACTACGAAGGCGCCGGGACGGTGCCGGGCGAGCCCGTACCTCTGATTGCCCTGCCGACGACGGCCGGCACGGGCTCCGAGGTCACGGCCGCCGCCGTCATCACCGATCATTCGCGCAACTACAAGCTCACCGTCTTTGACGCGAAGCTGATTCCGAAAGCCGCGATCCTCGACCCTGACTTCCTGACGACGGCGCCGGCCGGCATCGCGGCGGCCTGCGGCATCGACGCGATGGTGCATGCCATTGAGGCATATATTTCCCGTGCCGCCTCGCCGTTCTCCGATGCGATGGCCGAAAAGGCGCTCGAACTCATCGGCAAGAACCTGCGCCGCTACGTCGCGAACCGCACGGACCTCGAAGCCGCGAGCGGCATGCTGACAGGCTCTCTTTTCGCAGGCATCGCGTTCTCGTGGGCGCGCCTCGGCGACGTCCACGCCATGAGCCACCCCGTCAGCGCCTACTTCGACGTCCCGCACGGCGTGGCCAACGCCATTCTGCTGCCGACCGTCATGGAGTTCAACGCGCTCGCCGATGACGGCAAGTACGAGAACATCTACGACTACATCGCACTGAATCCGTCGTCCGAATACTTCGAGCCGCAGGATCTCGTCGAGCTCCTCAAGGAACTCAACGAAAGCCTCGGCATCCCGGCCTGCCTCGCCGACGTCGGCGTCAAGGCCGACCATTTCGACGCCATGGCCGACGACGCCATGAAGAGCGGCAACATCGCCGTCAACCCGCGCACGACGACGAAGAAGGACATCCTGGCGCTGTACCAGAAAGCGCTGTAAAATCACAGAAAAGACCGGCATCTCAAAAATGATGAGATGCCGGTCTTTTCTGTTTGAGCCAGCGGGCTTTCCTTCACCACTAAAATATGCTAGAATATTTCTTGTAGCACCGTTTGGCGGTTAATACGTGCCCTCAGAAATGAGGTGCGATGCCCATGGAACAGCTTGTTTTGGCTCTTTTGCTGATCTGGCTCATTCTGCTGGAAACAAAACGTTGATCCGCTCCTAGCTACCAACTTTGTAGCGGGTCATTCATTGATTGGATAACTTCTACGAGGGCGGCCGCTAGGCGGTGCTCTCTTTCTTTATATTATACAGGCTTTCCGCCCAAACCGCAAGCTTTTCAGCGCAGCACGCCCGTATCGAGCGACGCGAAGCCGTCCAGCAGTTCGCGGACTTTCGCGGTGATTTCGGCGACGCCGCCTTTCTTGCTGCTCTCGACGTTGAGCGGCATCTGCGGGTCGTGGAGCGAGAGGCGCAGCAGCGCCCAGCCGTGCGGGAACACGAGGCGGACGCCTTCATAGTTCGGCTTCGCGAGCTTGATCTTCTGCGCCTCGGCACGCTGCTCAAGCGTCTTGAGGACGCCGTTGCCGTAGGCCTTGAAATCGTCCTCACCCTTGATGGCCATGCGGTATTCCTTGCTTTCGAGCGGCTCGCCGAGCTTCGCGATGAGACTCGCGAGCTTCTTGCCCTGTTGTTTCGCCTTCGCGGCGGCGACGAGCAGGCGCACGGCGAGATACGCGCCGTCGTCGAGGTAGTAGTTTTCGGAAAGCGCGCCATGGCCGCTCGTCTCGATCGCGAGCGGCGAGACCGTGCCCGCTTTGTTGAGGCGGATGCACTCGTCGATGACGTTCTTGTAGCCGCGCATGTAGCGGTGGTGCTTGAGGCCGAGATCCTGCGTCAGGAACTCCGTGAGCTCGTCGCTCGTGACGGAGTCCGTGACGATCGTGCTCTGCGGGTACTCGGGTGCGAGGATGGCGGCCATCATGCCAATGAGCGCGTTGCGGCTGACCTCGCGGCCATTGCCGAGCACGGCGCTCATGCGGTCGACGTCGGTGTCAAAGATGAAACCGAGGTCGGCGTGGCTGTCGAGCACGGCTTTCTGGATGGATGCCATGGCCTGCTTGTTCTCCGGGTTCGGGATGTGGTTCGGGAAATGGCCGTCCGGCTCGAGGTAGACGCTGCCCGACGTGTCGGCGCCGAGGCGGCCGAGAATCTGCGTCGCGAAGAAGCCGCCCGCGCCATTGCCGGCATCGACGACGACATGCATGCCCTTGAGCGGCGTGTTCTCCTCGCCGAGCGCCTTGCGGATCTTCTTGCGCAGGTAATGGCAGTAGCGGTCCATGAGGTCATATTTCTGGACGCGCGCGAGGTCGCCCGTGACCTCCGGCGTGCGGCAGGCATTCTTGAGGATTGTCAGGATGTCCTCATGCTCGACGCCGCCGTCCTTCGTGAAGAACTTGAGGCCATTGCGGTTGAACGGCAGGTGGCTCGCCGTGATCATGATGGAGCCGTCCATCTGCGTCTCCTTGAGCACGATGGACATGAACATCGCGGGCGTCGAGGCGAGGCCGCAGTCGACGGTCACGCAGCCCGCCGCTGTCAGAGCTTCGAGCACAGCCTTCTTCAGCGTTGGCGCCGAGATGCGCGTGTCGTGGCCGACGGCGATGCGCAGCTCCTTCTTCGCCTTGCCCGTGCGCTCGGCGAGGAAATCGATGAAGCCCGAAGCAATGCGGTTTGCGGCTTCGGCCGTGAGGTTCACGGGCTCGCCGTCGACACCCTCGACCGCCACGCCGCGCACATCGCTGCCATTCGCGAGCTTCATCATCTGTTTTTCGGAAGTAATCATAAAAATAGCCCCCTGTTCCAGTTTGTGTCTAAGATACTATTCTGGAACGAGGGGGCTTTTTCCTGCTTGAAAAAGTTTGTTTTGTGGTCGCGAAGATTGGTTCGTGCGCGGGGCGGAAAAGGGGATGCAACGGAATCCACGGACGATTCCTTAACGGATTCCTTATGCATCCCCTTTTCCGCCCGAAGGAAGGTATGGCATCGCGGAGAAAATAGCCCGCGAAGGTTCTTTCGTGGCCGCTGGCGGCAGGGCGCTCCCAAACGGAACCCGGACCATTCCCGTTGGTCATTCAAACGGGTTTCTTATTGGGAACTCCCTGCCGCCCGAAGAAAACATTGCGGTCGCGGAGACGATTTCATCCATTGCCAGCCGTCACTCATACAGGAGGCCCCTTCCCAGAGGGGGCTGTCAGCCGAATGGCTGACTGGGGGAGTCCCCTGCACGACAAAGCTTGTCTGTACAGCCAGACTTCCGCGGGTGCGACAACGAATCACTCCCCGAAGAACTCTTCTTCCGCTGCAATGCAGAGCATATGGTACACAGGCAAATGCAGTTCCTGGATTTTGTACGTCTCATCCTCGGGCACGCGGATTGTGATGCCTGCAAGGTGCTTTTCTGCGATCTTGCCGCCGGACTTGCCCGTCAGCGCGATGGTCTTGAGGCCTTTGGCGCGCGCCATGTCGAGGGCGTAGATGACATTCGTGGAGTTGCCGGACGTCGAGATGGCGAGGAGGGTGTCTTCGGGGTTGCCCATGCCGAGGATCTGCTGTGCAAAGACGAGGTCGGGTGCCTGGTCGTTGGCGAAGGCCGTGCCGAGCGAAATCTGGTTGACGAGGGAGAGCGCGGGCAGCGCGCCCTGGAGGTTCTTCATGAAGTAGTCGGCACTCTCGGGGCAGGCAGCTTCGAATTTCGCCTTCATGTCATCGCCGAGCTTGCGCGGCTTCAGAAAACCTTTCATGAGCTCGCCGACAACATGCTCGGAGTCCGAAGCGCTGCCGCCATTGCCGCAAATGATGAGCTTGCCGCCCGCGCGGTACGTCGCGAGCAGCGCCTCGACGGCCGCCGTGAGATCGGGCTCGCAGACGGAGAGGGCGGGGTAGCGCGTGAGGAGGGTGGAGATGGAGGCTTTTGTGGAAGGTTTCATAAAGGCGGGGTCCTTTCTTGGTCAAAGTTTTGTTCGTGGTCGCGAAGAGTTGTTCGTGCGCGGGGCTGGGACGGGGAGGCATCCGCAACCCACGGACGATTCCTTAACGGGTTTCGGATACCTCCCCGCCCCAGCCCGAAGAATATGATGTCATCGCGAAGAGGGGTTTCATGGTCACAAAGAAAGTAACATCTATTGTTTATTGTTGAGAAAAGCTTATACAGCAGCCCCCTTCATTGAGGGGGGACGGGCCGCGTAAGCGGCGGGGGGAGTAGTTAGGTGCTGGAGACAAGCAAATGTGCAGAACGTTGCTAAAGGACTTTTGCAACATTTCACACTTACATATTCCGATACTTGTCCGCGATGCTCCGTGCGTCGCTGCCATTGATATTGCCGCCCGCCGCGTGTTCGTGCGTGCTGTGGCTTTCGCTCGGCTGGATGTCGATGATGTCAGGGCGACGGGGCTGCTGGGCCTGGGTGTGCAGCGGCTCTTGCCAGCGCTGCTGGTAGCTGTCGCGGCTGCTGCGGCTTCCGCCGAGGAAGCGGCGCAGGAGGGCGCGGATGACCATGAAGGCAACGGCGAAGAGCAGGATGTTCATGAGGAGGCCGAGCATGTCGCTCATCATGCCGGTGCCAAAGCCGAAGAGATGGCTGAGCATGGAGCCGAGGAACATGCCGCCTGCGAGCAGGCCGACGCCGCGCATGATGGAGCCGAGTCGGCTGCCGCTCTGCGTGTTCGTCGCAGCGTTCGTGCCGGCTTTGGCATTCGTGCCTGCATTCGCGCCAGGCGCGGTCTTTTCGAGGTCTTTCGCGCTCTTCGACGGCGCGTAGCTGCCGCCGTTTCCGGAGACGGATTTGTGCGTGTCAGGGCTCGTGGCCTTTGGCGCCGAGGGCGCAGCTTTCGGTGCGGACGGCGCGATGCGGACGCCGCCTTTTGCCGCATAAGCGATCTGCGGGCCATGGAGGCCGAGACTCGGGGCGATCTGGCTGTCGATGCCCGTCGCCGGGGCGAGGGCGAAAACCGTGCCCGCGAGGACGGCCGCGAGGAATTTCTTTGGTTTCATAGGCTTGCTCCTTATGATTCCTTGTACGATTTGATGTCTTCGGGAAATGCGTAGATTTCTCCGACCGTGTCGCGCGTGCCCGCGAGGTACTGGTCGATGTCGTCGACGTCGATATAGAGCTTGCAGTCGATGTCGAGATAGCCCTGCTCCGTCGCGTTCGAGACATCGCGGATGGCGATGAGCTGCTCGCGGAGCTTCAGGAGCTCCGAGCGCGTCGCGTGGAGGTCGAGCTTGATGAGGGGCACGCCGTATTCTTTGAGGACTTCGTCCATGGTCATGCGCTGGGACATGGGTTCCACGATCCTTTCGTTTTGTCGTTCTTGACTTTTTGATGTTTCAATTCTATCAAAGTGTTCTGAGATTTTGCTGAAAATGCAGGCAGTCCGCAGCCTCATGCTCGCAGAATGCGAGAAACGCCCGCAGAGCGGGCGTGAGATACTTGTTCTGATGGCAGACAACGCGGAACGTGCGGCGGAACGCGATGCCCGCGACGCGGAATGTCACGAGGCGGCCGTCCGCGAGATACGACGCAGCGATGCGGCGCGAGAGGGCAGCGAAGCCGAAATCGGCGGCGACGGCCTGAAGGATCGAGGCCGAATTGTTGTAAACGCCGGCGACTTCGAACGGCAGGCCGGCGGCCTTCATCGCCGAAACGAAGAGGTCGCGCGTGCCGCTGCCCTCCTCGCGCAGAAAGAACGGCGCGCCCGCGATCGCCTCGCGCGGCACTTCGCCTGACAGTCCGCGCGCAGGGGACGCGAGAAAGACAAGCTCGTCATCGAGAAATGGGCGGGCGGTCAGATATGGCGAAGCGACCTCGCCCTCGATCAGCGCAACGTCGAGCTCATCGGCGAGCAGGCAGCTCTCGAGCTCGTGCGTGTTCGCGATACGCGAGAAAATCTCCTGCCCCGGGTGCGCGGCGAGAAATGCCGCAAGCAGCGGCACGAAGACGCTCTCGCCAATAGAGAGCGTCGCGCCGACAGCGATGGGGCTCTCTGCGGCAAAGCCGCGCATGGCCTCGCCCGCCTGGTGCTCGAGCGCGAGGATGTGCGTCGCGTAGCCGAGGAGCGCCCGGCCCGCGGGCGTCAGGTGCAGCTGACGGCCAAAGCGGTCAAAGAGCGCCGTGCCATAATGCTCTTCAAGCTCGCGGATGGCCTGGCTGACAGACGGCTGCGAGATATGGAGCGCGGCGGCGGCCGCCGTCATGCCGCCCGCGCGGCAGACGGACTGGAAGATGCGGAAATGACGAAGGGTCATGGATGGGGCTCCTTTCATAAGGTGAGTTCGTGGTCGCGGAGCAGGCTTGTGCGCGAGACGTCCCGTTCCATCCAGCCTCCCTCTTTGAGGGAGGGGGACCGCGAAGCGGTGGTGGGAGTCCCCTGCATGATAAAACAACAAATACGCCAATTCCTTCCGCGGGTGCGAAGCAGAAAAGAACCGTTTGGGGCTGTGCGCGTACCGACGATGAGATACGACGTGCAAATTGTCAGGTCGTGCAAGCGACTCCCACCTGGCGCTGCACTTCGTTCCGCGCCTGTCCTCCCTCTAAGAGGGAGGCAAAGGTTTGAACATCAGAAGAAAGCTTCAACAATACCGTATGCGAGCAAGACCAGCACGACGGAGCAGAGGCCGGCGCTCATGAGGGGCTTCGCGCCCTTCTTGGCGACGACGGAGAAGTTCACGTTGAGGCCGAGGGCGGCCATGGCCATGCCGAGCAGCAGATAGGCGATGGTGACGAGGATGCCGGTGTAGTCACTGATGAAGGGAAGGAATGATCCAGCCGCGCTCGCGAGCAGGAAGCCGCCCATGAACCACGGAATCGGGACGTTCTGGAAATGCGAGAGGAAGCCGCCTTTGGACGCGCCGCCCTGCGCGGCCGTGGTATCGAGCTCGACATCGACGCCGTCGGCACCTGCGAGGATGGCGTCTTTTTTCGCCACGGCACTGCGATGCGCCTCGATGACGCCGACAAGGATGGCGACAGGCGCGAGCAGCAGGACACGTGAGAGCTTTGCGATGATGGCGGCATCCGTACCGACGGCGCCAGCCGCGCCGCCCGCCGCGACGGCATGAGCAATCTCGTGCAGGCTCAGGCCCGCGAGCGTGCCGAACTGCGCCTCGCTGAAACCGAGTACAGGCTGGAGTGCGACGAGCACGAGCGTGAAGACCGTGCCGAGGATGGCGACGCAGGCGACGGCGAGCACGGAGTCATCGACTTTCGCCTTTGCTGCGCCCGAAACGCCCATGACGGCCGCTGCGCCGCAGATGGACGAGCCGCAGGCCGTGAGCAGCGCGAGCGTGTGCTCGACGCCGAAGAATTTCCGCGCGACGACGTAGTTCAGCGAGACCATGACCACCACGAGGAAGATGGCGGCAAGCAGGCTCTTCAGCCCCGCGCCCATGAGCAGCACGAGGTTCAGCTTGAAGCCCAGGAGGATGATGCCAGCGCGCAGGAACTTGTTCGCGATGAATGGCGTCGACGTCCGCGCCGCATCGCGCAGGCCGCGCGCCCCCTGCAGCACCATGCCGAGAAGCAGCGCGAGCACGAGCGCGCCGACGAGCGAGAGTCCCGGCAGCTGTGCGAGCTGCTGCCCCGCCAGCGAGCAAGCGAGCGTCACGAGAAGGCCGGCTGCGGCGAGGCGGTGGTTGGAAATGGAACGAAGAATCTTCATGGATATGCCTCCTGAAATCGAGATATCAAAGTGCGTTCGCCGCACATGTTTTTCACGGTTTCAGTATATGGGAGGAACATCCATTTGTAAAATACGTGGTTTCAATAAAATCGATAGGTGTTTACCTATGCGAGAAGACAAAAGAAAGCCTCCCTCTAGAGGGAGGGGGGCCTGTCTCTTCGTTACGCCTGCATCAGCGCATTGAGCCCCAATGCCGCCGCGCTCGCTGTGCCGCCGACATAGCTTTCTGCCAGCGTCTGCGCGTCCTTGTTTGCCGCGCCCGACTCCGACTGCACGGACAGGACGGTCGGATTTTCCTGCGCGTCTGCCGCATGCGTCTTTGTCTGCGAAACGATCTTGTTGCCTTCCCAGACCGTGATGAGGACGGAGCCGTCTGAGAGGACTTCCGTGACCGTCCGCGTCTTTGTATCGTCGCTGCTGCTGTCACCGGAGCCGCCCGAAGCCGTCCCCGTCTTCATCTTTTCGAGCAGTGCGGCGAACTCGTCGTCCGTGTTCGCATCGTTCTTCGTCTGCGTCAACGGGCTCACGGCCCAGACCGTCTTGCTCTGCTCGCGGATCTCATCAATCGTGCTCATGGTTTTCACCTTCCTTTCTGCAGGCGTCCCGCCCGCTGCATTTCATTCCTTTGCTCTCTATATCGTAGAAAATCGCAAAAACTTAAGCGGTTTTACGAAAAAACTTGCGGAAATTTGGCGAAAATGGTATCATCTAGGTAGAAAAAGGGCGTGCTACCGATAAGCGGTCCAGCCCCGAGTCTAGCATATCTTTTCATAGGAAAAGCCGCCTTGGTCTGCGAAACTGTTGGCGGCTCTTCTTATGCTTTCAATGCAACGATGATGATCACTACAAGGAACACTGTACCATATCACATCTTATTCTGTAAAGGTTTGCACGCTTTCAGATTTTTTCCTGAAACCGCTTGACAAATTGTAACCCCATGTCTATTATAAAGGACAAGAAGTGCTGTTGCTGCAGGACGGTACTTCGGTATCATTCGACGACAAAGGCGTCGTCTTCTAAGAACTCAGGTTTTTAGAAGGCGGCGCCTCTTTTCTTTCACGGAAGGAAGGGGTCTTATATGAACATTTCATGC
Source organism: uncultured Veillonellaceae bacterium (assembly GCA_900315575.1). Classification (GTDB taxonomy): domain Bacteria; phylum Bacillota; class Negativicutes; order Selenomonadales; family Selenomonadaceae; genus Selenomonas_C. Next base: position 9,369 of record OMZR01000009.1, read on the forward strand.
AGAATGAAAATGCTCGGCACGTCGGCAGCGGCAAGCTTCGCGGGCGTGCTCGCCACGATGCCGCACGCATTCGCGGCAGATGCGGCGGACGCTGGAAAGTACAGTAGTGTGGACACGATCTGGGTACTGCTCGGCGCTGCGCTCGTCTTCTTCATGCAGCCGGGCTTCGCGATGGTCGAGACCGGCCTGACGCGCGCGAAAAACGCCGGCAACATCGTCATGAAGAACCTCATGGATCTCTGCATTGGCACGATCGCATTCTGGATCGTCGGCTTCGGCCTGATGTTCGGCGATGACATCGGCGGCATCATCGGCACGCCGGATTTCTTCATCCAGGTGTTTGATCCGGGTCCGGACGCCGGTTATCCGGCACTCGCCTACGTCATCTTCCAGACGGTCTTCTGCGCGACGTCCGCGACGATTGTTTCGGGTGCCATGGCAGAGCGCACGAAGTTCTCGACGTACTGCTTCTATTCGCTGCTCATCAGCCTCATCATCTATCCGGTCTCGGGCCATTGGGCTTGGGGCGGCGGCTGGCTCAGCGAGATGGGCTTCCATGATTTCGCTGGCTCTACGGTCGTCCACATGGTCGGCGGCATCTGCGCGTTTATCGGCGCTCTGATGCTCGGTCCCCGTATCGGCAAGTACAACAAGGATGGTTCCGTCAATGCCATCCCGGGCCACAGCCTGACGCTCGCGGCCCTCGGCGTGTTCATCCTCTGGTTCGGCTGGTTCGGATTCAACGGCTGCTCGACCGTCTCCATGACGGGCGATGACACGCTGATTTCCGCTGGCTCCATCTTCGTCACGACGAACCTCGCAGCGGCCACGGCTGCCACGGCCACGATGTGCTTCACGTGGATCCGCTACGGCCATCCGGATGTTTCCATGACGCTGAACGGCGCACTCGCCGGCCTCGTCGCCATCACGGCAGGCTGCGATGCGGTCTCGCCGGCTGGTTCCTTTGCCATCGGCCTCATCGCAGGCATCGTCGTCGTCCTCGCGGTCGAGTTCATCGACCAGAAGCTCAAAGTCGATGACCCGGTCGGCGCTGTCGCCGTCCACGGTGTCTGCGGCGCGCTCGGCACGATTCTCACGGGCGTCTTCGCCGTCGATGGCGGCCTGCTCTATGCAGGCACGGCCGACATGCTCCTCACGCAGATTATCGGCGTCGTCTCCGTCGCCATCTATGTTGCCGTCATGATTACGATCGTCTTCACGGTGCTGAAGCACACGATCGGCCTCCGCGTCTCCGCGAAGGAAGAGACGGCCGGCCTCGACTTCGAAGAGCACGGCCTCGCCTCTGCGTATGCGGACTTCATGCCGGTTCCCGAGGTCACGGGCTCCACGTCCGCGCCGACCCCGATCGACAGCACGGAGCCGCCGACGCCCGTCACGGTCACGCAGATGGCAACGCCAGCCGTCGATGCGGATGGCCACGCACTCACCTGCGTCTCCATCGTCACGGCACGCGACCGCTTCGAGCCGCTGAAGATCGCGCTCGAATCCATCGGCATCACGGGCATGACGGTCACGCCGGTCTCCGGCTACGGCCTGCAGAAAGGCCACGCCGAGATGTATCGCGGCGCGAAAGTCGCCTCGAAGCTCGTCCCGAAGATCCAGGTCAAGCTCGTCGTCTCCGCGATCCCGCCCGAGAAGATCGTCGCGGTCGCGAAGAAAGTCCTCCATACGGGCCATTACGGCGACGGCAAGATCTTCATCACGCCGGTCACGAACGTCGTGAAGATCCGCACGGGCGAAGAAGGCTTCGCCGCGCTGCAGGACAAGCCGGAATAAGACAAATCAACAAGCACGAAAAAACTTCCGCGGGTGCGAAACATCCGCGGAAGTTTTTTGTTTCCTAAATCACATCTATTATAATGAAGACAACTTCATGCAATCGCCGATGCATCGTCCTCGTCCGCCCTGTGGTCTGCGATGTACGCGAAATAATGTTCGAGCATCCAGGCATCGAGGTCGTCGTGCTGTTCGAGATAGCCGAAGATCAGCTTTTTCGTCCGCTGGAGCGCGTTATCGACAGACTTCGCATTGCGTCCGAGCTCATGCGCGATCGACGTGTAGCTGCCGCCCTCGAGGCGTGCGATCAGCACGCGGAAATGATACGGCGACAGGAGCTCCCGCAGGATGGTGTCGCACTGCGCGATGCTTTCCTCGATCATCATCTCTTCGCCCGGCGCGGGGACATCCTCGTCGACGAGCATGTCCATCCAGCAGCGGCGCTCGTTGTCTTCGTGCATCGTCACGTCGAGCGACAGCGCCTGCGAAAGTACCTGCTGCTTGTAACGGTTCGCCGCTTTCACGGACGAAATGCACTGGCAGCGGATGCAGCGCATGGCGAACGAGACAAACGTCGTTCCATACCCCGGCCGATAATCCCGCATTGCCTTGTAGAGGCCGACACGCCCTTCCTGCAGCATGTCGTCCTGCTCCATGCCGTCCATATAGAATTTTCGGCAGACCGAGATGACGAGCGGTTCGAGCGACTTCATGAGCTCCGATGCAAGCTCTTCATCATGCGTGCTCTGATATTCTGAAATTTTCCTTGCGAGATCCGTTCGTTTCAAATTCCGTTCCATCCCATGTTCCTTTTCCGTTTCCTTTTTATTTTCTCTCCCCACATATGTACAGTTTACAACTTTGTGCCAAGGATTTCTATAGTCAAATCCAAGGAACTTGTTTAGGAAATTTGTTTTAGTAAAACGGGGTAAAAAGACATATTATAAGAAATTAAATATATACACAGGATGAAAAGTGCATGAATCCTCTTGAAACAGGACAGAAAGGATGACCTACTTATGTCCATCCATCATCGTTCAAATCTCACAGCCTGGGCGCTCGCGCTGGCCCTGCTCGTGCCTGCGAGCGCCCAGGCTGCGCTGGTCACGGCCACGGGGCAGGGCGCGGACGAGCGCAGCGCGCTCCACGATGCCATGCGCGCCGCCGTCGAGCAGGAAGTCGGCGTCTACCTCGACAGCCGCACGAAAGTCCAGAACTACCGCACGCTCCAGGACACAATCTACGCACAGTCCGAGGGCTACATCTCTTCGTATGATGTCCTCTCTCACGAAACAATTGGCGGTGTCCACCGCATCACGATTCGTGCCGACGTGGACGAAAGCCGCATCTCCGCGCGCACGGCGACACTCCAACAGCGGAAAGCCATCATCGGCGCAAACCTTGAGGACCCGCGCATCGCCGTCGTCGCGACGGACAGCGACGGCGCGGCCTATCCGGCGCTCGAAAACGCACTCGCGAGCGCGCTGCAGGCACAGGGCTTCTCGCGCATCATCGACCTCGATGCGGCCGATGATGGCACGCGCCGCGCGTTCCTTGCGCTCGCGAGCGATGCGGCGGGACGCAAGTCGCAGCTGACAGCCCTGCTCGCCGATTCCCCCTGCGACTACCTCGCCGTCGTGAAGGTCGCGAAGGACACGGAGAGCCTCGATGCTGTCCTGCCCGGCCTGCATAAGACCTATGTCACCTGCACGGCGCGGCTCGTCTCGACAGCCACAGGCGAAATCACGTGGGCGGGCACGGCGCAGGGCGCTTCGTCCCATTGGTACGCGGGCGCCGAGCAGGAGGCGCTCGCAAACGCCGCAAAGACGCTCGCCCCACGCCTCGCGCGCGGCGCGTTCCGCAAGGCCGCAGACGTCCAGCAGCACATCCGCCTCATGATTCCGCAAGCCCGCCTCGGCAGCGCCAGCGAGGCCCGCAGCCAGCTCGAAGCCCTGCCCGGCGTCCAGCACGCCTTCCTGCGCAGCCAGACGAGCGGCATCTATACCATCGATGTCGACTACGACGGCACAGCCGCCGACTTCGCCAGCATGCTCGAACAGGCAGGATACACCATCGCGCATTTCGAAGCGGAGAGCGTGACCGTCGATGGATGATGTCTCTGGTTGCAAAAATCCTTCACTTCCTCTAAAATAAAGGCGAATATCATTTTTTTCAGCAATCAAAAGGTGGAATACAAAGTGAGCAATTTAGAAGTCGGTATCGTCGGCCTGCCGAATGTCGGCAAGAGCACGCTGTTCAATGCGATCACGAAAGCGGGTGCAGAAGCAGCGAACTTCCCGTTCTGCACGATCGAACCGAATGTCGGCGTCGTCGGCGTGCCGGATCCGCGGCTTGGCGTGCTGCATGAGCTCTACAATTCAAAAAAGACGACGCCGGCCTCCGTGCGCTTCGTCGACATCGCAGGCCTCGTCAAAGGCGCGTCGAAAGGCGAGGGCCTCGGCAACAAGTTCCTCGAGCACATCCGCCAGGTCGATGCCGTCGCCCATGTCGTGCGCTGCTTTGAAGATGCGAACATCACGCATGTCGAAGGCAGCATCGACCCGCTGCGCGACATCGACATCATCCAGACCGAGCTCTGCCTCGCCGACCTCGAAATCGTCGAAAAGCGCATCATGCGCCTCGCAAAAATCGCAAAATCCGGCAACAAGGACGCGAAAGTCGAAGACGAAGTCCTGCGCCGCATCAAGGCCGCGCTCGACGAGGGCAAGCCTGCCCGCCAGGTCGAGCTCAGCGACGATGACCTCGAGCTCATCAAGGAGATGAACCTCCTGACGCTCAAGCCGACGCTCTACGTCGCCAATGTCGCCGAAGACGAAGTCGCGACAGCCTACGACGAAAATCCCTATGTTCAGAAAGTCAAGGAATTCGCAGCGAAGGAAGGCGCGGAAGTCGTCGCCATCTCCGCGAAAGTCGAATCCGAGATCGCCGAGCTCGATCCTGACGAGGCGAAAGCCTTCCTCGAAGACCTCGGCGAAACCGAGAGCGGCCTCGACCGCCTCATCAAGGCTGCCTTTGACCTGCTCGGCCTCCAGACGTTCCTGACGGCCGGCCCGGACGAGTGCCGCGCCTGGACGATTGTCAAAGGCACGACGGCGCCGAAAGCGGCCGGCAAGATCCACACGGACTTCGAGCGCGGCTTCATCCGCGCGGAAATCGTCAACTACGATGACCTCATCGCCGCCGGCAGCGTCGCCGCTGCGCGCGAAAAAGGCCAGGTCCGCGTCGAAGGCAAGGACTACGTCATGCAGGACGGCGACGTCGTCAACTTCCGCTTCAATGTGTGAGCCTATGGACAAAGAAAAAGTACGCTACGAGCTCGGCGACATCGTCAAGATGAAGAAGCCCCATCCCTGCGGCACGAACGCCTGGGAAATCGTCCGCACAGGCATGGACTTCCGCCTGAAATGCACGGGCTGCGGCCACTATGTGCTCATCCCAAGGACAAAATTCGAACGGGCGGTGCGGGGGAAACTCTCCGAATGTCCGCCTCAAAAAAACAAATAAGAAAGAAGGACTTCCATGTCATGTGTACATGGAAGTCCTTTTTTCTTCGTTTTGTTTCAGCCGAGTGTACAAGTATACATTTCATTTCCGTTAAAGTTAGCGTTTACTACTTGCGTTTCTGAAAAAATCATGGTAAAGTGTCCATGTTCAAGAAACACAGAGCGCTATGGAGGAAACAGGGAAACTCCTATGGGATGGCTCGGTGTTCTCTGGACAAGGATCCATACATCATTTAGGAGGAGTACACATGGAGAAGACTCTCGTTTCCGCACTCACCACGGCACTCGTCATCGGCGCTGCTTCCACGACGTTTGCTGCTTCCAACCCGTTCTCCGATGTCCCGGCAGACCACTGGGCATATGATGCTGTCAGCCAGCTCGCTGCTGACGGCGTCATCACGGGCTATGGCGACAGCACGTTCCAGGGCAACCGCAACATCACGCGTTACGAAATGGCGCAGATGATCGCAAAGGCCATGGCGAAGAAGGACGTCTCCGCTGCTGACAAGGCCATGATCGACAAGCTGGCCGCTGAGTTCTCTGATGAGCTCAACAACCTCGGCGTCCGCGTCGCGAATCTCGAGAAGCATGCCGATAACGTGAAGTGGGGCGGCGTTCTCGAGTACACGTATACGAGCACGCGTCATGACCAGGCGAACAGCAACGGCAAGACGAAGAACAACGTTGATGAGTACGTCTTCCGTCTCGAGCCGGTCGCCGAAGTCAACGATCACTGGACGGTGCATGCACGTGTGGATGCCAACGGCCTCATGGACACGGACGGCGGCAACAGCGACTACAATGTGAAGCTGAAGCGCGCTTGGGCGGAAGGCCAGTATGGCAAGTTCAACATGAAGTTCGGCAAGCTCCCGAACTCCATCAACCTCATTTCCACGACGGATGATCCGTATTCCGGCGTCGAGCTCAGCTATGGCAGCAAGTGGAAAGTCACGACGGCTTTCGGCCGCATTGATGACAGCCAGTTCGGCGACATGGGCCGTGGCACGAATGGCTGGACGGAGTCCAATCCGTTCACGGCTTTCACGGACGGCGACAACCACGACACGATCAACTATCAGGGTGTCAAAGTTGCTTATCAGGACAAAAAGTTCTTCGGCGATGTCGCTTATCAGCATCTCGACAGCACGTTCAACCAGTATGCGCTGCCGGAAGCTTACTATGATGGCGACCTCAACAACACGGACTACAAGGCGAATATCTGGTCGCTGAAGGCAAGCTACCGCTTTGACAAGAACAGCTTCCTCCAGGCGGAGTACGCGAAGAACACGAAGGCGGACAACTTCGACAACGCCTACAGCTTCGAGTATGACTACAAGGGCGCAGAGAACGCAAACAAGGGTTCGTGGGGCGCTTATGTCGCTTACCGCAAGCTCGGCCAGTACGCAGCTCCGTGGTCCACGTATGGCGATGGCGTGGATGGCGGCCAGAAGGGTGTCGAGCTCGGCGTGAGCTGGATTCCGTTCAAGAACATCCTCGCTGTCGCGAAGTATTTCGACGGCAAGGACATCGCAGCGGACAAAGACGCATCGAAGCTCTTCGGCCGTTTCGACTTCTTCTTCTGAGATTGAAAAAGCAGGCATCCCCTGCCAGACCTTTCAACCATAAAAAAAACGACCTTCCGTGGGTATTGATATGCCTGCGGAAGGTCGTTTTTGCGTGTTATCCGTGTGCTTTCCGCGCGAGCGACGGCCCGATGCCGGCGGCGGACAGCACGGCGAAAGTGACAAAGGCGGCGGCGATGCCGAAGCGGAGGTTTTCGACGGGCGCGGCCGCCCAGGGAATGGCGAGCAGCCCCGAGACGATGAGCGTCGAGGCGAACTGGCCGAGCAGGCGGACGGCAGAGAGCGTCGCGGTCGCGAGGCTGTAGTCAGCGGGATCCACGCAGCTCATGATGGCGTTGTTGTTCGGCGCGTTGAACAGGGCGATGCCGGCGCCGAGGACAAGAATGAGCACGGCGACAAACGGCAGGCTGTCCACGCGCAGGATGGCGGCGAGGCCGAGCAGGGCGCAGGCGATGAGCCCCATGCCGAGCGAGACGAGCAGGCGCGCGGGCAGCTTGTCCGAGAGGTGGCCGCAGGCGGGTGAAAGCGCCGCCATGACGACGGGCTGCAGCAAGAGGATGAGCCCCGCCTCGCGCGACGAGAGGCCGAGCACGTCCTGCAGATAGAGTGAGAGCAGGAAGCTCACGGCGAACGTCGCGCTGTAGTTTACCATGGCCGTGAGGTTTGAAAGGCGGAATTCGCGGTTCGTGCGCAGGAGATGAAACGGCAGCATGGGATGGCCGCCGCCCGTGATCCATTCCTGCGCGAGATAGCGTCGTGCAAGGCCCCAGGCGATGGCGGAAAGGCAGGTGATGAGCACAAAGATACTGCGCCAGCCAAGATAGTAGTTGATGAAGCCGCCGAGGAACGGGCCCGTCGCGAGTCCGAGGTAGACGACGGAAACGTTCGCGCCAAGCGCGAAGCCACGCCGCTCTTTTGGCACGACGAGTGTGAGGATGGCCATGCCGGTCGCGAAGAGCATGGACGCGAAGAAGCCCTGCAGCGCGCGCATGACGATGAGCGCGCCGACGCCGCCTGCGAGCGCACCGATGACATTCGTCGCCGTAAAGCCTGCGAGGCCCAGAAGATAGATGCGGCGCTTGCCGTAGAGGTCGGCAGCCTTGCCCATCGGCAGCAGGCAGAGCGCGCTCGTGACGAGATAGGCCGAGAGGATCCAGGCGAGGATGTCAGGTCCCGAGGCGAACTCCGCACCGATACTCGGCAGCGAGAGGGTCAGCGCGCTTGAGGAGAAAGGGGTCAAAAAGGAAGAGAGCATAATGGAAAAAAGTATCTTTCGTGCCATTTGTCAGGACCTACCTTCGACACCCTCTACTCTGTATAGGCGATCACTAGGCGCTAAAGCGCCAAGTGCCTGCCTATCAGTCGCCCTTGCGGGCGGCAGCTCCCCCGGAGGGAGAGCCTGAATAAAAAAGACTGTTGCGTTTGCAACAGCCTTTGATTTCAAATGGCGGAGAGTGAGAGATTCGAACTCTCGATACAGGTTTCCCCGTATACACGCTTTCCAGGCGTGCTCCTTCAACCACTCGGACAACTCTCCAAATGCTCTCAGATGAGATGCTATGATGTTTTCGTGCGAGCTGTGCGCTCACAACAGAAACTATTATAAAGGCTGCGGGGCACGCTGTCAAGCGTTTCTTTGCAATGTTTTTGTTTTTTGCTGACGTGCGGCGTCATCAGAGGAACGCATCCGTCGAGAGCACGAGGAGGAAGCTCCCGACCTCGGTGTAGACGCGCAGGGCGAGCTGCTGGCTGCCATGCGGGATGACGTTCTCGGCCGCACGCGGATATTCGAGGTCGGGCTCGATCTTGTGGTTCGCGAGTTCGACGATGTAGAGGCCGTTGACGACGTTGATGAATTCTTCGAGCGCGTCGACGGTGTCCTCGTCCATCTCCGTGAGTGGAAAGCCCGCGTACTTGCTCGCGAGCGCGAGAAAGACGGGCTCTTTGGCAAGGATGCCGTCGACCATGCTGACGTCGCCCGTGATGTGCTGCGCGACGCCCCAGACATGATGGCGCTCGGCGAGCTCTTCCTGCGAGACGGGCACGGGGCTCAGGACGCAGGACAAATGCAGGAAGCGTTCAAGGGATGCGACGAAGAGCTCGACGAAGTCGGCATAGTACCGCGTTTCGGGACCGAGGTCCGGGAGAGACTTTGCGGCCATGAGCATGGCCGTGCGGGCGGGATGTGTGTCGACGTCGACTTTCTTGCCGCGCGATCGAAGGGCTTGCTCGGTCACGCGACCCTGCAGGATGCTTTCGAGCTCCGCTTCCTCAAGCTCGCCGGCATTCAGCAGGCGTTGCGCGTATTCGATCGTACTCATTTCTTGCCGGCCTTCCTGCGGATGTTCTCCACTGCTTTCGTGATCTGTTCCGTGGTGTAAGGCTTCTGGATGAAGTCGATGGCGCCCATCTTGAGCGTCTTCATGATTTTCTGCGGCGTGCCGGCGGACGAGAGCATGACGACCGGGATGTCCGGGCTCACTTCCTTGATGACCTGCAGCGCCTCGATGCCGCCGACTTCTGGCATGACGATGTCGAGGATGATGCCGTCGGGCTTGTCCTTGAGGTCTTTCATGATGGCCTCTTTGCCGTTTTCCGCCTCGATGACTTCGCAGCCGAGCGCTTCAAGTTCTGCGCGCAGCTTCTTCCGTAAGAGCTTCGAATCGTCCGAGACGAGAAGCCTGAGTTTCTTTGGCTCGTTCTCCATGGTGTTTCCTCCTCGATGCGGCAGCGATGATATGCGCCCTGCCGCAGTTTCAGTCTTTTATCCATTTAGTTCGCCGAACGGAGCGGAAATTCCTTCCATGTCTGCGTGAAAATCGCATAAATTTCGCAAGAACCACCGGAAAGAAGCGCGCCTTTTTTGTGGCGCAGGCGCGTCATTCATGGTATACTGAATCAGTTAGGCTTTGAAAGCAGGATTGCTTTATATTATAATAGAAGGAACAAAGAAACGGAGGACGGCCGATGAGAAGCACGCGCCGACAAAAGCGCAGTTGGGGAAGAGTCCGGTGGGTCATCGCGCTCATCGTGATCGTGGCGGGGCTCGTCTATGCATGGAACAATCTCGGGCTCCGCGGGGCCATGCGCGGCACGACGCCGGAAGCGGGGCAGATGACAGCGGAGAACGTTGTCCACGTCATGATCCTCGGCGTCGACCAGCGCGAGGATGATGTCGGCCGCAGCGATACGCTGATGGTCGCGACGATCGATACGGATTCGGGAAAGGGGGCTCTCCTCTCCGTGCCGCGCGACACGCGCCTCGCGATCGAGGGGCATGGCTATGACAAGGCGAACCATGCCTACGCGTTCGGCGGGCACGAGCTCAGCATGAAGACGGTGGAAAAGCTGCTCGGCGTCCCGATGGACCACTACATCATCATCAACACGAAGGCGTTCGAGCGGATCATCGACGCGCTCGGCGGCGTGGACATCAAGGTCGAGAAGCGCATGCACTACGAGGATCCGTGGGACGACAACGGCGGCCTCGTCATCGACCTCTATCCCGGCGAGCAGCACATGGACGGCAAGAAGGCCATCCAGTACGTGCGCTACCGCGACGGTGAGGGCGACATCGGCCGCATCGGACGGCAGCAGAAATTCATGAAGGCCGTGCTCGACAAGGTCATTTCGCCGGACATCCTGCCGCGTCTGCCGGACCTCATCAAGGAGGTTGCGGGCGCGGTCAAGACGGACATGAGCCTCACGGAGATGATCGACTTCGCGCAACGGCTCAAGGACATCCACGACGCGGGCCTCTCGGCCGACATGGTGCCGGGCTCGCCTGCGTACTACGAGGACATCAGCTATTGGATTCCCGACATCGTCGCGTGCCGCCAGATGATGACGGAGGAGCTCGGCATCGAGTTCACACCGGACATGAAGGCGGCGGCCGAAGACGCGGCGTCCGCCTATGAGAAAGACCTGCCGAAAGGCCTCAAGATCGAGAAGGGCGCCGAGCAGAAGAAGGCCGACGAGGCCGACAGCGACGACGAAAAGAAAGACGAGACGGAGCCGATGAAGCCGTCGGAAATCACCGTCATGGTCATCAATTCGAGCGGTATCAACGGCGCAGGCGCCGAAGTCGCCGACATCCTGAAGCGCAAGGGCTTCAAGATTTCAGGCGTCGAGACGGGCCGCACGGACGCGAAGGAATCGACGAGTATCACGACATCGACGCGCAATACGGACGTCTTCTACGGCATGCCATTCCCCTGCGTCATCATGGACGGCGGCAGCAGCAACCAGGCCGTCGTGAATATCGGCAGGGACTATGGTGCGACAGGGAAAAAAGGACGGAGATAATTTTTGGGTACGTTAAAGGTCACGAACCTTGCAAAATCCTTTGGTGTGGACGAACTTTTCAAGAACGTCTCGTTCGAGGTCGCGCGCGGGGACAAGGTCGGCTTTGTCGGCGCGAATGGCGCGGGCAAGTCGACGCTCATGAAGATCCTCATGGGGCAGGAAGAGTACGACGCAGGCAGTATCCAGTGGGACAGCAATGACACGATTGGCTATGTCGAGCAGACGGCCGACTTCGCGGGCGGCACGCTTTACGAGGAGTTCCAGCACGCCTTTGACGACATCCGTGCGCTCGGCGCGAAAAAGGCCGAGCTCGAACAGCGCATGAAGACGGAAGGCACGGAAGGGGAAGCGGGCGCGGCACTGCTCGATGACTACAGCCGCGTCATGAACCGCTTTGAAATCCTCGGCGGCTACGACTACGAGAGCCGCCTGCGCCGCATCGCCTACGGCCTCGGCTTCACGGAAGAAGATTTCCAGAAAGACGTCCAGCATTTCTCCGGCGGCCAGAAGACGCGTATCTGCCTCGCGAAGGCGCTCATGCGCGAGCCGGACTTCCTGTTCCTCGACGAACCGACGAACCACCTCGACATCGAACGCATCGAATGGCTCGAAAAATTCCTCCAGAGCTACCATGGCGGCGTGCTCATCATCAGCCATGACCGCTTTTTCCTCGACCGCGTCGCGACGCGTATCCTCGAGCTCGACGGCGGCCAGGTCACGAGCTACGAAGGAAATTATACCTATTATATGCGTGTCAAGAACGACCGCCGCGCTGCGCTCCAGTCCGCCTACGAAAAGCAGCAGGAGCACATCAAGAAAACCGAGGAATACATCCGCCGTTACAAGGCGGGCATCAAGAGCAAGCAGGCGCGCGGCCGCCAGAGCCAGCTCGACCGCCTCGAGCGCATCGTGCTGCCGCCCGAGGACGCGACGTTCAATTATTTCGCGTTCCACAAGCCGCCCGAGTGCGCCGAGCGTGTGGCCGAACTCGAAGACGTCTCGTGGCATTATGGCGACCATGCGATTTTCGACCATGTGAATCTGCTGATCCGCAACGGCGACGGCGTTGCGCTCGTCGGCCCGAATGGCGCGGGCAAGACGACGCTGCTGCGCGTGCTGATCGGCGAGCTCGAATCGCCGACGGGACGCGTCAAAATCGGCAGCCGTGTCAAGATCGGCTATTTCTCGCAGCAGCACGAGACACTGCACCCCGAGAGCACGATTCTCGACGAAATTACCTATACGTTCGGCATCGACGAAGAGCAGGCGCGCAAATATCTCGGTGCGTTCCTGTTCCACGGCGACGACGTCCTGCGGCGCATCGGCGACCTTTCGGGCGGCGAGCAGTCGCGCGTCGCCTTCCTCAAGCTCATGCTGACGGGCGCGAACTTTCTCGTGCTTGACGAGCCGACGAACCATCTCGACATCCCCGCGAAAGAGACCATCGAAGAAGCCCTCATGGCCTACCCCGGCACATTCCTCGCCGTCAGCCATGACCGCTACTTCCTCGACAAAGTCGCGAACTGCACGCTCGTGCTCGAAAATGGAAATATCACGGAGTATAACGGTAACTACAGCTACTACCGTGAGCGCGTCGAAGCCGAAGAGGCCGCAGCGGCCGAAGAGCGCGAAGAGCAGGAGCGGCTCGCCAAAATCGAAGAGAAGCGCGCGAAAGAAAAAGAGCGCACGGCACGCAGGAAAGCAGTCGGTGTGGGAACGAACCGTAGCGCGGAAAACGGCGCAAGCGCCAGCGGTGCGCCAGACGGCAAGGCGGCAAGCGACGTCGAGCAAGCCCGCAAAGACGCCGCCCTGCGCGGCAGCATCCAGAGCATGAGCGACGCGAAGCGCCAGGAAATGATCGACCGCGCCGAAGCCGAAATCGCCATGGCCGAAGCCGAACTCAAAGGCATCGAGTACGAAATGAACGATCCCGAAGCCCAGAGCGACCCCGCAAAGAGCCAGCAGCTCGCCGACGCCTATGCGGCAAAGCAGGTGGAAATCGAAGAACGCTACGCTAAGTGGGAGCGGTTGACGGAAGCATAAATCTCAACGTATGGAGCGAAACGGAACGGTACTTGTAAGAGAAAGGCTCCCTCTCAGAGGGAGCTGTCAGCGAAGCTGACTGAGGGAGTGTCGGAGGTAGGATATTAGCAAATTGCAGGAGTGCTTTCTGCGGAGGAACGTCATACCTTCGCAGACACATTCGTACAAACAGTGCAGCCCTACCTTCGACACTCCCCCCGCCGCTCACGCGGCCCGTCCCCCCTCTGAGAGGGGGGCTTCTGTGTAAGGCACGCTTAGCAATCGATGTAAATATCTATAATTCTCGAATTTTATCCTTACTACGAAAGGAGGCCCCCACATGCACCAGCAGACCCTCGCGGGCTTCGACGCCCCTGACGAAAATCTTACCGGCGTCGTTGACAGCATCATTTTTGCTGCGGACAACGGCCGCTTTTCCGTCCTGCGGCTGAAGCCCCTGCACCAGAGCGGGCGCGTGAACGTCACGCTGCCGAGCGCGCCGCCGCTCGTCGGGCAGCAGATCGAGCTCGGCGGCCGTTGGGTCACGCACCCGCGCTTCGGCCAGCAGTTCCAGGCGACGCATATGAAGGTCAGCGCCCCGACGAGCGCGGACGGTATCGAGCGCTTCCTCGGTTCCGGCGTCATCGACGGCCTCGGCCCCGAGCTCGCGCGGCGCATCGTCGCGAAGTTTGGCGAGCAGACGCTCGACATCATCGAGCAGACGCCGGGCCGTCTCCGGGAAGTCTCCGGCATCGGCCAGAAGACCATCGAGAAAATCACGACATCGTATCAGCAGCAGTCCGAGCTCCGCGACCTCATGCTCTGGCTCGAAGACCACGGCCTTTCGGGCACGTTCGCCGCGCGTATTTTCAAACAGTACGGTTCCTTCGCGATTGATGTGCTCGAACACCACCCCTATCGTCTGGCGGCCGAAGTCAGTGGCATCGGTTTCCAGACGGCAGACGCCATCGCCCACAGCATCGGCATCGAGCGCAGCGACCCTGCGCGCATCGCGGCTGGCATCGATTACACGCTCGGGCAGATCGCCATGAACGGCCATTGCTGCATCCCGGATGGCCCGCTCGCCGAGCGCGCGGCGCAGACGCTCGGTGTGCCCGAGCCCATCGTGCATGACGTCCTGCGGAAGGAGCTCGAGAGCGGCGCTCTCGCCTCCGAATACCTCGCAGGCAAGACGCTTGTCTATCCGCCCTATCTTTATCGGGCGGAAAAAGAGACGGCGGAAAAACTCCTGTATCTGCGCGACCATGCTGACGAAATCAAAGTCCGCGATCCCGCCCGCCTCGTGCAGAAATGGGAGGCCCGCACGGCGCTCCAGCTTGCGCCCGGCCAGCGCGCCGCCATCGAAGGGGCGCTGACATCCGGCATCTTCGTGCTGACGGGCGGCCCCGGCACCGGCAAGACGACCGTCGTGCGCGGCATGATCGACATCCTCGAGAAGCTCGGCCTCTCGATCCTCCTGGGCGCACCGACCGGCCGCGCCGCGAAGCGTCTCAGCGAGGCGGCCGGCCGCAAGGCCGTCACCGTCCACCGCATGCTCGAAGCGCAGGGCGGCGAAGGTGCGATGTTTGCAAAAGACGAAGACGACCCGCTCGAAGCCGACGTCATCATCCTTGACGAATGCTCCATGATGGACATCGTGCTCATGAGCCATTTCCTCGCGGCCGTGCCCGAGGGCAGCCACATCATCCTCGTCGGCGACGTCGACCAGCTGCCCGCTGTCGGCCCCGGCTCCGTGCTCAAGGACATCCTGCGCTCGCATGTCATCCCGAGCGTCCGCCTCACCGACGTCTTCCGCCAGGACGAGGCGAGCCAGATCGTGCTGAACGCCCACGCCATCAACCGCGGCCAGCTGCCGCGCTACCCCGAGGAAAAGGGCGCGAAAGTGCCGCTTTCCGCAAGCGACTTCCATTTCCTCGCCATGCCCGACGCCGCCGCGACAGCCGATGCCATCGTCGCGCTCTGCGCAGACATCCTGCCAAAGCATGGATGGTCGCCGCTCGGCGACGTGCAGGTGCTTTCGCCGATGCACCGCCAGGACTGCGGCGTGGACAGCCTGAACCGCCGCCTGCAGGCCGCGCTGAACCCGCCGTCGCCAGCGAAGCCCGAGTACAAGAACAGCGTTCAGACGTTCCGCCTCGGCGACAAGGTCATGCAGACGAAGAACAATTACACGAAACACGTCTTCAACGGCGATATCGGCTTCATTCGCGAGCTCGAGCCCGACCACGTCACCGTCCAGTTCGAAGGCGAAAAAGTCGAGTACGAGCGCGCCGAGCTCATCGAGCTCACGCTCGCCTACGCCATGAGCGTCCACAAGAGCCAGGGCAGCGAGTACCCCGTCATCCTCCTGCCGCTCGTGCCCGGCCATCACATCATGCTCCAGCGCAACCTCCTCTACACCGCCGTCACCCGCGCCAAAAGCCTCGTCATCCTCCTGGGCAGCAAAGCCGCCCTCAACACTGCCGTCGAAAACGACCGCACGAAGAAGAGGTATACGCTCCTCACCGAGCGGCTGACGCACAGCTTGTAAAAAAGCCCCCTTCTCGCAGGTATCCCAGTGAGAAGGGAGGTGATACGATGCAGGACATTCTTTCCGCCATCGGGAACGTCGGATTCCCTATGGCCGTGACGGCGTTCCTGCTCGTGCGCATCGAAGCGAAGCTCGGACAACTCAACGACAGCATCCTGCTCCTCACGCGCACGATCGCGCAAAAATGAAAACCGAATCAAACAGCGGCCCGGCCGCAGGCGATGAACCTGCAGCCGGGCCGCGGTTTGCAGGCGGGGCGGTTGCGAAGGAAGATGGGGTGCGATACAATGAGACAAAAGGGAGGGATGGGGCTATGAGGCACTATTATAGCACGATTCAAGGTATTGTTACGACATTTTCCGATATTTATGCATCGCCTGAAAAAGGAGAGAGCATTATTGTTCACATGGAGCGCCCGTCGGAACAGGGGTTTGATGTTGTCGAATTCTTGCTCCCGAGCTTTACCTGCCAGAAATGCATCGGATTCAGCGAAGATGAGAGAATCTCTCTTGAAAAATTTATACGCAACAACAGTGCGCTGATTTGGGAAATCGCGAAAGAGGATGGTGAGATTATTGCCGACGTGGGGTGAGCTTTTCGGCTATCGCATTTTCTTCTGGTCGCGCGAAACAGGGGAGCCCGTCCATGTTCACGTTTGCAAAGGCTCTCCGACCGAGAATGCAACGAAGATTTGGATTCCGCAAGATGGCAATCCCGTTGTTGCCAACAACAACAGCAGGATTCCACAAAAAGACCTTAACCGCCTTCTGAAGGGGATTGCAGCGAACAAGGAAAGCATCGTTTTCAGCTGGTATCAGCATTTTGGATTAAAATGATTTTTGTAAATTGCCTTCCTCCTCGCAGGTATCCCAGTGAGAAGGGAGGCGATACGATGCAGGACATTCTTTCCGCCATCGGGAACGTCGGATTCCCCATGGCCGTGACGGCATTCCTGCTCGTGCGCATCGAAGCGAAGCTCGGACAGCTCAACGACAGCATCCTGCTCCTCACGCGCACGATTGCGCAGAAATGAAAAACCTAATCAAACCGCGGCCCGGCTGCAGGCGATGAACCTGCAGCCGGGCCGCGTTGCTGTTTGCGCTCCTTTTCGTGCGAGGCAGGAAAAACAGCTTTCTCATAGAATGTAGAAAACGAATAAAGGTTTTCAGGAGGTCGGTTTCATGGCAGACGAGATCATCCCCGTCCTCACGATCGCGGGCAGCGACGCGAGCGGCGGGGCGGGGATCCAGGCGGATCTCAAGACGTTCCTTGCACATGGCGTCTACGGCATGAGCGCGGTGACGGCGCTGACGGCGCAGAATACGCAGGGCGTCCACGCGATCCAGGAGGCAACGCCGGAATTCCTCGCAGAGGAGCTCGACGCCGTTTTCGAGGACATCCCGCCGCGCGCGGTGAAGGTCGGCATGGTCGCGTCAGCCGCGCTGATCCATGTCATTGCTGAAAAATTGCGCGCGTATCACGCGGAGCATGTCGTCGTCGATCCCGTGATGGTTGCGACGAGCGGAGCGCCGCTGCTCTCTGGCGACGCAATGGCAGCGCTCGCGGATGAGCTTTTCCCCTGCGCGGAGCTCCTGACACCGAACCTCCCCGAACTCACGCGACTGACGGGCATCGGCATCGTGAGCGGCGCTGCGATGGCAGCGGCAGCCGAGCGGGCAGCACAGCGTTTCGGCACGGCCGTGCTCGCGAAAGGAGGCCATGCTGCAGGCGATACAGCGGCAGACCTGCTCGTTTTCCCGGACGGGCGGCAGACCTCGTTTTCGGCGCCGCGCGTCCAGAATCCGAATACGCACGGCACGGGGTGCACGCTGTCTTCGGCCATCGCGGCAAACCTCGCGAAGGGCTGCACGCTCGAGGACGCCGTCGGCCGCGCGAAGGAGTATCTGACAGGCGCGATCGGCTACGGTCTCGATCTCGGGCAGGGACATGGGCCGCTCTGGCATGGCTGGGCGCTTTCGGGCCGATTTTTTGCGTGAACGGGCGCTTTGCGGTATAATGAAATGACATGTTCCTATGGACACGAAAGAATCGGAAAGAAGAGATTTTGCTACATGAAATATAGAACATTCGCCGTGGCCGGTGCCGCGCTCCTGACGGCCGGCTTCCTCCTCTCTGCGCCTGCAGAGGCGCGCCGTCATGCAGAGTCTGCTGCAACGACGACGGAGACGCGCGAGGTCGCGCAGACGACGCTGACGAAAGATCTGGCGAAGACCGTGGAACCGAAAGATACTGCAAAAGAAACAGCGAAAGACACAACGAAGGACGCGGCGGCGTTCCATGCGCGGAAAGTTCGCCTGACATGGCCGGCCGTGCCGAGCGCCGTGCGCTACCAGGTCGTGCTGCTGCGGGCGCAGGGCGACGCGGCGGAAAACGTCGTCTGGTCAACGGACCAGGTCTATACGAACGGCGTCGAGGTCAATCTCGCACCTTATGGCGCACAGGCGGAGAAGTTTTACTGGAAAGTCTGCCCGCTCGACTACAGCGGCCAGGCCATCGCAAAATCGACGCCGCCCGCGCCGATCACGGACGGCGAGCTCGATCCGAAGGCACCGCTGCCGACGACAGAGTTCGAAAAGATGGACTATGCGCCGCTCTACCCGGTGTTTTCCTGGGTGCCGACGATGGGGGCCAAGCACCATGTCATCGAGGTCTACCGCGTGAACCCCGATGGCAATCAGCTCGTCCGCACGTTGCAGGCGGGCGAATACGACTACTACGAGGAAGGCGGCTATACGGTGCCGGGCACGTATGCCTGGCGCGTACAGGCTGTCGATGAGAGCGGCTGGCCGATTTCCGGCTGGTCGCCGCTCTCCGAGTTTTCCGTGACGGCGCCGACGCCCGTCGCGGCGCTCGGCGACAGTATCACGCATGGCGGCGGTGCCATGTCGACGCCGCCGGGGTACCTGCTCTACGACTGGGAAAGCTACTCCGTCGTGCCGGTCAAGAACCTCGGCTACAGCGGCAACACGACGCAGGACATGATCGACCGCTTCGAGCGGGACGTGCTGCCGTTTTCCCCGCGCGTGCTCGTCATCATGGGGGGCGTCAATGACTACCGCGGTACGGTCTACGGCTCCGAGACGGTCAACCACCTCATCGCGCTGCGCGACAAATGCAATGCCTATGGCATCATCCCCGTTTTCACGACGGTCACGCCGATCAATCCCGGCCTCATCCGCCGCTATGGCCAGATCGAGATCCCGCCATCCGACTGGCAGGTGCATCGCGACTACATCAACCACTGGATTCTCGAGCAGACATACGCGATCGACGTGGCGAAAGCGCTCGAGGACGGCGCAGGCTGGCTCGCGACGAAGTACACGACGGACGGCCTGCACCCGGACTACCTCGGCAAGCGCTCCATCGGCGAAGCCATCGGCCGTTACCTGTCTGCGCATTTCCCATGGATCACGGGCAAGCTGACGAAAAAGCCCATCATCCTGCCGGAGGAACCTGCGAAATAACCCTCGTCTCCCGGAATCTGAGCAAACAGGCGCATCCCGCAAGCAGATAGAAAAAGAAAGCAGGAACCGGAATGCAAGAAGAAGGCCTCGTCTACACGAATGAGAACTGTATCGGCTGCAACAAATGCGTCGGCGTCTGCTCGGCCATGGGCGCATGTATCGCACACGTCGAGGGCGGCAAGGCGCAGATCGCCGTCGATCCCCTGCGCTGCACGGCCTGCGGCGCCTGCTTCGGCGTCTGTGCGCATGACGCGCGCAGCTACCACGACGACACGGAGCGCTTCTTCCGCGACCTCGGACGCGGCGAGCCCATCTCGCTCCTGATCTCGCCGGCACTCTCGACGGAGTATCCGGAGCTTTACGGCCGTATCCTCGGTACACTGCGGAGCCTCGGCGCACAGCGCATGCTGCCCGTTGCCTTTGGCGCGGACATCTACACCTGGGCGACGCTCCGCTACCTCGCCGAGGGGCATGACCGCTCCGGGCTCCTTTCTTCGCGCTGTCCCGTCATCGTCTCGTACATTGAGCATTTCCACCCCGAGCTCCTCGGGCGGCTGCTGCCCATCCAGAGTCCGATGATGTGCATGGCCATCTACGCGCGAAAAAGGCTCCGCCTGACGGAAAAGCTCGCCTACATCGGCCCGTGCATCGCCCGCTCGCTCGAACTGCGGCGCGAGGGGCAGTATGAATACGTGAGCTACAACCTCACATTCCATTCGCTGCTCAAATACCTGCGCGGCCACGGCCTTGCCGACACATCGTGCGATGAAGAGATCGGCTATGGCCTCGGCCTCTCGTATCCCGCCCCGGACGGCCTCGCCTCGAACCTCCGCTGGTTCCTGGGAGATGACATCTTCGTGCGCGTCGTCTCCGGCAAGCGCAAGACGTATCGCTGGCTCGACCGCAATGCCGGTGAGCTCGCATCCGGCCATCTGCCATTTTCTGTCGTCGACATCGTCAACTGCGGCGACGGCTGCCTCGAAGGCACGGCGACCGAGCCTGGCTGCAACGAGCATGACGAGGCTTTCTGCCTGCTCATGCAGCGCATCCACGCGCGCGAGCAGCTCGACGAAGAAGGGCCGTGGAGCAAGCGCATCCTGCCGAAAGAACGCCTCGCGTTGCTCAATGAACGCTTCGAGGGGCTGCATCTCTCGGATTTCACGCGCGGCTACCTCGACCGCTCTGCACAGTGCCAGGACTGGGAGCCTTCGCCCGACGAAGCCGATGCCATCTACGAGAGCATGCACAAATATGACGAAGCCTCGCGCCATATCGACTGCTCCGCCTGCGGCTACGACACCTGTGCCGACATGATGCGCGCCATTTACAACGGGTTCAACAACAGCCGCAACTGCATCCACTACGAGCAGGCCGAGGCCGACCGCCTCGAAAAGCTCAGCCTCTTTGACGAGCTCACGGGCGTCCAGAGCCACAATGCCTACCTGCTCGCGACGCAGTACGGCGGCGGCAGCGCCGCGCCTGGCACGACGTTCGTCATGGCCGACGTCAACGGCCTGAAGCGCGCGAATGACACGAAAGGCCACGCCGAAGGCGACCGCCTCCTGCGCACGGCCGCCCAATGCCTCGCGGCCGTCTTCGGCTCCCAATGTGTCTACCGCATTGGCGGCGACGAATTCGTCGCCCTCGTGCAGGGCCTCGAACACGCCGCCGTCCACGCCCGCCTCGCCGAAACGCAGCAGAGTCTCGAAGACATCGACGTCTCCGTCGCCTTCGGCACCGCGCACGCGGCGAAGGGCACGACGTACAAAGCTCTCAAGGACGAAGCCGACAAAGTCATGTACAAAGACAAGCTCGCCTGCTACGCGCGGCACGGATGGAAGCCAAGAGGGTGAGCGGCGGCTTCAAGGTGGAAATATTTTTCTTTTATTTTTCATTTGCGCAATTTCATAGATCAATTGACAAACTTTGGTTTTTATGATATGCTGCAAGTATATGATGAAAGAAGGGGATCGAGATGTTTCACTTAGGAGAATTGTTCTGTGGGCCTGGCGGATTGGCTTGGGGAGCATTGCAAGCAAATGTCTCAGATCGTCCTGATTTGAAGATAAAACATGCGTGGGCAAATGACTTTGATGAAGATACTTGCATAACATACCGACGCAATATCAGTCCGAAAGATCCGGAGTCGGTCATCTGTG
Source organism: uncultured Veillonellaceae bacterium (assembly GCA_900315575.1). Classification (GTDB taxonomy): domain Bacteria; phylum Bacillota; class Negativicutes; order Selenomonadales; family Selenomonadaceae; genus Selenomonas_C. The sequence continues at coordinate 30,795 of OMZR01000009.1, forward strand.
AAGATGTGCACAATTTAGACCTCTTAGGGGATTTTCGCATCCTCCAACGTCCGTTTGACGCTTTTGCATTTGGTTTTCCATGCAATGATTTTTCACAGGTAGGTGAACGAAAAGGCCTCAGCGGGAAATATGGGCCTCTTTATACTTATGGGCTTCGAGCGCTTCATAGCTATCAGCCGCTTTGGTTTCTCGCAGAGAACGTGAGCGGTCTTACGACCGCGAATGATGGGTATGCGTTTCGGAAAATTCTGCATGATATGGAAAGCACGGGGTACCGCGTCTATCCGCATCTCTATGAATTCGAGAAATATGGCATCCCACAGGCCCGTCATAGAATTATCATTGTGGGCATCCGGGAAGACCAGAAAGATGCAACGGGAAAGCCGTTGCAGTTCTTTCCACCAGTTCCCACTACGCCACGCGAGCAAGATTATAAGACTTGCAAGGAAGCTCTTGAAAAACCACCAATCCGGCCAGATGCATATAATAACGAACCTGCAAAGATTACGGAGCGTGTAAGGAAACGCATGATGCTTATTGGCGAGGGCGAAAATGCATTCAATGCACCAGCATTGCAGAAGCATCCGGAGTTGCAACTTCATGTGAAAGGAGCAACTATCAGCCAGATTTATCGTCGACTGGATTCGAAACGGCCATCATATACAGTGACGGGATCCGGCGGAGGAGGAACGCATATCTATCATTGGTCGGAACCGAGAGAACTTACGAATCGGGAGAGGGCACGTCTTCAGACGTTCCCTGACAGCTTCGAGTTTTTCGGTCCCAAAGAAAAGATCCGCCGGCAGATTGGTATGGCAGTCCCCTGCGAAGGAGCTCGCCAGATCTTTGAAGCTGTGCTCAAAACTTTTGGCTATATTGATTATCCTCATCTTGAACGTTGCAATATATCTGTAAACGGATGATTGAAGACATAGCTGTCATCAACGATATTGTTGTTGGCAGCTGTTTTTGTTTTCAGGATGAAAGTTTGATTTTCAGACTAATTATGATATAATCAATCTGATACAGACATACTATGGATTTGTTTTGAGCGCGGGAGGTCGATGAAATGCGAAGCAAGGAAGTTCCACCTTTTGCGCCAACGTTGATGGAATCAACGCGTGCAATCGGGTATTCGACGGAGACAGCGGTTGCAGATGTGGTGGACAACAGTATCGCAGCAGGTGCGAGCCGTGTTGAAATCTTGTATTTTCCGACAGATGGCGGATATGTGGCCATCCTTGATAATGGCTGCGCTATGGATGAGCCGGAGCTCGATCGCGCGATGCAGTATGGAAGCCGAAGCCCGGAGGATGTGCGCAGTGAAAAAGATCTCGGCCGCTTCGGACTCGGGTTGAAAACGGCATCGATGTCGCAGTGCCGCTGCCTCTCGGTCGTAACGAAACGTGGCAAACGGATTTGCGGACGGCGTTGGGATCTCGATCACATTCGACAGGCTGGCAGTTGGTCGCTCCTCATGCTGGAAGATGAAGACATTCAGGCGCTTCCCCAGGCGCCGGTTCGGGGGCTTCTGTCGCAAGATGTCGGGACGCTCGTCATCTGGCAACGACTTGACCGCATGACGAACGGTTGCGAAAGTCTCGAGCAAGCGATGGCGAGCAAGATGGATGCTGTTCGTGATTACCTTGCGCTCGTTTATCACCGGTATCTCTCTGGTGAATCAGGATTAACACGACTGACAATTCTGATGAATGGTGCATCTGTTGCGCCGCGTGATCCGTTTCTTGTCGGGAAAAGCCAGGAACCGATGGATGATGAAGTACTCGTGATCCGCGGAGCGAAGATTATCGTGCGCCCTTATGTTCTGCCGCACGCGTCGAAGCTGACGGCCGCTGAGGTGCACGCACTCGGCGGGAAAGAGGGCCTGCGCAAGGAGCAGGGCTTTTACATTTACCGCAATAAGCGTCTGCTTGTCTGGGGAACATGGTTCCGCATGATGGTGAAAGGTGATCTCTCAAAACTTGCTCGCGTACGCGTCGACATTCCGAACACGCTTGACGACCTCTGGACGCTTGACATCAAAAAGTCGTCGGCCATCCCACCCATAGAGGTACAGCAACAGCTTCGCGCCTTGATCGGGCAGATTGCTGGGTGCAGCAAGCGAACATGGACATTCCGAGGAAAAAAGGAGATGAATGGCAAAAACATTCATCTCTGGAACCGGATGAAGGATCGTGAAGGCGGCTTTTTTTATGAAATCAATCGAGAGCATCCGCTCGTGCAGCTCGTGGAAGAGCACTGCCCGGAAGCGGCCGATGTGTTTGAATCGCTCTTACGGGATATTGAGCGCACCTTGCCACTGAATCAGCTTTATATCGATATGACGAGCGACGAGAAGATCACGAACAACGAAGAGATCGATGAAGCGGCTGTGGAAGCGTCGCTGCATGCGTTACTCTCATTGCAGGGGACATCAAAGGCGCGGAAGGAGCTGCTTGGCAGATTGCGAAACGTGCAGCCATTCGCTGATTGTCCAGAAATCATCAAGAAAGCGGAACAGGAGGAAGAAGTATGAGCCAGAAGAACATGGAACTGTTAGAAAAGCTTCTGCGAGACTGCATTTATTCAAAGTACGAAGAACGGCCACTCGAAGAGAATGAATTTCTGCAAGAGGCAGAGGACATCCGTCGCAAGGCAGAGGCACTGGCCCCCGTCGACGATGAAGAGTTTGAGGCTGTGAAGAAACGCTTGCGCGTACAGTTCGCAGTGAACCTTGATGTTGGAACGTACGTGCGCGACGAGCAGACAGAACATCAGTCGTGGCTACCGGCGCGGCGAGCGGAGATTGATCCGTTTTTCTGGAACCGCTATAGGAAATATCTCGAGGATGCAAAGGGATGGAACCCGCGCGTCATTGCAAATCTCGGACGTGTCGCAGATGAGATATTGGATCTCTGTGGCGATCCGCAACAAAAGAAGTTCGCTATCAAAGGGCTTATCATGGGCGACGTGCAGTCTGGCAAGACGGCGAATTACACGGCCATCTGCAACAAGGCGGCGGATGCAGGATACCACATCATCATTGTGCTTGCGGGTATCCCGAAAAACCTGCGCCGTCAGACACAGGAGCGACTCGATGCCGAGTTTTCGGGACGACGGAGTGATTATTTCCTCGACACGCATGCGAAAGCGAACCTCAAGAATGCACCGTACGGCGTCGGCCGCTACGGCACGGAAAAGAGCATCGCCTCCTTCACATCAGTCGTGAAAGATTTCGACATCAATGTGCTGCGTGGCAACAATCTTGACATCAGCAATGTAAACTGTCCGATTTTATTCGTTGTGAAAAAAAACAAGAGCATCCTGAACAACCTTATTGGCTGGCTCGGCAACAGCAAGAAGAATGAACAGGGGCAGATTGAATTGCCGCTCCTGCTTATCGACGATGAATCGGATAATGCGTCGGTGAACACGCATGACATGGTGAAAGACCCGGAGACGGAACCGACGGCGATCAATGCCGGCATCCGCCGCCTATTGAAGCTCTTTGCCCAGTCAACATATCTTGGTGTTACAGCGACGCCGTTCGCAAATATCTTCATCAATCCCGAGCAGGATGACGATTTGTTCCCGTCGGATTTCATCTACACGCTGTCGGCACCGTCGAACTACATCGGTGCGGAAGATATCTTCGGCGACGATGCGAAGCATGACGATATGCTCGAAACTATCAATGATAATGAGCGCGAACGTTGCCTGCCGCTGAAGCACAAGAAGACATACCAGGTGAAGGGACTGCCGCGCGATCTTTACGAGGCAGCGGGGTATTTCCTGCTGACAAATGCTGTCCGTGACGTGCGCGGCGATGTCACGGCGCACCGCTCGATGATGGTGCATATCAGCCGCTTCAACGATATCCAGCAACAGATA
>OMZR01000001.1 GCA_900315575.1 uncultured Veillonellaceae bacterium
GATAAACGCTGAAAGCATCTAAGCGTGAAGCCCGTCCCGAGATGAAGTATCTCATAGCGCAAGCTAGTAAGACTCCTTGAAGAAGACAAGGTTGATAGGGTAGGTGTGGAAGCGCCGTAAGGCGTGAAGCTGACTACTACTAATAAGTCGAGGGCTTATCTAGAAAGCCACAACCTAGAATGTCGGAAACAAAGTAATTTCTTCTGTATAGTTTTGAGAGAACAGAAGTTCTTTCATGAATATCCAGTGATGATGGCTATGTGGTTCCACCTGTTCCCATTCCGAACACAGTAGTTAAGCACATACACGCCGAAAGTACTTGCTTGGTGACGAGCTGGGAGGATAGGTCGTTGCTGGTTTTTATTCCCCGATAGCTCAGTCGGTAGAGCACCTGACTGTTAATCAGGCTGTCGCAGGTTCGAATCCTGCTCGGGGAGCCAAGAATATAGAGAGATTCCGAAGAGATCTCTTTTACCCCTGGGGTGATTGGGGTATAGCCAAGTCGGTTAAGGCACGGGACTTTGACTCCCGCATTCGTTGGTTCGAGTCCAACTACCCCAGCCAATATGGTTCACTAGCTCAGTTGGCAGAGCACCTGACTTTTAATCAGGGTGTCCCGGGTTCGAATCCCGGGTGAGCCACCATTTTTCTTCTTCATGACTCACTAGCTCAATTGGCAGAGCAACTGACTCTTAATCAGTAGGTTCACGGTTCGATTCCGTGGTGGGTCACCATTTTTTATGGCCCGGTAGTTTAGTTGGTTAGAATGCCGCCCTGTCACGGCGGAGGTCATGGGTTCAAGTCCCATTCGGGTCGCCATTTAAGCCTCGGTAGCTCAGTCGGTAGAGCAGGGGACTGAAAATCCCCGTGTCAGTGGTTCGATTCCGCTCTGAGGCACCATCATGCTGACATAGCTCAATTGGCAGAGCAGCTGACTTGTAATCAGCAGGTTGGAGGTTCGATTCCTCTTGTCAGCTCCATTTTTCGGGATCTTGCGGGTGTAGCTCAATGGTAGAGCCCCAGCCTTCCAAGCTGGTCACGTGGGTTCGATTCCCATCACCCGCTCCAATTCGCAAATGCCGGGGTGGCGGAACTGGCAGACGCAACGGACTTAAAATCCGTCGGTAGGAAACTACCGTACCGGTTCGATTCCGGTCCTCGGCACCACCTTGCATGATACACCTTTTTATGGTATAATTCCCTTATTCGCGGTCGTGGCGAAATTGGCAGACGCGCTAGCTTCAGGCGCTAGTGATAGCAATATCATGGAGGTTCAAGTCCTCTCGACCGCACCAATTTGATTTTTCCTTACAATTTGATATACCGCGGTCGTGGCGGAATTGGCAGACGCGCTACTTTGAGGGGGTAGTGAGCGAAAGCTCATATGGGTTCAAGTCCCATCGACCGCACCATTTTCTCTCGCGGTTGTGGCGGAATTGGCAGACGCGCTACTTTGAGGGGGTAGTGAACGAAAGTTCATATGGGTTCAAGTCCCATCAACCGCACCATTTGAAAGTACAGGCTCAGGAATTGTTCCTGAGCTTTTTTCGTGTGCGCGGAACGCGGTGGGGGCTGCCTGCTGTCTCCGCTCGTCGCTCTCCTCGGCATGCTTCTTTCGAGCGGATATGGTTTGGCTAGCGCCCGATCTGGCTATTTGGTTGATGTTTCTTTCGGCGCGTGTCGGAATAGGCTCCTCGCTTCGTGCGCTGGCAGCCCCCGCCGCGTTCCCGAAGCAGCTGATAGTATCTAACGACCGTTTTTCAATTCGCAGTTGACTTTTGGAGGAATTCGTTTTATACTGCTGGATAGTTAGCTTACTAATGATTCTGATTGGAAAGAAGGAGCGATGCGATGCGGCGGGAGAGCATGCCGACAATGGCGGAGCTGGAGGCACATAAGAAGGTGGTGCCGGAAATCGACCCGGCGTCGGTGATCGCGATGCTGGAGATCCGGCAAGCGGGCGAGCAAGTTGCGGAGCAGATTCTCGATGTACTGCAGAGGGAGTATCATCTGTCGGAAGGAAAGTTCTGCGTGCTGTTCGTATTGCACCAGCACCCGGAGGGGATTGCACCGTCGGAGCTCGCGGCACATGTCGGCGTCGCACGGGCAACGATCAGCACGATGCTGCAGCGGCTGGAAAAGGCCGGGGATGTCGTACTCGAAGAAGATCCGCAGGATCGTCGTTCGAAACGCGTGCGGCTGACGCAGAAAGGGCGTACGTTCATGAACGAGCTCTTGCCGCCGCATTATCTGCGCGTCACGAAGCTCATGGAGAAATTGACGCGCAGCGAGCAGGAAGAATTGATTCGGCTGCTGAGGAAGCTGGCGGGAGAACAGACTCGCGAAGGGGTATCGTGAATGGCGTAAGATGATGGAGCCGCGGAAGGAAATGCGTGCTCGGCGGCGCGGGGACATCGAACAGAATCCGGGCCATTCCCTTCGGTCATTCAAACGGATTCTTTATCGATGCCCTCGCGCCGCTCGAAGTGATCTTTGATTGCTTATTGCAGATTATACTGAAGCCCCCTTCCCAGAGGGGGGAGGGCCGCGTGAGCGGCAGGGGGAGTGTCGGAGGTAGGTTCTGACAATTTTATCGAGTGTACCTGCGAAGGAAAAAAGCAAATTTCTTTATACATAAATAGTTAGCATACGAATTATAAGGAAGGAAGATTTTATTATGAATGCAAGGCAGAAAGCGGAGCGGACGGGGCTGTTGTTTCTCGCGCTGCTCCTGATTGGAGGAGCAGTGCTGATGTATCGCGGCAATGATGCGGTGGCGCTCGGTGCGAAGCAGAAGGAAGGCATCCTGACGGCGGAGCAGGTGAAGATGGCATTTCATTCGGTCAGCGGCCGGCTCGTGCAGGTGCATGTGACGGAGGGCGACACGGTGAAGAAGGGCGACGTGGTCATGGAGCTCGATGCAAAGGACACGGAGCTCTCGATCAAGAAGACGAAGGCGCAGATTGCGCAGCTCGATGCGCAGATTGCTTCGACGTCAGGTTCGCAGGCGGTCAACTATCTGAAGGCAGACAATGACGAGACGCAGTCGTTCCGCCAGATTGACCAGCAGCGCGCGGCGGTTTCGAGCGCGCAGGCGACGCTCCAGAATGCGCAGCTCGATTATGACCGCAAGACGTCGCTCGTCGAGGCGGGCGCGATTGCACAGTCGCAGCTCGACGATGCGACGATGACGCTGAATGTGGCGCAGGCTGCTGTGGAGCAGCAGCAGCAGCTCCTTGACAAATTGCTCGCGGGCGCGCAGGATACGGGCGCGACGGACGGCATCGCGCTGCCGACCATCGCGCAGGAACGCGCGAGTGCGGCGAACATGAGCAATGATGTGGCGGCGCTCGAAAGCCAGCGCCAGGCGCTTGTCGTGCAGCTTGAGGAGCTTGAGACGCAGAAGGAACGTCTGACGCTGCGCGCGCCGGAGGATGGAAAGGTCCTCAAAGTCCTTTCGAAGGAGGGCGAGATGGTGCAGGCGGGCACACCGGTCGTGCTGCTCGAAAGCAACCGCAGCTATTATGATGTCTATCTTTCGGAAGAGCAGGCTGCAGGCCTCTCGGAAGGCGACGAGGTCACGGGCGTGACGGTCGCGGGCAAGAAAGAGGTCAAGGGCACGGTGCAGCTGTTGACGCAGGCGCCGGGCTTTGCGGATCTCAAGCAGTCGCGTGAGAAAGGGCAGGCCGACCTCTCGGCGTTCCAGGTACGCATCTACATCGAGCCGACGGAAGGGGTCGTGCCGGGCATGACCATTGGAGTGAAAGGGTGGTAAGGAGCCCGCAGAGCCCGCGAAAAGATGCGCGCTCATCGGAATGTAGGTCTCGCGAAAGATCGTACGTGCCCGGCGGCAAGGGGGCTTCCAACGAAATCCGGGCCATTCCCGTTGGTCATTCAAACGGATTTTTTATGAAAGCCCCCTTGCCGCTCGAAGAAATCTTCTATTGATAATCGCAACTTATACAGCAGCCCCCTTCCCAGAGGGGGGATGGGCCCGAAGGGCGGGGGGAGTCCCCTGTACGGCAAAGCAAATGCGTACAGCGTTCCTTCCGCGGGTGCGAAGGGGAGAAAATAAATTTTGGAAGCGTTAAAGAGTGAGATCAAGTTTTTGTTTTCCGGCCGAGGCATGCCCTACGAGAAGGTCTGCCTGCTCGTCGCGATGGTGGTGACGGTGATTCTTTCCGTGCTGCTGTCGGGCAATTTCGCGAAGGATGCGAAGGTCGTGATCATCGACCTCGACAACAGCGCGTATACGCGGGAGCTCACGACGCGCATCGATGCATCGGAGTACATGCAGGTGACGGCGGTGCTGAATACGCCGGTTGATCCGAAGACGCTGTTCTATGAGGACAAGGCCGTGGCCGTCGTGTATTTCCCGCGCGACCTCGAAAAGAACCGTTTCACGGGCTCGGCGTCAAACATCGGCGTGTACTATGACAACACGAACACGGCGCAGACGGCGAACATCAAGGAAGCGCTCAATGAGCTCTTGGCGCTCGACAATGCGGCGGCGTCGGGCGATGTGGGCTCGACGAACGACAGCGTTTCCGGGCAGGTGCAGCTCGCCGACCGCAAGCTGTTCAATCCGCAGGAGTCGACGAGCAACACGGAGACGCTGGGCTTCCTGTTCTTTTTCGGCTCGATGTTCTTCACGTTCGCGACGATCGGCATGGGGCCGCGGCTGCGGCTGACGCATGAGATGGATCGGATGATGGAGCGCGGGACGCCGTGGGAGCTCGTGGCGCGCATCGTGCCGTATGCGGGCTGCCTCATCGTTTCGTTCGTCGTCGGCATGGCGGTATTGCGCGTCTGGGGCGACCTGAATTTTTCGGGGAGCCTGCTGACGTTCCTGTTCACGCAGCTTTTCTACGTGATGACGGTCGGCATGCTGAGCGTGACGTTCGGCTGGACGGCGGCAAACCCGGGCATCGCGTCGAGCCGCATGATCCTCTTTATCCCGGGCGGCTTCATCCTCGGCGGCATGACGGGGCCGGTGACGTATTATTCGGACTGGGTCGTGCATTTCTCGCATGTGTTCCCGCTGACGTGGGAGTTCCATTTCCAGCGCGACATCATCGCGCGCGGTGCAGGGCTCTCGGACATCTCGGCGCTGTTCGGCGCGTTCCTCGTGTATATGGCAGGAGCCGGGATGCTGCTGTGCTGGAGATTTTATAGCGAGCGGAAGAAGTATTACGCGCAGAAACGGAAAGAGGCGCGGGCGCGTGTGAAGATGCAGGAGCTGGCGAAGGAGATTTGAGCGTCGCGAAGACCGTTTCAGCCTCCCTCTCAGAGGGAGGTGCCCGAAGGGCGGAGGGAGTCTCACAAGCATGTTGTTTTCGATTCTGAGCAGCACCTTATGCGGGCTGCGTTATTGCTTTTTCGACGCCCGTGTATGAAGCAATCGAGCAAGCTCATACACCCATCTTGTGAGACTCCCTCAGTCAGCCATTCGGCTGACAGCTCCCTCTGAGAGGGAGCCAGAAGAAAGGGTTGATTTACGTGAAAGATACGGCGGATATTATCGAGGAAATCAAGCGGCGGAATCCGCAGGAGATTCATTGTGACCGGATCCTCGTGCCGACGGATGGGTCGGGGCAGGCGTTCCGTGCTGTGGGGCAGGCGATCCATCTCGCGGCCGTGACGGGGGCGGAGCTGACGCTCCTCATGGCGGTGGATTACAACAAAGAGGTCGCGGCGTTTGAGCAGGTGAGCCTCGGCGGGTATGTGCCGGCGGAGCTGCAGGTCGCGGCGTACAAATTTCTTGCCGACCTCATGCATGTCATTCCGCCGGAAATCCGTGCGCATACGCGCGTGGAGGTCGGCGATGCGCGCGACATCATCGTGGATGTGGCGACGGAGGAGGAGAGCGATCTCATCGTCATGGGCTCGCGCGGCCTCGGTACGCTCGGCGGCATCCTGACGGGCAGCGTGTCGAGCTTTGTCCTCGCGCATGCGCCGTGCCCGGTGCTGCTCTGCAAAGGCATGCCGGATGATTGGGACGATGACGAAAACTATCTGCCGACGGACGATTGAAAAAGATGGCCGCTTGTGATATGATTTTAAATAGGAAGAGTAGCTGATGTTGGCAGCGTCAGCCCGCTCTCGGTTCGATCTTTGAAAAGGGACTGCCGTTGACCGCGTCGCATCACCCCTTTTCGGTCAGGCGCAGTCTGAGGAAATTAGCGGTTCCTCAGAAGCTGCAGAATGCCAATCAGCACTTGCAGAAATGCCAGCAACAGTGCGAGCTTTTCATAAGGCGTCATGGTATCACCTCCCGGCAAGGGAGAGTTGACACATCAGCTACTCTATGGAAAGTATAGCACAGTTGCTGGCATTTCGCTATTCTGGAAAACGTTCATATAATTTTCGACTTGTCAATAAATTTTCATACAGCCCTGCTATGATGGGGCGGAAATTAGAATGCAGGAGGTGCGTCTTTTGCTGAAATCTTGGAGAAAGAAGCTGGCGCGCGTCGCGGCTGCTGTGGTTTTTGCGGGCGCGGCCGTCGCGCCGCTGCCTGCTGAAGCATCGAGCGCGTCGGGCTGGGGCATCGCGGCGTCGGCGCTGTCAGGATTCATCGCGTACAAGTCGGGGCTTTCGATGATGCTCGACATCGGAAACAATGCGAACTACCAGCAGCAGAGTCTCTGGCAGGACAAGAAGGCGAATGGCACGGACGGCAATGCGCGCGACGTGGCGATCATCGACGGCGTCATGACGCGGCTGACGCAGCCGGATGTCTTCGTGCTGCCCGCCGACGCACTGCCGTTTTCGTGGCATGTGAATGACAGCGCGCTCTTCAACGCGGCGTGCTATCCGACGGACTACATCTCGGTGAACCGCGGCCTCGTGCGCATTCTCGGGCATGAATCGGAGATCGCGGCCGTGCTCGGTCATGAGATGACGCACGGCATCGAGCACCACAGCGCCGAGGTTTACGCCAAGACGATGGCGGCGTACTACGGCCTGTCGCTCCTCAACATGGCGACGGGCGTCATGGACTGGCAGCAGCTGCAGAAGCTTACGGCCTATTCGTCGGCAAAGCTCTTCACGCTGCCGACGGAGTACGCGGCCGACGCGGGCGGCTTCCAGCTGGCCGCGCGGGCGGGCTTCAACCCGGGCGGCGGCGCGGCAGCGATGGCGCGCATGACGGCGTACCTCAAGGACGAGTCGCGCGATTTTCGCGAGTATCAGGATCCAAAGGAAAAGACGGACGTCAACTACAACGACCATCCCGATACGGAGCTCCGCGAAGCGCGTCTGATGAAGATGCTGACGGACTACAGCGCAGGCCATGTGACGGTCGCGGATCGCAAGGACGTCTGTATCGACGGCACGCGGCTGCTCTCGGGTGCGTTCACGGCCGAGACGTACGATGATACGGCGGAGAACGCGTATCTGCTCGCGGGGGAGCTTGGGCGGCTGTTCCACGACTGCCGCACAGCGGAGGCCTGGGGGCTCGGCGCGGCGGGCGACTGGGAAAACGCAAAGGCGCCGCTGCTCACGGCAGCCATGCGCCAGCAGGGACTCAAAGACACGCTGCGCACGCTCGTGACAGCGGCGTATGCAGGCGAGGAGAAGTCGGGCGCGCGCAAGAAGCTCGACGCTGCTGAGGCAAAGGAGCGGCAGGCGCTCGCGAAAGCCTATGACGCTGTCCTTGCGGCGAATGCGAAGCAGGCGAAGCGCATGCGCATGAACAGCGACATCTACAGCGACCTCGGCGACAGCCGCAAGGCGCTCTGGATGATCGAACGCGCGCTGGCGGCGAAAGGACTTGACGACCATGCCGAGAGCCTCGGCATCCGTGGCCGCGCCCTCGCGGTCGCGGGGGATTTCGACGGCGCACTCTCGGCGGCCGATGCGGCCTGCACGGAGGATCCGAAGAACGTCTACAACTTCCTGAACCGCGCGGACATCTACTGGATGAAAGGCGACCTCGCGGCGGCGATTGCTGATGCCTCGCAGGCTGTTGCGGCGGACGAGAAGAATGCCGACGGCTACTTCATGCGCGCCATCCTTTCCGACGAGGCCGGCGACCGCGACGGGGCGCTGGCGGATTATCAGAAAGTCCACGAGCTTGTGCCGGCGTCCGAACGCATTCCCGACGAATATCTGAAGGAAATCGACGCGAAGGCCTACGACGCCCGCGTGAAGAAGCGCGAGGAAGCGGCGAAGGCGGCTGCCGAGGAAAAGAAGAAGACGGCTGAGGCGAAGAAAACGGACGAGCAGCAGTCGTCAACAGAAAAACCACAGAAGGAACCGAAACCAACAGAGAAAAACGAAAAATGAAAGCAAGCGCAGACTCTCTAAAGACGTATGGCGATGAACGTGTTATAATGAAAGGACAGAGAAAGAAAAGGACTTGGGTTCGAAGTCTGAATGGATGGGAGCGATAAGGATGAGAGTCTCCATTCATAAGAAATATACGTTCGTCGTCAGCATCGCGCTGCTCGTGACGGTGCTGGCATTCATGGCGCTCGTGCGTTGGGCCATTGTCGGCTACTACGAGCAGAAGGTCCGCGCGAGCGATGCGCAGATTACGCGCGTGCTCGCACGCCATATTGAGCGGTCGATCCGCTCCGAGGACGAGGTCATCGGCATGCTGTCCGACTACCCGGATCTCTTCGAGAGTACGCAGGAAGAGCAGCAGTTCGTCCTTTTGAAGACGGCGCGGAACCATCCGCATTATGAGCTGCTCGCCATTGTCGATATGAACGGCATGCAGATCGCGCGCTCGTGGGGGCAGTGCGCTCCGCGCGGCGACCGTCAGTGGTTTCTCGATTTTGCCAAGACGAAGCGCGGGGCCATCAGCAATGTCTACACATCGCGCTCGACGGGCAACCCCATCGTGACGATCACGAAGGGCATCTATGATGAAAACGGGAGCGCCGTCGGCCTCATCATGGCCGACATCCGCACGACCTACCTCCAGCAGATCATCCGCTCGTGCAACAACGATCCCGACTGCGAGGTCTATCTGCTCGACAATGACGGCAATGCCATCGCCGCGCCGGACAGCCGGGATGCAGCGTCCATCGATGCAGCGCTCGCGGGCGCGGACAGCGGGCGCCATTTCATCAATGATGCGGGGCAGGAATGCATCGGCGCCTACCAGACCATCGACATCCCTGAGATCAACCTGCACTGGCGATTGATGTTCGTGCGCTATTATGATGCGGCGCTCGCGCCCGTCACGGCCATCATGCAGCGCACGGCGCTCCTCGGTTTCGTCGTCGTCCTCCTTGTGGCATTCGCGCTCTACTTCATGAGCCGCCGCATGACGCGCGGCTTCCTGCGCGCGGGGCAGGTCATCCGCCTCGTCGGGCAGGGCGACTACAGCCAGCGCTTTGAGTACCATGCGGACGACGAGCTCGGCGACATCGCGAAGAACCTCAACCACATGATCGACCTGCTCGTCAGCGCGCAGCGCAAGCAGCAGGCCGCCGCCGAAAAAATCGAGGACATGGCGTATCATGACGGCCTCACGGGCCTGCCGAACCGCCGCCACTTCATGGAGACCGCGCGCGACGTGCTCGTGCGCGCCTATGGCACGAACCGCGTGGCCGCGCTGTTCTTCATCGACCTCGACAAGTTCAAGGCCGTCAATGACACGTACGGCCATGCGGCCGGTGACGAGCTCCTGATCGAGGTCGGCCGCCGCCTCACGCACATCGCGGGCCGCATCGAGCTTGTCTGCCGTCTTGGCGGCGACGAGTTCCTGATGTTCCTGCCCGGCGCGAACGACCTCGAAGTCGCGCAGAAAGGCCAGCACATCATCGACGTGCTCGAGCGCCCCATCCACCTCGCGGGCGCGGGTGTCGACGCCCATATCTCTGCGAGCATCGGCATTGCGCGTTACCCCGGCGATGCCACGACGATCGACGCCCTCGTCCAGCTCGCCGACGCCGCCATGTACGAGGCGAAAGCGAATGGCAGGGGGAGATATGTCATCACGCGGGAAGGGGAAGGCGCGGAATAAGAGCAGAAACAACAAAGAGACGATTGCACCAATGGATGCGGTGCAATCGTCTCTTTTGCATGCGTGAAACGTGAAATCAGAAGTCAGAACTCATACGCTGGCGGCACGGGCGTGTAGTGCGTATGCAGCAGGGCATGCGCTTTTTCGCTGAGCGGCGCGTCGAGGTGATCGGCGTAGAGTTTCTGGATGACGGGGTTCTCATGCGATTTGCGGCGCGGGAGGCTCTTGTCGATTTCATAGATGGCCTTGATGCGCTCGCGCGTGACGGCGCGGGTCGTGCCGATGGGCTGGCCGCCGCCGCCGACACAGCCGCCGGGGCAGGCCATGACTTCGATGAAGTCATAGGGGCTCGTGCCGCTCCGGACGTCCTTCATGAGCTTCGCGGCGTTCTTCAGTGTGTGCGCGACGGCGATATGGACGGTGCGGGAGCCTAAATCGACGGTCGCTTCCTTGATGCCCTGCATGCCGCGGACGTCTTCGAAATCAATCTTTTCGAGCGTCTTGCCCGTGGCTTTCTCGTAGACGGTGCGGAGCGCCGCCTCCATGACGCCGCCGGTCGCGCCGAAGATGGCGCCGGCGCCCGTCGCCTCGCCGAGCGGGCTGTCGAAATCGCTTTCGGGGAGGTCATTGAACGTGAGGCCGACGGATTTGATGAGCTTGATGAGCTCGCGCGTCGTCAGGACGTAGTCGACGTCCTGCTTGCCGTCGCGGAGCATCTCTTTGCGCTGGATCTCGGCTTTTTTCGCCGTGCACGGCATGATGGCGACCGTGACGATGTCGTCGGGGCTGACGCCTGCGACCTTCGGATAGACGGTCTTGGCGACGGCGCCGAACATCATCATCGGGGATTTCGCCGAGGAGAGGTGCTCGAGGCTCTCGCCGTATTCCTTTTCCATGAACGTGACCCAGGCCGGGCAGCACGACGTCATCATCGGCAGCGTGCCGCCGTTCTTCAGGCGGTCGAGGAACTCCATGCCTTCCTCCATGATCGTGAGGTCGGCACCGAAGTTCGTATCAAAGACCTTGTCGAAGCCGAGGAGCTTCAGCGCTGTGACCATCTGGCCCGTCGCAATCGCGCCGGGTTTGAGGCCGAACGCATCGCCGAGCGCCACGCGGACGGCGGGTGCGACCTGGCAGATGACGTGCTTCTGGCGGCTCTGGATGGCCCAGAGGACTTTCGCCGTCGCATCGCGCTCGACGATGGCGCCGGTCGGGCAGGCGAGGCTGCACTGGCCGCAGAGCACACAGTCTGTCGCTTCCATCGGCTTGTCATAGGCCGTCGTGACGACGATGTCTTTGCTCCGATGCGCATACGTCAGAGCCGCGATGCCCTGCACGTCCTTGCAGGCGCGGATGCAGCGGCCGCAGCGGATGCACTTCGACGGATCGCGGATGATGGAGGGATTCGTCTTGATGCGGTGGCCGATTTTCACGATGGACGGCAGAGGACTCCGCAGGATGTTGAAGCGGCTGCAGAGCTTTTGCAGGTCGCAGTTCTGGTTGCGCGGGCAGGAGAGGCAGTCGCGGTTGTGGTTCGCGAGCATGAGCTGGAGGATCGAGACTTGCGTGCTGCGCACGATCGGCGTGTCCGTGTGGACCTCCATGCCCTCCCAGCATTCTGTCGAGCAGGCCGCGTAGAGGCGGCGGCGTCCGATGACTTCGACGGAGCAGAGGCGGCAGTGCGCCTTGATGCGCTGATCCTCATGGAAGCAGAGGTGCGGGATGTCGATGTGCGCCTGCTGCGCCGCCTGGAGGATCTTCGTGCCCTTCGGCACGGTCACGGGGATGTTGTTGATGGTGAGGTGGATCATCTCCACCGGTTTTTCTTGCGTTTCAGGCATGGTCGGCACCTCCTGCGACAAAGACCTCGGGGAAGACGCGGCTGGCGGCGAGCAGCGAATTCTGCGCCGTCTCGCCGAGACCGCAGAGCGACGAACGGCTCATGACTTCGGCGATGCTGCCCATGAGGCCGAGCTCTTCTTCCGTGATCGTTCCATTCTTGAGCTTTTCGAGGAACATCGCGATGTGGACGTTGCCCTCGCGGCACGGCGTGCACTGGCCGCAGCATTCCTCGGAGAAGAATTCCTGGTTCATGCGCAGGAAATCAATGACGCTCGTGCGTTCGTCGACGACGAGGACGCCGCCGGAACCGACCGTGAGGTTGATGGACTTGAGGTCTTCGTACGTATATGGCGTGTCAAGCACTTCGTCCGTGCCCGCCTGTACCTTGCCCGAGGCACCGCCCGTCTGGATGAGCTGGATCTTCCGGCCGCCCTGCACACCGCCGGCCATCGCGATGATGTCACGGATCTTTGTGCCGAACGGAATCTCGAAGACGCCGGGCTTCTCCACGTTGCCGGCCACGCTGATCATCTTCGTGCCGACGGAGTTTTCCGTTCCGTAGCTCTGATAGACTTTCTTGTCATCGAGCAGCAGATGCGGCACGAGCGATAGGCTCTCGACATTGTTGAGGCACGTCGGCCGCGCGAAGAGGCCGCTGACCTTGATGAAGGGCGGCTTCATGCGCGGACGGCCGGCCTTGCCCTCGATGGAGCGGATGAGCGCCGTACCCTCGCCGCAGACATACGCGCCGGCACCCGAATAGAGGTGCACGTTGAAATCGAAGCCGCGGCCTAAGATGTTCGTGCCGAGGAAGCCGTAGCTTTTTGCCTGGCGGATGGCGTTCAAAAGCAGCGGCCGGTAGCATGCGTATTCGGCACGCATGTAGATGTAGCCGTCCGTCGCGCCCATGACGTAGCCCGCGATGATCATCGCCTCGATGAGGTTGAACGGATCGTTTTTGATGAGCTCGCGGTCTTTGAACGTCGTCGTCTCACCCTCGTCGGCGTTGCAGATGATGACCTTGTTCTCGCCGTGGACTTTGCGGGCCTGCGACCACTTGCGGCCCATGTCGTACTCTGCGCCGCCGCGGCCCTTGACCTTGTTCTCCGCGATCAACGAGGCGATGTCTTCCCCGTCCATCGTCACGGCTTTGCGGAGTGCGGAAAAGCCGCCGACATTCATATACGAGCCGATGGAGCTCGTGTCATAGCGGCCGAAGTTCTGTGTGAGGAATCTGACCTGTTCCATGCTGGTGCCTCCTCTTTCAGCGCAGGCTGCGGAGGAGCGCCATGATCTTTTCCTCCGAGTCGAGATGGTCGTAGACATGCCCGTTGATGCGCACGGCAGGCGCGCGGTCGCAGGCACCGAAGCACGTGATGCGCTCGAGCGTGAAGCGGCCGTCGTATGTCGTCTCGCCGTAGTCGATGCCGAGCAGGCGCTTCAGCGTATCGGCGAGCGTCTCGCTGTCATTCACGCGGCAGGCAATCGAGCTGCAGACCTGGATCGGGTACCGCGCGCGGGGCTTATCCGAGAGCTGGTCGTAAAAGCAGAGGATGTCAAAGACATTCGTCACGCGCATGTCGAGCTTCTGCGCGACATAGTACGCTGACGGCTCCGGCACATAGTGCAGCGGCTCGAGATCCTGCACCTCGAGCAGGATGCCGACGATCTGCGTCGGGTCGAAATCATGCGACTCGAGCACGAGATCGATCTTCGCCTTCATCTCCGGGGATAGCGGATGCTCCGTTGGAGAAATCATATAGAACACGCTCCTTCTTTTTTATTTTCTTCTATTATAAAGTGTTTCTTGGGGAAATGGGAGGGCTCTACGAAAATTTTATCGATGCGAGAAAGTTTGAACGCACTTCGGCGCACGTCTGTCCTTTACAAAGTTACAGAACTATGATATACTATACATGCCGCAAGGTGATTTGGATATAAATAAGTACTCGTCGAAAAGGAAGCTGTCTGCCTCCTGGCAGATGGCTAAGACATCCCGAAGCGCACAGACGCCAAGGGCTGTCTTAGGGAGGGATTATTTATGGCAATCAAGACTGTGGAAATGGATCGGCGTGACAGCGCGAGCTATCGCAAGCTCCTGCGGCGCGGCGGCTTCCTCTCGGCAAGCTACCTCTCCGGCAGCGGCCTCGATGTCGTGGCGCTCAAGAAGCTCGCCCAGCAGGGCAAGCTTGATGCCGTTCGTTGCGCAATTGGCAAATCCATCCGGTGGTATTACCGGGAACAGCAGGCTGAGCTCGCTCACCTGCGCGGCGAAGTGTGAGGCGGGGAAGTCCGCACTTAAAAAAGAAAATGATGGGAGTCGGAGTGTCCGGCTCTATTTTTTTGCCATTCTTGTACCGCCGTCCGTGCTCTGTACTACACACTTGGGACTCACTACGCTATAATAAATATAAATAGGACGAAATAAGGGCTTTGACGAGGAGGTGGACGCGATGTCGAGACAGCTTCGACAGGGATTGGGCGTCCATCTGCGCCTCGGACGCCTCGACCGCGGCCTGCTGACGGCCGTACCGGTCTCGATCGGCCTGTTGTTTTTTGTCATGCTCGCGATGATCTCCTGCTACCAGCGCGACGGCGCAGCCATCTGGCTCGAGCGCATGATTCTCGCGCTGTCGCTCGTGGCGATCCTGCTCGCCTTCGCGTTCGCGCACATCCTCAAGAGCTGGCGCCGCTCCGATGCATTCCTCTACACCGATCCGCTCTGTCCTTGCGGCAGCCGCACGGCGATGCAGGAGCTCCTGCGCCGCCTCGAAGAACGCCGCGACATCGACATCACGATCCTTTACGCCGACCTCAACCATTTCAAGTACGTCAACGATACGTTCGGCCACGAGGCGGGTGACCGCCTGCTCATCACGTTTTCGCATATCCTGAGCCGCGTCTTTGACGGGCAGCACGCCATGACGGCGCGTGTCGGCGGTGACGAGTTCGTCGTCATCTTCCAGGATGTCACGCAGAGGGAAATCGCGGACGCCTGGGAGCAGGTCGAGCTCGATCTGCTCGAAGAGAGCCGCCGCCTGCCGTTCCATTATTGGATGGTTTCGGCGCATGGATGCGCGACGCGCACGGCGGGCAGCAGCCAGCCGCTTGACGATGTCGTGCGCTCAGCCGATCATGCGATGTATCTTTGCAAAGAGCGGCAGAAACGCTCCGAAGCGTTGCGAAACTCTGCATGAAAACAGAAAAACGTGCAGCATATCGGAAATCTAATTTGTAATTATTATCCGTTGATGGTATAATGAAGACGTCAGCGCGAGGGAGAGGAATCCCGCGCGCACTAGGATTTTATGTGTTGTATTGAAGAAGGAGAGATTTTTCATGGAACTCAAGGGATCCCAGACGGAAAAGAATTTATGGGCTGCGTTCGCCGGTGAGTCGCAGGCGCGCAACAAGTATACGTATTACGCTTCGAAGGCGAAGAAAGATGGCTTCGTCCAGATTTCGAACATCTTCCAGGAGACGGCCGACAATGAGAAAGAGCATGCCAAGATCTGGTTCAAGCTCGTGCAGGGCATCGGCGACACGGCTGACAATCTGAAGGATGCGGCCGCGGGCGAGCATGACGAGTGGACGAGCATGTACCCGGGCTTTGCCAAGACGGCACGCGAGGAAGGCTTCGAGCGCATCGCGAAACTCTTCGAGGGCGTCGCTGCCATCGAGAAAGAGCATGAAGAGCGCTACAAGCTCCTGCTCGCGAACGTCGAAGAGAAGAAGGTCTTCCAGAAGGGCGAAAAAGTCATCTGGCAGTGCCTGAACTGCGGTTACGTCTGCGAAGCCGACAAGGCTCCGGAAGTCTGCCCGGTCTGCGCACATCCGCAGTCGTACTTCCAGAAAGTCGCGAAGAACTACTGAGAATCGCAGCCTCTCCCTGTGGGAGAGGGGGACCGCGAAGCGGTGGAGAGGGTAGTAAGATACGATAACCTGACAAATATAAAAATGTCGCTAAGGCATCGAGTCGTGATGTCTTAGCGACATTTTGCATATTTGCTAGGATCCAGTATCCAACTACCCGCTCAGTCACGCTTCGCGTGCCAGCTCTCCCAGAGGGAGAGCCTTTTTAAATTCACGCCTCGCGGTACTTGCGGAAGACTTTCGGGAATTTCCGCTGGCAGCGGAAGACCATGCTTTTCGCTGCACTGAGCAGGCAGAATGATGAAAACAGGACAGCCGTGAGGTCGGCGGCCGGGACGGCGAGCCAGACGCCCGTGAGGCCGAGGAAGTGCGGCAGCACCAAGAGGAAGATGACGATGCCCGCGAGATTTCGCGCGAACGAGCAGAGCGCCGAGGTGCGGCCGTCGGAGAGGGCGGTGAAGAAGCCAGAGGCAAAGAGGTTGAAGCCGCAGAGCAGGAAGCTCAGCGAAAACAGGCGGAAGCCCGTCTCCGTCAGGGCGGCAACGCTGCCGCCCTGTGGCAGGAACAGCGCGACGAGCGGCCCGGCGAGCACTTGCGCCGAGGCATAGGCGCCGACGCCGGCGATGGCGAGAATCGTGAGTGCGCATTTCAAGAGGTGCAGCAGCTCGCCGTCATGCTTTGCACCGTAATGGTAGGAGAACACGGGTGCGACGCCATTCGAGAAGCCGACGAGGAAGCTTGTCAGCAGCATTTCGGCGTAGAGGATGACGCAGATGGCTGCGACACCGTCCTCGCCCGCCCAGGCGAACGTGATGAGGTTGAAGAGGAACGTCGTAATGCCGACGGAGCACTGCGTGACCATTTCTGAAATGCCATTTGAAGCGGCCGACGCGAGCACGGAAAGCTCAGCCGTGAAGCGCGTGAAGCGCAGCGTGCGGCTGAAGCGCAGGAAGAACACGAAGCCGAGCGTTGCCGCGAGCAGGTCGGCGAGCCCCGTCGCGAGGCCTGCGCCGAGAATGCCGAGATCCATGTGGGCGAGGAAGAGGTAGTCGAGCGCCGCATTCGTCACACCGCTCGCGACAGCCACGAGGAAGCCGAGTCCTGCGCGGCCGTCTGCAATGCAGAACGTATCAAAGAGAATGCTGACAGCCGCAATCGGGAAGAACGGCAGCAGAACGCCGAGGTAGGCGCGGCAGTCCGGCAGCATTTCCGGGCTCGCGCCGAGGAACGCGAGCACCGGGCTGAAAAAAGCCCACAAAAAGAGCGCGAACACCGCACCAATCGTGAACGTCGCCACCGTGATCCATGTGAACCTCTGCCGCGCGAGCAGCGGCTGGCCTTCGCCGAGCGTTTTCGCGACGAGCGCCGAGCCGCCGGATGCGAGCATGATGGCGAGGCCGTAGAGGAGGTTGATCGCGGGATAGACGATGTTCGACGCAGCGAGCGCCGACGCGCCGGCATAGCGGCCGATAAAGATGCCGTCCGTGACGGAATAAAGGGAGATGACGAGCATCATCCCGATGGAAGGAGCCGCGAAGCGCAAAAGGCCGGTCGCCGTGAATCTCTGCGCGAGCGGCGTCATACAGTGTTGGGTTGCTTTCATGATAAATCTTTCCTTTCGTGATAGAATCAACTATAATATTTGTATACATCCATCATATCGCATAACTCAAGAGTTTGTAAAGGGGGAGAACGAGATGAAGACCCAGAAGCTCCTTGCCGTCCTTTTTGCCCTCGTACTCGTTGCCGTGGGAGGATATGCCTATGCAAAGAGTGCCGAGCGCACGCCGGAGTACGCCATGGAAAAAATCGTGCAGGCCATCCATGACAAGGACGCCGAGACGCTGGCGCGCTACGTCGATACCGAAGGGCTCGCGGCCGCGAGCTACGACGAGGGCACGGCCATCCTCGCGCGCGACATCGAAAAGCTCCATGCGCTTTATCCGGCCGACTGGTTCTTCCGTCATGACACGGCGTTCATGAAGGACTACATCGCTGACCGCCGCGACAGCGATCTCGCGCTGATCGGCCGCACGCTGACGTTCTACCTCCAGCCAAAGGAGACGCCCGTCACGCGCACGGATGGCGAAGCGCACTGGCTCGCGAATGAGTGCCGCAAATTCGAAGACCACTACACGGCGAAAGTCGCGGGCATCGAAGAGAACGGCGGCAATGCCGTCGCAACCATCGAGATCACAGGTGACGACAGTGACTATGGAAAGCTCGTTCCGAGCCTGACCGTCAAGGCGGAGCTCACACAGCAGGACGATGGCCACTATCAGCTCACAAGAATCACGAACGGCGAAGACATCTTCTATCCGATCGTCAAGGGCATTGAAGATTACTGGACACTGCAAGGCTGGCAATGATATGGTCAATCCCATGGAACAACATATGAAGCACCGTGCGGAAGAGGCGCTGCGTTTGAACCGGAGCATGTCGTTCTGGCGCCGCCTGCTCGGCCATACCTGGATGATCCTGCGCCACAAATACTGGGTCTTCCACTTCGCCTGCATCGCGGGCATCCCGTGGCAGGGCATCATGCACGACTGGTCGAAATTCTCGCGCATGGAATTCTGGGAGAGCGTCCATTGGTACAATGGTATCGGCTCGCCGATCTGGCTCTGCAAGATGTACAACCACGGCCTCAGCTACGCCTGGATTCATCACCACGGACGCAATCTCCACCATTATGAAGCATGGCAGGACGACTTCGACCACGGCGCGCATCCCGTCGACATGCCGTACCCCTATGCCGTCGAGATGCTCTGCGACTTTCTCGCTGCCGGCAAAGCCTACGGCCGCGACAAGTTCACGTTCCAGAGCGAATACGAATGGTGGCAGCACAAAAAGGCGCGCGGCGTCGCCATGACCGACCATATGAAAGCCTTCGTCGAAGCTGCTCTTGGCGGCCTCGCCCGTACGGAAGATGTCAGCCTGCTGCGGCCGGCCTCGACAAGGCGGCTGTATGAGCTGTATGTAGCGAATGCCGCAACAACCACAGAATGAAAGGAAGGACAATCTTCATGAAACTTTTGGACCAAGTCCCCGCTGCTTCTTTTGCCATTGTCGGCGGCTCCGGCACGCTTTCGAGTGATTTTCCTGCGCGGTCAAAGGACGCGGATGTCGAGATTCTCGCGGACGAGCTGCACTTTGCAACGCCATATGGCGCCAGCCCGGCCATGCGGCTGTTCTCCGTCGCGGGCAAGCGCGTGCTGACGTGCCGTATGCATGGCTGGCGCTCGGGCGTCACGCGCGCTGATGCCTCGCGGCAGGTGTTCTGGGTGTTCCGCGAAGCGGGCGTGCGGCGCATCCTCTCCGAGGGCGGCGTCGGCACGGTGAACAAGCTGCTCGATCTGCGGGATTTCATGATTCCGGACGATTACCTCGATCTCTCGTGCCGCAAGGACGTCATGCTCGATGGCAGGTACCTGCTCATCATGCGCGACGCGCTCTGTCCCGAGCTCCGCAAGGCGCTGATTTCCGCAACGCGAAAACATTTCGACGGCCGCATTTTCACGCGCGGCACGTATGCCGTGACGGACGGCCGCCACTTCGAGAGTCCGGCCGAGGTGGCGATGATGCAGGGCCATGCCGACATCGTCGGCCAGAGCATCGCGCCCGAGGTCTATCTTGCACGCGAGATTGGTGCCTGCTATGCAGGGCTCTATTTTACGGTCAACTACGGCGAAGGCATTCGCCGCGCCTGGTCGCACGAGGATATGAAAGACATCTTTTACGACGATGCCCCGATGATCGGCGAAATCCTGCTCGACACGATCCGCAGCGTGGATGCCGATGAAAAGCACTGCGAGTGCGAGAGCCTGCGGAAGGAAACGCTGCTGAAGGACGTGTATAACGAAGTTTCCAGCAAAGGATAATTTGTTGGAGGTGGGATGACGTTATGCAAGAACCGGAGACATTCTTATACGGAGCCCCCTTCTCAGAGGGGGGACGGGCCCGAAGGGCGGGGGGAGTCCCTTGCAGGAAAAAGCAATTTGCAGGCAGTTTCTTCCGCGGGGGCGATATCAAACGACTTTTCGGTGTCCTTTTTTTGATGATGCTGATGATTTCAACCACCGCCTGCGGCCGCGAGCCCTATACGAAGACGGCGGTCATCATGGACACGGTCGTCGAGCTGCAGGCGGATGACGGGGAGCAGGAGCAGGCCGTCGACGAGGGGCTCGCCTATCTCAAGAAACTCGACGCGCTCGCGAGCCAGAAGGACGGCAGCGATCTTACGGCGCTGCGCCTCGCGGCCGGGACGGGCGAGTGGGTGCAGGTTTCGCCCGAGATTTATGAAATGCTCGCCTTTTCGAAAGACTGGTCGGAAAAGACGAATGGCGCGTTCGACATCACGACGGGGCCGCTTATCAAGCTCTGGGGCATTGGCACAGAGAGCGAGCGCGTCCCATCGGACGCCGAAATCGCCGAGGCGCGCAGCCATGTCGGCTGGAAAAAGCTCGAGCTCCGCGCGGAAGACCACAGCGCCCGCCTGACGGAAGCCGGCATGCGCGTCCACCTCGGCGCCGTCGCAAAGGGCTATGCCATCGACGGTTTGCGCAAGATCTACGAGAAGCATGGCGTCAAAAACGGCCTCGTGAGCCTCGGCGGCAGCTCGATCTATGCGCTCGGGGAGAATCCGAAGGGCAAGAAGTGGCGCATCGGCATCCGCCATCCGCGCGCAGACGACCCGAAGACATATCTCGGCGTCGCGCCGCTCAGCGATGCCGCGCTCTCGAGCTCCGGCGATTACGAGCGCTATTTCGAGCAGGACGGCCAGCGCTACCATCATATCTTCGACCCATCGACGGGGCGTCCGGCCGTGACGGGCCTCGAAGGCGTTACCGTCATCGCGCATGGCGAGCATGCCGGAGAGCTTTCCGACATCCTCACGACGGCGCTCTTCGTGCTCGGCGAGGAAAAGGGCAAGGCACTGATCGAAAGTTGCGGCGAAGACGTGACAGCGCTTTTCGTGCGGCAGGACGGCACGGTGTTCCGCCTCGGTACGGCCGCGAGCGGCGATTTGCCCGACCTCAGGGGCGTTCTCGAGGACGTCGATGACAGTGTCGCGTGGGAGTGAACCACAAAATGCGAATGAATACAAAAAGCTTGCAGTTTCCACCTAAAAATCCACTACGAACAGGAGCATGACGTCTATGGCCGAACAACCTTCGACCCCGCCCACGAAAGAAACGTATCCCACCCCGCCCGTTCATGAAACGGAAGCGGAGAATCCCATCCCCGTCGTCCCGGCAGTGAAGAAGACCATCGCCCAGCACCGCAAGGCGTCGTTTTACATCAAGAAGTACGTGATGATTTTTCTCGGCGCCATCATCGCGTCCATCGGCCTCGAGCTCTTCCTGATTCCGAACCACGTCATCGACGGCGGCGTCGTCGGCCTCTCCATCATGGCGAGCACGGTCACGCCGATGTCGTTCGGCTTCTTCCTCGTCGTGATGAACCTGCCGTTCCTCTATCTCGGCTACAAGCAGATTGGCAAGAACTTCGCCATCGCGACGCTCATCGCCATCTGCTTCCTCTCGGCGTGGTCGGCCGTGTTCGAGACGCTGCCGCGCGTCACGGAGGATCCGTTCCTCGCTGCCATTTTCGGCGGCATCATCGACGGCCTCGGCGTCGGCCTCATCATCCGCGCGGGCGGCTCGCTCGACGGCACCGAGATCGTCGCCATCATCATGGACAAGCGCTCCGTCTTTTCCGTCGGCGAAGTCGTCATGTTCATCAACCTCTTCATCCTTTCGAGCGCGGGCCTGCTGTTCGGCTGGGACAAGGCGATGTATTCGCTCGTCGCCTACTTCGTCATCTCGAAGATGATCGACGTCGTCATCAAGGGCCTCGACGAAAGCTATGCCGTCATGATCGTCACGAACGAGCACGAGGCCATTACGTCCGCCCTCAATGACCGCCTCGGCCGCGGCGTGACGCTCCTCCATGGTGCGGGCGGCTACACGGGTGACAGCAAGGAAGTCCTCTACTGCGTCGTCACGCGCCTCGAGGTGGACAAACTCAAAGAAATCGTGCTCGAAAAAGACGAAAATGCCTTCGTCACCATCAACGCCGTCCATGATATCGTCGGCGGACGGTTCAAGAAAAAGGCGATTCATTGATACCCCCAGCCCCCTTCTCAGAGGGGGGGAGGGCCGCTTGCGGCGGGGGGAGTCCCCTGCATGTCATTTGAATATGCAGGACGTGGCTTCCGCGGGTGCGAACTCGTTCAGAGGTGTGACCTATGCAAAAGAAATATTTGATGTTGTGTGCGGTACTTTCTTTGTTCCTTTGCCTGTTCTCTTCTGTCGCTCTCGCCGCAACAGAGCAATCAGCGAAGCCTCTGCGCCTCGCCCGCGTCCCCCTCGTCATCCGCGCGTATTCTGCCGACGCCGAGGTCGAAAACATCATCGAGAACCGTCTCGACCTTGCGCTCCATGTACCGCTCAATGATACGATGCACTACGTCGAGGAGATCCCGTCGTCCGAGGTCGAGTCTGCGCTGAACGACGTGCTGGCCGATCTCAAGACGCAGCACCGCCGCGTGAAGATGAAGGACGCCATGCAGCCGCTCGCAGAGAAGCTCGGTGCCGACCTCGTCGTCTGCCCTGTGCTGACGACGTACTATGAACACATCTATTATGGTGGTGGCTGGGGCTGGGATTCTTTCGATGATATGATGATTCTTGACAGCGGTGCGACGGTGGAGCTCGACGGCTACGACCGCAGCACGCAGGAAAACTTCTCGCAGTCCGCGAGCCGTTATTTCCACGAAGGCTACGCCCCGAGCGGCCGCGCGTCCATGCTGGCCAAAGACGCGCTTGAGACCCTCGTCAGCGCGACGGAGATCAACAAGCGCGTCATGCGGCTGGTGCGGGTAGCAGCAGGCTCCTTCTCTGAGGGAGCTGTCAGCGAAGCTGACTGAGTAGTCGGGTGCTGTCACCAAGCAAATACAAGAAACGTTGCGTCGCCTTCAAATTTTCTCTTGACAGATGACGTGTAACACTGTATAATTCCAAACATAGCAATCAGATATGTTTACTGGATGTGAGATACAGGAGGAACGTGTTATGAGCGAAGAGAGAAAGTACCACTTTGAGACGCTGCAGCTGCATGTCGGCCAGGAAGAGGCTGATCCCGCGACGGATGCGCGCGCCGTGCCGATCTACCAGACGACGAGCTATGTGTTCCGCAACTGCCAGCATGCCGCTGACCGTTTCGGCCTGAAGGATGCGGGCAACATCTACGGCCGTCTGACGAACCCGACGGAGGATGTGCTCGAGAAACGCCTCGCGGCGCTCGAAGGCGGCGTCGCGGCGCTCGCGTTCGCATCCGGCGCGGCGGCAGTCACGGCAGCCGTTCAGGGGCTCGTCCATGCGGGCCAGCACATCGTCGCGGCCACGACGATCTACGGTGGCACGTTCAACCTCTTCGAGCACACGTTCCCCGATTTCGGCATCGAGACGACGTTCGTCGATCCAACGAAGGGCACGCAGGTCTTCGAGGATGCCATTAAGGACAACACGCAGATCATCTACATCGAGTCCGTCGGCAATCCGAACGCGAACCTCATCGACATCGAGGCTGTCGCGAAAATCGCGCATGCGCACAAGATCCCGCTCGTTGTCGATTCCACGTTCGCGACGCCGTACCAGCTGCGCCCGTTCGACTACGGCGCGGACATCGTCGTGCATTCGGCGACGAAGTTCATCGGCGGCCACGGCACGACGCTCGGCGGCGTCGTCATCGACAGCGGCAAATTCGACTGGGCGGCGTCGGGCAAGTTCCCGTGGCTCGTCGAGAAGAACGTCAGCTACCACGGCCTGAGCTTCGCGAAAGACATTGGCGCGGCGGCGTTTGTCGTCTATCTGCGTGCGCTGCTGCTGCGCGACACGGGCGCGACGATTTCGCCGTTCAATGCGTTCCTGCTGCTGCAGGGCGTCGAGACGCTGTCGCTGCGCGTCGAGCGCCATGTCGAGAACGCGCTCAAAGTCGTCGACTACCTCGCGAAGAATCCGCATGTTGAGAAGGTCAATCATCCGGCCATCCCCGACCATCCGGATCACGAGCTTTACAAAAAATATTTCCCGAATGGCGGCATCTCGATCTTCACGTTTGAAATCAAGGGCGGCGCCGAGGCGGCAAAGAAGTTCATCGACCACCTCAAAGTCTTCTCCCTGCTCGCAAACGTCGCCGACGTCAAATCGCTCGTCATCCAGCCGGCGTCCACGACGCACTCCCAGATGAGCGAAGAAGAGCTCCTCGCCTCCGGCATCACCCCGTCGACGATCCGCCTCTCCATCGGCACGGAGCACATCGACGACATCATCTACGACCTCGACCAGGCGTTCGAGGCACTCGATTAAAAATATTTGGACATACTGAAATGGGACGACCGCAAAAACGCGATCGCCCCGTTTTTTTTGAGTGAACAACAAATTCTCCATTGCGCAGGTGTTTGTTAATCGTCTCGTGGTATCCTATGGCAAGCTAAAGAAACCGCGAACAAGAAAGGAAATCGACATGGCAGACGGACACATATTTTCAAGAAAAAGCATTGCTCGTCGGTGAGCGAACTGTGTGAGAAGTGTGGCGCAATAGGGAGGAGCTTATGATCACAAAAGATAATTTGAGACAAGTTTTAGATGCCATCGGCTTCCAGCAGAATTCACTTGGCATATATGAAAAGACGTATTCAATCTTTGACTGCTGCATCGCGGTGGACTTTCAGCACGAAATCATCCAGTATCCGGAAGATCATGGCATGAAAATTGAACGGCATACAACGGATAATTTCGCGAAACCGGAGAATTTCGTCGTGCTGGAATGTGTCGACCGTCTGCTGACGAAAGGCTATCGACCGGAAGATATTGAGCTCGAACGAAAATGGACGCTCGGCCATATGACATCGGGCAGTGAAGATAGTGGATTTGCAGATATTTGCGTTTTTCGGCAGACGTCGGACGGCAAGGAGAAGAAAGATGGCGAGGCGCGTCAACCTCTTTTCATCATTGAGTGCAAGACTGCAGGCAAGGCGTATAAAAAAGAATACAATAATATGCTGAGTGACGGCGGGCAGTTGTTCAGTTACTGGTGGCAGGAGCATAGTTGCAAGTTTCTTGTCTTATATGCATCTGATTTTGAGCATGGAGCGGTAACTTACGTTACGGATAGCGTCGATTGTAACGATGATAAAAATCTCTTGGTGATGGCAGAGAAAGCGAAGAAAGCACGGAGGGATGATACGATTCATCTTTATTGCGACGCAAAGAGCAAAGAGGAACTCTATACATGCTGGGACGAGACATATGACCGGCGTTTCTGTGGAGATGTCATCTTCCGCGATGATTCCGTGGCCTATGAAATCGGAGCGAAGCCGTTACGAAAGCGTGACCTTGACGATTTCAGCAAGAATGACAAGGTCGTGAACCGATTTGAAGAAATTTTGCGACACAATAACGTTTCCGACAAGGAGAATGCATTCAACCGTCTTATCGCGCTCTTCATCTGTAAGCTCGTTGATGAGATGCAGAAGCAAGAAGATGACGTGGTCGATTTCCAGTACAAGGTTGGAACGGATACTTACGAGACACTGCAAGACCGTTTGCAACGGTTGCACAAGGACGGCATGGAAAAATTCATGCGAGAGGAAATCTTCTATGTGCCGGACACATATGCAGAAAATGTCGTGCAGCAATTCACGGGGGCACAACGCGGCCAGTTGGTTGCGGAACTTAAGAAGACATTGCGCATCTTGAAGTTCTATACGAATAATGACTTCGCGTTCAAGGATGTGCACAATGAAGAACTGTTTTATCAAAATGGCAAGATTGTCGTGGAAGTCGTTCAGCTGTTTCAAGGGTATCGTATCATCGGCTCGTCAGACCTCCAGACACTTGGTGATCTGTTCGAGCAACTGCTGAACAAGGGCTTCAAGCAGAACGAGGGACAATTTTTCACGCCCGTTCCTATCACACGCTTTATCTGGGATAGCCTGCCACTTCGCACGTTCGTTCAGAAAGATGGCCGCATTGAATATCCGAAGATCATCGATTACGCTTGCGGAGCAGGCCATTTTCTTACGCAGGGCATCGAGGCCGTTCGCGAACTGTTGACGGAGGGTAAAGATAAAAATGGAGACGAAGCATGGGTGAGCGATCATGTATATGGTGTGGAAAAAGATTACCGACTTGCTCGCGTGTCAAAGATTTCGCTCTTCATGCATGGTGCTGGCGACGCGAATGTTATTTTTGGCGACGGGCTGGAGAATTACCGTGAGAAAGGCATTGCGCCGGGGACGTTCGATATCCTTGTCGCAAATCCGCCGTATGCCGTCAAATCATTTAAAAGCCACTTGAAGCTTCACGACAACGACTTTCGCTTGCTCGATGCTATCTCGAACGATGGCGGTGAGATTGAGACGTTGTTCGTTGAGCGCATTGCACAGCTTTTGAAACCGGGCGGCCTCGCCGCAGTCATTCTTCCGTCGTCCATTCTCAGCAAAGATTCTGGCAGTTGCAATGGGGCGCGCGAAGAATTGTTACAGCATTTTTACATCCACGCTATTACGTGCTTTGGTGGAAAGACGTTCAGTGCAACGAACACGGATACGGTCGTTCTGTTCCTGCAAAAAATCAAAGAACCACCTATCCGTTTTCGTCTCGTCGCTGACAGCGCCGATGCCATATTGTCAGGTAGGCCACTTTCCGATTGGGAAGATGAGAAGATTTTCGCACAATATTTGGCGCAGGTGGAATGTAGCGAAGAAGACTATCGGAAATTCCTTGCAGAAACCATGCCTTATACGAATTTCGTCGAAACGCCGTACTTTCGAAATTATGTTGATGCGTTTGAGAATCTTGCTGAAACGAAAAACAAGCGCCGGCAGAAATCGTTTCAGAACATGAATGTCGAGGAACAATCTGCATGGCTCAACCAGCGTTTTTATACGCTCGTGAAGGAGCGAGAGCGGGAAAAATTGCGCTACTTTGCTATGGTCTATCAGCAAACAGTTCTTGTCATCACGGCCCCTGTGGAGAACAAAAAACAAAAAAGTTTCTTGGGATATGATTGGACAAATCGTAGGGGAAACGAAGGGATCGTCATCCTCAACGAAGGCGGAATGTTATATAATCCTCAAAATCGTTCAGCACGGGATACATTTGCTGCTCTAATTCGTTCGACGTTCGAACATACGCAAGCTATAACTGAATATCCGAAAGAATATTATAAGTATTTTCCGCTCAAGGATATGATTGATTTTACGCGGATTGATTTCAATAAATCTATTCGGACGACGGGGGTCAATCGGATGAAGCTGTCAAGCAAGTACCCGTTGAGACAACTGACAGATTTTGTAGATGTTATTCGTGGCGTGACATATGATAAGACGGATCAGGTTTTGGATGAAACCCCGAATGTTATCTTAACGGCTGACAATATTACGCTTGACGGTCATTTCGAAGTGTCAAAAAAGATTTATCTTCGCGAGAACAAAATAATTCCTGATGAAAAACGGTTGAAGGACAAGGATTGTTTCATATGTTTTTCGAGCGGAAGTTTGCAACATATTGGAAAAGTAGCGTATATTTCCGGTGACACGAAGTATTATGCTGGCGGATTTATGGGGATTCTGAGACCGAAAGCAAAGGATGAAGTTCCGCAATATATTTACTTTGTATTAAATACACCGTTCATGCGAGATTATGTCCGTAATGATGCCGCAGGTGCGAACATCAAGAACTTATCGAATCAGATAGGAAAGATAAAAATTCCTGTTCCGCCAGTGGAAATCCAAAAGAAGATAGTTGACGAGTGCGTGGAGATTGAAGGAGAATATCAAACGACGCGAATGGCGATTGACGATTATCGCGCTCGTATTGAAGTCCTCTTCCAAAAGTTTGATGTAATCGGGGGGGGAGACAATAAAGCTTGATGCAACGGACAAATTCCAGATGACCATCGGCAAGCGCGTCTTGAGTTCCGAGCTTCTGCCAACTGGCATTCCCGTGTACAGCGCAAACGTGCAAGAGCCGTTCGGGTATATCCGTGCATCATTTTTCAAGGATTATAATGTTGGCACGATCCTTTGGGGGATTGATGGGGATTGGGATGTTCGTTACATCCCGCCGCAGATGCCGTTCTATCCGACAGATCATTGCGGGACGTTGCGAGTACAGGCCACTGATGTCAATGCGCGTTACCTTGCTTTTGCGCTCCATGCCGAAGGGGAACGCCGGCGCTTTACACGGACAAATCGTCCGTCACTCGATCGCGTGCGAGCGTTGCGGTTGGAGCTGCCACCTAAGCAACAGCAGGATGTTTTCGTCAACGAAGTTGAACGCATGGAATCCCAAATTGCAAAGTTGGAAGAAAAGCGAAAGATGCTGGAAGGAAAGAAGCAGGGGATTTTGAAAAAGTATTTGTTGTAATCAAGCCTCTATCCGAATTCTCGCACGCACCAAAATAAAATATCATCGCACGCCCAAAACAGCGTTCCTCCGTATTGAAGGATGCTGTTTTTTGTGTGTGGGGTCTGTCACTTCTTGTTATAGAGAGTGGGGATTCAGGGAAGGAACGTTTCTTTCCAATCGGTAATCGTCCGTTCCTCCGGCGCATAGCAGAAGTTGATGCCGACGGCATGGATGGTCTGGCCTTTTTCGCGGGCGGGACGGAGGTACTTTTCGGCGTAGGCTTTTTCATCAATCTGGGCGAGGGCGGCGTCTGCCGTTTTTTGGAGCTTGAACCCGAGGATGTAGAGATGTTTTCCCGCGTCGAGCACGGCATCGATGCGGCCTTTGTTCGTTACGACTTCTGTCAGGATGTCCATGCCGCAGAGGCGGCAGATGGTGTAGATGATGGACTGATAGTATTTTTCCGCCTTGATCTGGATGTCGTAGGGGAGGCCGGCGAAGAAATCCTTCCAGACGTCCACCATATCCTCCGTGCGGCCGCTTTCTGCGGCTGAGAGGAGTTCATAGAGGTACTTTGTCGGACGGCGTGGAGCGGTGTAGGCACTGAGGAGTTCTCGCGCAAAGGAATAGGCGACTTCATGATTCGGGAAACGCATCTTGAAAAGGCGTTCTGGAAGTGTGGCGGCAAGCTGGTCGACGGTCAGATACCCTGTTTGGAAAAGCAGGTCGAGGATGCGCTCGTCCTCAACTTGTGTGCCTGCAAGTTCAGCGATGTCGAACGTATCCAGATAACTTTCGGAGAGCAACGTACCATCGATGTCAGGAACGGTCAGACAATTGCGCTTCAGGAGATTTACGAGAAACGTTGGCGTTCCTGTCTCAAACCAAAAATTTTTAAAGGTATGATGATTGAGGAAAAATTTTCCGATTGAAATGGGATTGTAGACCGTTTCTGCGTTCTCCGAAAAACGAAAGCCGTCATACCAGAGCTTGATTTCCGTGAGGAGTTCAGTGCGGTTGAGGAGGCCGTCCTTGCTTAGAACAGCGTGGACGCCATCTTTGACAGCCGCATCCAGCCAGGCAGAGAAGTTTGCTTCGAGCTCTTGCTGCGTGTAGCCGAACATGCAGGCGAATTCTGGACGCATGGTGATGTCCGTCAAGTGATTCAGCTTGCTGAAGACGGAGAGTTTTGCAATCTTTGTCACGCCCGTCAAAAATGTGAAGCGCAGGATGGGTTCGGCTCCTTTGATGATCTGATAGAATGACGAAAGGAAATTGCGGTAGAGTTCCGCATCCTTGGCGTTGTCCAGATGCTCAAAGACCGGCTTGTCGTATTCATCGATGAGGAGGACAACTTCCGTGTCCGTTTTGTCATAGAGTGCGCGGATCAGCTTGTTGAAAAGCAGAGCAGGATCGTCATCCGTGAGTTTCAGTCCGTAACTTTTTGCAATCTCTTCCAGCTGGTAGCAGAGCGATTTCTGCAGCTGCGGCATCGTGTCCATGACGCATTGCGTGAAGTCGATATGGATGACGGGATATACCTGCCAGTCGTAATCGGCGCTGCCGAGATACAGCCCGTCAAAGAGCTCACGCCGGCCGCGGAAGACGGCTTCGAGTGTCGAGATGGTCAGGCTCTTGCCGAAGCGGCGCGGACGGGTGCAGAAGAACTGGCCTTTTGTGACTTTGAGCAGCTTGTAGATGTAAGCGGTCTTGTCGACGTAGAGGCAGTGGTTTTCGATGAGGTCGGAAAATGTGTAGACCGAGGTCGTGATTTCTTTCAGGTTCGTCGTGTCCATCGCGCGTCAAGCCTTCCTTTCTGCAGAGGATTCGTTCTGTCTCTGATTATATCTTGCCTGTCGAAAGATTGCCAGAGCCATCGTCATGGACTTTTTCAAATTTTTTTCATGAAAGCAGGAACCTTCCTACAAGAAAGCGAATTATACCCAAAAGGATAGGAAGTATGTAGAATACCATGGGAAGTATTCAGATAGAGTGGAGAAGGGAAGCGGTTTCATGAAAATCCGGCAGAAGTTTTTTGTCCTTGCGGCGCTTGTTGGCGTCATCATGGCGGTCATGTCGTGCGTGGGCTACTATGTGGCGTACAGCAACCTCGAGCAGAGCGTCGAGGGCGAGCTCAGTGCGACGGTCAGCGCCGAGGCGCAGGGGCTTGACGGGTGGATTCACGGCAAGTCGGAGTATGCTGTCGCGGCGGCGGAGGTCATGCCGACGGTCGGCAACAAGGGCGACATCGCAACGATGCAGTCGCTCCTCAAGATGGTTTCCGGGGACAAGGAGATCGTCGGCCTCGTCAATGCGACGGAGACCGGCACGTTCGTCTCGGCGAAGAAAGACAACACGGGCAAGGTGAACCCGCAGGAGCGCGGCTGGTACAAGCAGGCGAAAGCAGCGAACGGCAAGCTCTCATTCACCGAGGTCTACAAGGACTCGACGAATGGCAAGCTCGTCGTCACGGCGGCCATGCCGTATGAGGACGAGACGGGCAAGTTCGCAGGTGCCATCTGCGAGGACATCGAGCTCGGGACGCTCGAGCAGGCTGTGAAGAACCTCGACTATCACGGGCAGGGCAAGGGCATCCTGATCAGCCCGAAAGGCAACATCGTCGCTTCGACGGATGAGAGCGAGAACATGACGCCGGTCAGCGGCAACAAGGCGCTCGCGCCGCATTTCGACGAAATGGTGCAGAAGGGCGAAGGCTATTTCGAGGCCGATTCGTCCGAGGGCACGAAGGTCATCGCCTATCATTCCGTCCCGACGACGGGCTGGGTCATGGCGATTTCCGTGCCGCGCGACGTCGTTTTCGCCTCGCTGACGAAGCTCAAGATTGCGTACGGCATCCTGACGATTCTCGGCATCCTGATTGCCGTCGCGGCCTCGCTGAAATTCGCGGACAGCATCTCGACGCGCATCGAGGCCATCCGCAGCCATGCGGAGGATTTCGCGGGCGGCGACCTCTCGCAGGATGACATCATCGTCGATACGCAGGACGAGACAGGCGACCTCGCAGCCTCGTTCAACACGATGGGCGGCAAGCTCCGCCATCTCATCTCGGAAATCGCGAAGACATCGGAGCAGGTAGCGGCCTCGTCCGAACAGCTCACGGCAAATGCGCACCAGTCGGCCGAAGCCTCGACGCATGTCGCCGAGACCATCAGCGGCGTCTCGGGCAACATGGACCAGCAGGTCCAGAATGTCGAGGCGGCCATGAAGGAAGTCGACAATGTCTACACGAACATCGCGACGGTCAACGACAAGGCAACGCGCATCGGCGCGACATCGCAGCAGACCGTAGACGCCGCGCAGCAAGGCTCGGAACTCATGCAGGACGCGCTCGCGCGCATGGAGGATATCGAGAAGAACGTCGCGGAGTCGGCAGTCATCGTGAAGAAGCTCGGCGCGAGCTCGCAGGAAATCGGCACGATTGTCGAGACCATCAGCGCCATCGCCGAGCAGACGAACCTGCTGGCGCTCAATGCGGCCATCGAGGCCGCGCGTGCAGGCGAGCACGGACGCGGTTTCTCCGTTGTCGCGGACGAAGTGCGCAAGCTCGCCGAGGAATCGCAGCAGTCGGCGGACGAAATCCGCGCGCGCATCGGGACCATCCAGAAGGATACGGACAACATCGTGCAGTCGATGGAGAGCGGCTCGGAGACGTTCCGTCAGGGCACGGAAGCTGTGCGCAACGTCAGCACGCAGTTCCAGAACATCCTTGACCAGGTGCACGACATGAGCAGCCAGATGGGGGACATCGCAAATTCCGTCAAGACGCTCGAAGCGGGCGCAGGCAAGATCGTCGAAGCCGTCGACGGCATCCAGAAGATTAGTGCGACGACGTCGGAAAGTACGCAGTCCATCTCCGCCGCGACGGAAGAACAGAGCGCGTCGAACGAAGAAATCGCTGCCGCGTCCCAGACGCTCGCGCAGATGGCAGCCGATTTGCAGAAAGCGACGACGCAGTTCAAGCTGTAATGAAAAAGAGGACAGCTGTCATTCCAGAGATACAGCTGTCTTTTTGCTTGTCAGGAGTTTTTAAATGAAACCGTTCAACCCAAGAGGCGCAGCATGCTTGTTGCTGGCATTTTTCCTCCTCCTGCTTTCTGCCTGTGCTTCTGATGTTTCAGACACGGGGGAGAGCAGCGGGGCGGCGACATCTGACGCGTCATCCTCCTCGACATCCGCACTTGCGTCTGGCATCGAAGCGCTTTCGAATGCTGACAGTACGCATTATGCGGTCTTTGTCGCCTATCCGCTCGACGGGCGCGAGTATGTCTACCAGTCATCGCCGATGCGGTCGGCGAGCATGATCAAGGTATTTTTGCTCGCCACGGCGATGGAGCGCGTGCAGCAGGGGACGCTGTCGCTCGACCAGACGCTGACGCTCCACAGTTCGGACAAGGTCGGCGGCGCGGGCGTCATCGCGGGGTATGCCTCGGGCACGGAGCTGCCGCTCGATACCGTCCTGCGCTTCATGATTACGGAGAGCGACAACACGGCGACGAACATGGTCATCGACCTTCTCGGCATGGACGCCATCAACGAATACATCCAGCGGAACGGCTACCATGACACGATTCTCCAGCGCAAGATGATGGATTTTGACGCCGTCGCGGCGGGCCGTGAAAACTATACGTCGGCGGCCGACCTCGGCCATTTCTTCGTGAAGCTCTACAACCGCAGCTGCGTCACGCCGGAGCTCGACGATGTCATGCTCGGCTACCTCGCAGGGCAGACGGACACGGAGTGCTTCCCGGCCGCGCTGCCGGGCGTCATGATTGCGCATAAGACCGGCGAGCTCGGCGGCCTTTACGATGACGGCGGCATCATCTATCAGGAGGGCAAGCCGTTCATCATGGTTGGCATGACGGAGAACTATTCGAGCCGCAGCACGGCCATTGAGACGCTGCGCCAGATGGCGCGCGTCGCGGCAGAAAATGCTTCTCCTGCCTCGACCGAGTCTCTGGAGGATTTCGTCGTGGACAAGCCGATTGAATGGTCGGCAGAGCGCGAAAATCTGACGCGGGAATATGCCGAGCTGCACTACGGCAAGGACACGGCGACCATCGTGCCGCAGGCCGTCGTGCTCCACTGGACGGCGGGCCCGACCTGGGAATCGGCCTACTATACGTTTTATCCGGCCGCGCGAGCGGACGGCACAGTGAACGTGTCGTCGCAGTTCCTTGTTGACCGCGACGGGACGGTGTACCGCCTGCTGCCCGAGACGACGCTCGCTCGTCATGTCATCGGCTACAACTGGTGCGCCATCGGCGTGGAAAACGTCGGCGGCGAGGGCGGCGCGGAAGACCTGACAGACGCGCAGGTGGCGGCGAATGTCCGCCTGATCCGCGCCCTGCATGAGAAGTATCCGACCATCCAGTATGTCTTCGGCCACTACCAGCAGACGGCAGCCCGCGCGAGCGGCCTCTATATCGAGCAGGTCGAGGGCTACCATTCCATAAAAAGCGACCCCGGACCGAGCTTCATGAGCGCGGTACGAGGCCAGCTTTCGGGTGAAGGGCTGATCTTCTATCCTGAGTGATTACTTTTTCGATTTTTCCTGCGCCGGCTTCACGCATGCTGCGAACACGACCTGGTTCGCGAGTACGTCGAAGTCGGCGTTGTTGATCTGGGCGGCGCGTTCGAGGTCGGCCCAGGCTGCTTTGTAGTCTTTCTGCTGGAGCTCGGCGACGGCGCGGGCGTTCTGTGCGGGCGCGTTCTGCGGGTTCTGGGCGAGCGCGCGGTCAAAGTCCGCGATGGCGTCTTTCTGCTTCTTGTTTTCGAGCTGCAAGAGGCCGCGGTTGTACCAGGCGGCTGCAGAGAAGTTCGGGTGTGCGGCGAGGAGGTCATCATAGGCTTTCTTCGCTGCCTTTTTGTCGTCCGTGCGCGTCAGCACGATGGCGAGGTCGTAGCGGGCGGCGGCATCGGCAGCGCGGCCGGACGATGCACTGCCATCATAGTCGAGCGGCGCACCGTCCTGCAGCGTGTTCTGCGTGGCGCCCGCGAGGCGAACGGCCGTCTCGAAATCGCCCTGCGCTTGCGCGAGGTTGCCGCGCTTTTCCGAGACGATGCCGCGATAGAGGTAGCCCGCGGGCTCGTCGGGCGCCTGACGGACTTTCTTTTCGGCCGCTGCGAGTGCGGCGTCGCTGGCGTCCGGCGCTTTCGCGGCGGCCCAGAGGCGCAGGATGTCCTGCCCGTACGTTTTGCCCGGCACGGCCCAGATGCCGTTGAGCCCCGTCCAGCGCGTGACGCTGCCGTGGATGTCGGGGCGGTTCTCTACGATCAGCGTGTAGCGCGGATCAACGATGGCTGTATGCGGGCGCTCCTTTGAGGCATAGGCGAGCAGGTGCTGGATGTGTGCGCGCACGCCGAGCTGCGGCGTCTGGAAAGCTGCGCCGCGCACGCCGCCGCCGGTCGTGCCGAGGCCGCAGAAATTGTTCTGGCTCGGCACGACGTCGCCGCCATAGGCGAAGAAGCCCGTTTCTTTCAGCGCCTGGCAGAGCGCGATGTCGGGCCGGATGCCCTCGCGGCCGGCTTCTTCGTAGTAATAGCGCACGATGTCGGCGACGGTGCAATTGAGCTTTGGGCTCGGGTTGCGCCGCGTGATGTAAGCAGCCATCTGCTCCTGCGTCGCCTCGGCCGCGCCGAAGATCGTGACAGTCTCGGGCGCCGCGTCCTCGGGCAGCAGCAGTTCGTCATAGGCTGGCGTCAGACGCCACTCTACGCCTTCGATGGCCTTCTTGTTGAGCTCGCCCGGCAGCTCCGCGCCAAAGTCGGGGCGTGCAATCGTGACGTTGCCTGCAATCGGGCGTTCGGCGATTTCAGAGACGGTGGGAGCGGACGCCGCAAAGGCTGACGGCAGGGGGAACAGGACACTCGCACAGAATGCGGCGAGTGAAAGGATGGCATATTTCTTCATGGAATCGAGTCTCCTATCTTGAAGTTATCCATATGCGGATATTGCATCTTTTTCGGAACTATCGTATAATAAACACAGAAACAGGCACCGTCCCGACGGCGCCCTCATAGATTTAACACGGTAAGACCGCCTCTACAAGTTCGCAGCAAGGAGAGGCGGTTACTTCTTTTTCGTTTCTATGAGAATCAACCAAAGGACGATAAGCGCCACAATCAATTGCTCCATAGGCGTTGCCCCCAATCCGAGGGCCAAGTTTTGCCGCCAAAACGATGCCTGCGTTTCTATCTTATCACAAATCGCGTCTTCTCTACAAGGGAAGGCGTTTCTTTTGTTGTGGACGTATTTTGGGGCATGTGATAGAATGCAAGAAAGAAGAAAAAACAGGAAGTTCGAAGGGAGCGTTCTTTCATGGAAAGCAAGACGAAGCTGCGCTGGGCGACGCTCGGCGTCGGGGTCATCGGTCATCAGCTCGCGGATGCGATGCAGGCGCTCGGCGGCAATCTCTACGCTGTCGGCAACCGCACGCATGAGAAGGCGGTCGCCTTTGCAAAGGAATATGGCATCGGCAAGGTCTACGACCATCCCGAGGACATGTTCGAAGACCCCTCCGTCGACATCGTCTACATCTCGACGCCGCACAACACGCATATAAAGTACCTGCGGCAGGCGCTCGCGGCGGGCAAGCATGTGCTCTGCGAGAAATCGATCACGCTGAACAGCGCCGAGCTCGAAGAGGCCGTTGCTCTTGCCGAGGCGCATCACGTCGTGCTCGCCGAAGCGCAGACGATCTACCACATGCCGATTTACCGCAAGCTCGCCGAGGCGATGGCCGAGGGCAAGTTCGGCCCGCTCAACGTCATCACGATGAATTTCGGCAGCTACAAAGACTACAATATGAAGAACCGCTTCTTCAACCGCAATCTCGCGGGCGGCGCGATGCTCGACATCGGCGTCTACGCGCTCTCGTTCGTGCGCTGGTTCATGAGCTCGTGCCCAACAGAGCTGCTGACGCAGGTGAAATACGCCGAGACTGGCGTCGACGAGCAGGCGAGCCTGCTGCTCAAGAACAAGGAGGAGCAGATGGCGACCGTCATGCTCTCTCTTCACTCGAAGCAGCCGAAGCGCGGCACGCTCTCGTTCGACAAGGCGTATGTCGAGCTCTTTGAATATCCGCGCGGCGACAAGGCTGTCATCACCTGGACGGAAGACGGCCGCAAGGAAGAAGTCCTCGCGGGCAGCACGGCCGAAGCGCTCCAGTACGAAGTGCTCGACATGGAGAAGGCCGTCGCAGGCGATCCGTCCGTCATGCACCTCGACTACACACGCGACGTCATGAAGCTCATGACGAAGGCGCGGGAAGTCTGGGGCATGAAGTACCCGGAGGAAGAAGCATGATCTATGTCGTCCCGGTGCAGGGGCCGATTCTCACGAATTCGTATCTTTATGCGGACGATGCGACGCAGCATGCATTCGTCATCGACCCGGGATTCGAGCCGGAGCGCATCGTCGCGGCCGTGCGCGACAAGGGGCTGACGGTGGAGCGCGTTCTCGTGACGCACGGCCATTTCGACCATATCGGCGCGGCGCGCGACGTCGCGCAGACGCTCGGCGTGCCGATCTGCGCAGGCGAGCGCAGCCGAAAATATTTCAGAGATCCGACATACAACCTCTCGCGCCAGTTCCTCCCGCCCGACGGTTTCACGATTCCTGAGGACGAGGTCACGTTCCTCGCGGATGACGCGGTGATTTCGCTGTCAGAGGGCAGCCTCGCGCTGCGCCTCGTCCCGACGCCCGGGCATACGGAGGACGGCGTGATGTATGTCGCAGAGACGGAGCCGCATCTCGCGTTTGTCGGCGACACGATTTTCCTCGCGAGCTACGGCGCGACGCATTTCCCCGGCGGCGACGAGCGGACACTGCTCGCGAGCATCAAAGAGCGCATCCTGACGCTGCCCGACGATACGTATCTCCTCTCCGGCCACAGCGAGCCGACAACGGTCGGTGCAGAAAAGGGGCGGAGCTGGTATCGGTGAAAAAGTGGCATGGAAGGGGACTGTCCTATGCATATTTCAGCAGAGAATGCTTCATATTATGACCAGCTGATTGCCGCGTCGCCGGAGCTTTCGGGGAACCTCGATGCATGGCAGGCGTATCAGCAGCTGCACGCAAGGTATCATGCGTTCCTGGAAGGTCTTCCAAAGAGAAGTGTCCGCGAGGGGGGGACGCCAAAGGCCATCTGGTGGTGCTGGCTGCAGGGAGCCGAGAGCGCTCCACCGCTTTGTCAGGCTTGTTTCGATTCGCTCATGCGGAACATGCCGGACGATTGGCAGATCTTCATCATCACGGAGGCGAACTATCACGAGCTCGTCACATTGCCGTCGTTCATCGAGCAGAAATATAGGAAGGGCATCATCTCACGGACGCATTTCTCTGACATACTGCGTCTCGCGCTTCTGACACGGTATGGCGGTGCTTGGATCGATGCGACGGTGTACTGCAGCGAAGATGCTGGGGACTTCCTTGCAGCGCAGCCGCTCTTTGCGTATCAGCATATCTGGCGCGGGAGCCCCGGCATTCCCGCATCGAACTGGCTCATTTCCGCTGTGCCGCATCATCCCATTCTGGAGGCGACACAATCATTGCTCTGCCATTTCTGGCAAGAAAATGATGTGTTGCCGAACTATTTCCTGTTCCACCTGCTTTGGAAGATGGCCGCAGAGAAATATCCGATGCTTTGGCATCAGATGCCGCGCTATTCCAATGTTCCGCCACATTTTTTGCAGATGGAGCTTTTGGATCCATATACGGAGGAGCGAAAAGAACAGATCTTCCGCATGTCGCGCTTCCACAAGCTGACGTATCATCTGCCAGCTTTGACAGAAGCACAGCTGCGGGGCACGTTCCTCGAAAAAATCCTTGCATCGCGCGAAAAGTTGCGGGGATGACGGACGCAGCTTCTGAAATCTATGGAGGAAAGCGTATGAAGAAGAAACATTCCAAGCCAGCGGGGCAGGCAAAGGTCCGCCGCATTGGCAAGGTGCTGCTGGACGCAACACAGGATCGTTCGCGCGATCAGTATAGCGACGGCGACATCGAGGCGGAGCTGCTTGCAGCTGTCCGTGCGGGGCGGCAGGATGAGATGCTGCGTCAGGATACGCGTTGGCCGGTGCTGTATCATTTTTCCGAGGAGCGGCAGAACGTTCTTTCGTGGCTGCCGCTGACGAAAGAGGAAGACGTTCTTGAGATCGGTTGCGGCTGCGGCGCGGTGACGGGGGCGATCTGCCGCCGTGCCGGGCATGTTGATGCCGTGGAGATTTCGCCGCGCCGTGCGGAGATCGCGGCCTGGCGCAACAAAGACTGTGCGAACCTCGTCATCCATGTCGGAAATCTCAATGACCTCGCGTTCGAACGGAAATATGATGTCGTCACGCTGATCGGCGTGCTCGAGTATGCCGGGACGTTCACGCATACGGCCGATCCCTATCATGATTTCCTCGCGCAGTGCCAGTCGTATCTGAAGCCTGGCGGCCGCCTCGTCATTGCGATCGAGAACCGCCTCGGCATGAAGTATTGGTCGGGTGCGCATGAAGACCACACGGGCCGCCGTTTTGACGGCATTCTGGATTATCCGTGGGGGGGGAGACATCCGTACGTTTTCGCGGAAAGAGCTCTCTGGCCTGCTTGCGGGCGCTGGCTTTCCCATGCAGCAATGGTACTACCCATTCCCTGACTATAAGCTTCCGTTCGAGATCCATTCCGACCGCTTTTTACCGACGCCAGAAGAAATGAAGAGCTATGGGAACGCGACATTTGATGCTGACCGTTGGGAGGTCTTTTCGGAGCAAGCGGCACTGGCGAGCGTGATTCCTGCGGGGCTTTATCCGGAGTTTGCGAATTCATTCCTTGTCGTGTGCTCAGCTGATCGACTGGATGAGGAGGCATTGCCTTGCTACGTTCATTTCGCGAAGAACCGCCCAAAAGCCTATCGCATTGGGACAGCCGTTTATGAGCAGGCGGGAACGCGGCGCGTGGAAAAATTCGCACGGACGCTAGAGGCACGTGCGCATCTTGCAGCCATTGCA
This sequence comes from uncultured Veillonellaceae bacterium, assembly GCA_900315575.1. Classification (GTDB taxonomy): domain Bacteria; phylum Bacillota; class Negativicutes; order Selenomonadales; family Selenomonadaceae; genus Selenomonas_C. The sequence continues at coordinate 39,127 of OMZR01000001.1, forward strand.
GAAAATGGTGTTGCCCTTGAGGCACTTTATGGAAAAGAGATGGTGGCGGCTTCTCGACTGCGTTCGTCAGATGTGCTTGTCTGTGATTATGCCGAAGGGATGTCGTTTACGTCGTTTTGTCTGCAATCCATCCGAGAGAGAGGCCTGGATGGGTTTCTTGACTGCTTGAATTTTTTTGCGGCATATCTTGTGCGGGGCAGTGAGACGCCTGTGCCGACGGGGATGGGCTGGCATCAGCCCGGACGCCGCTACGATGTCGACCTGACGTTTGACAATGTCATCGTGCAGGGAGGATCTCTTAAGATTATCGATTATGAGTTTCTTGGGCAGCAACGCTGCCAGCTTTATGCAATCCTCCATGCACTGGCTGTTTTCCGTGAACGTTATGAATCCGTTTGGCTCTCGATGGGGCTCGATTTAGAAATGAAGTATTTTCGGGAGGCGTATCAGGTAACGCAGACAGAGTGGGAGGCGTTTTATCGTGATGAGAGCGCCTTTTACGCAGGCCTTTATGAGTCCATTATGGCACGCTACAAGCGTGAGCGAAGGCCGTGGCAGCCGTGATCGGGCGGCCAGAAGGGATTGCAGGATCGATATATTTCTAGTATCATAGACCTCGACGGTACGCATGAAACCGGTGCGACTGTACAAAGGAGGTCTATGGAAAAATGAACAAACATTGGTCACCATATGAAAAATACCGGCAGGTGCGGAAAGAGGCAAAGGCGACGGGCGGGCTGCTCGTGCTTTTGATTCTCTTCTGGTGCTTTGCCGGTTTTGGTCTGTCTGGGGTGGATGTGGAGATTTTCGGCCTGCCGCTCTGGGCGGTGATGGGATCGGTCGGCGTCTGGGCATTTGCCATCATCGGCGTCTGCCTGCTCGTGCGCGGCGTGTTCTGCGACATGCCGCTTGACGAATCGGACGATGATACGGCGGAAGGGGGCGCGGCGAAATGACGGCGATTCCACAGACGGGCGGCAATCTCTTTGCGCTCGTTCCTCTTTTGCTCTTCATGGCGTTCATGGTGGCGATTGGCTTCTGGGTGCGGTCGCGCGCCGAACGCGGCGATTTTGCCTCGCAATATTTCATCGGCAACCGCAAGCTTGGCGGCTTCGTGCTTGCGATGACGACGGTCGCGACGTACAGCTCGGTTTCGTCGTTCGTCGGCGGGCCGGGCATGGCGTGGAAAATCGGGTTCGGCTGGATTTACATGGCCGTCGTGCAGGTCACGGCCATCTTCCTCGTGCTCGGCATCTTCGGCAAGCGCGTGGCGCTGCTGTCGCGAAAATTCCATGCCGTGACAGTTGTCGACATCATCCGCGAGCGGTTCGAGTCGAACGGCCTCGCGGCGCTCGCGGCGTTCATCATCGTGCTGTTCTTCTGCGGGACGATGACGGCGCAGTTCGTCGGCGGCGCGCGGCTGTTCGCGGCGGCGACGGGGTACAGCTACGAAATGGGGCTGTTGCTGTTCGGCCTCGTCGTCGTGCTCTACACGAGCATCGGCGGTTTCCGCGCCGTGGCGCTCACCGATACGTGCTGCGCCATTATGATGATGATCGGCATCGTGCTGCTGCTGTACTATGTGCTGCAGGCAGGTGGTGGCTATACCGCGATTATGAACGGGCTGCATGTGGGGCATCCCGAGCTTTTCGACCCGCTGTCGGCCGGGCACATGCCGGTCGGTCTCTACCTCACGCAGTGGATTCTCGTCGGCATCTGCACGATTGCGCTGCCGCAGTCGGTCGTGCGCGGCATCAGCTACAAGGATACGCGGAGCCTGCACCGCGCGATGCTGATCGGCACGATTGTCGTCGGCTTCATGAATATCGGCGTGAATTTCACGGGCATCCTCGCGCACGGCGTACTGACGCAGCCCGAGAGCGCGTATGGCAGCGTGGACAACATCATCCCGCTGACGATTGCGCAGGCCATCCCGCAGGAACTCGTCGGCCTCGCGATCATCGGGCCGCTCGCGGCATCGATTTCGACGATTTCGGGTCTGCTGATCGTCGCGTCGTCAGCCATCGTCAAAGACGTCTATCTGCACAGCAAGCTCGCAAAGGGCGAGAGCGTGCCCGACGCGCGGCTCCGCCGCCTCTCGGTCGTCACGACGGCCGTCATCGGCGTCATCGTGTTCGTCATCGCCATGACGCCGCCGAGCCTCATCTGGATCATCAACATGTTCGCGTTCGGCGGGCTTGAGACGGCGTTCTTCTGGACGCTGCTGCTCGGCCTCTATTGGAAAAAAGCGAACCGCGCGGGTGCCATCCTCTCGATGGCGGGCGGCACGATCGCCTACTGCGCGACGCAGGCCATGGGCTTCAAAGTCATGGGCCTGCACCAGATCACGATCGGTATCACCGTGTCGCTCGTGCTGTTCCTCGTGGGCTCGTACGTCGGGAAGCCGAGCGGGAAACGCGTGATGGACGTGTTCTTCCCCGAGAAATAAAGAGAGAAAGAGAAGGCGCTGCGATCGCAGCGCCTTCTCTTTCTCTCTCTTCACTCTTCTTTCTTGAACTTCAGCCCCGCCGTCATGAGCTTGATGGAGGCGATGAGGCATTCTTCGGCGGTCGGGTGGTTTTCGGCCGTGCTGCCGATGGCTTCGAAGATGGCTTTGAGCTGGTTCGGATGCGGCTCGAGGATCGGGTAGATGCTCGCAAAATACGAGATCATCGTGAAGGTGAACGTATCGAACAGCATGTCGTCGGCTACGGAGCACTGGCTGCGCAGCAGATTCTTGACGGTCGGAAAGACCTGGAGCATCACGCGGTTGAACGCGACGAGGTTTTCGTAGCGGACGTTTTCTTCGAGCACGGTGTGGCGCAGGGAGAACAGCCGCAGCGTCGCCTTGTGCTCGATGAAGTGGTGCGCGACACGGCGGCAGAATTCGTCGCGCGTGAAGAGCTTTCCAGGCGGGAACAGCTGGTCGATGGATTCGTAGAACTCTTTGAATTTGGCCGAGAGCAGGTCCAAGAGCACTTCTTCGCGCGTCTGATAATAGGTGTAGATCGTCTGGCGCGTGAATGAAACATCTTTCGCGATGCGGCTGAATGTCACGTCCTCAAGACAACCTTCATTGAAGAGGCGATCGGCTGCTGTGAGGATTTCTCGCCGCCGATCCTCGATCTGTTCTTTCTTTCGTGCTCGCTGGAATGTCATAAAAAGGCCTCATTTCTCGGAGCCTCCGGCCACCCGCCGAAGTTCTTGGAATCGATTTCTTGAACATTGAACAAACATATTTCCTGTTCATAGTATAGTATGGATACTTGCAGAGCGCAAGATATGATTGCAAGAGCCTGGAACGTTTCCAGTTTTCTTCCAGCTGTTTTTGAACGCCTGTTAAATATCATCACGTCAATTATTAATGGACAAAATGCAGATTACTAATTGACAACGTGCAAATAGTGATGTATACTTTGACTTGTCAAGAGGTCAAGAGAGAGGCCGCAAGGAAACATGGACACTTCGGAAACTCGATCGGACACCTCCTTGGCACAACGGTTTTTCGTGATTCCAAAGGAGGAAATCATCATGAAAAAGACACTCGTTTCTGCACTCACCACGGCGCTCGTTATCGGCGCTGCTTCCACGACGTTCGCTGCTTCGAACCCGTTCTCCGATGTCCCGGCAGACCACTGGGCATATGATGCTGTCAGCCAGCTCGCTGCCGACGGCGTCATCACGGGCTATGGCGACAGCACGTTCCAGGGCAACCGCAACATCACGCGTTATGAGATGGCGCAGATGATTGCAAAGGCCATGGCAAAGACGGATGTTTCCGCTGCCGACAAGGCCATGATCGACAAGCTCGCTGCTGAGTTCTCCGATGAGCTCAACAACCTCGGCGTCCGCGTCTCGAACCTCGAGAAGCACTCCGATATGGTGAAGTGGAACGGCAAGCTGCGTTACACGTATGACAGCAAGCGCGTCGAGAAGGAAGACAGCAACGCGAAGGACAAGACGAACAAGGATGAGCTCCTGTTCCGCCTCGAGCCGACGGCGGAGGTCAATGACCACTGGAATGTCAAGGCACGTGTCGATGCCAAGACGTACATGGACAGCGACAGCGGTCAGAACGACAGCGACGAAGTCAAGCTGAAGAGAGCGTATGCAGAAGGCAACTACAAGAACTTCTCCACACAGCTCGGCAAATTCGGCCTCTACACGCCGGAGCAGGGCCTCGTCTTCGATGATGAGATGAGCGGCGCGAAAGTCACGTTCGGCAAGGATCTCAAGGCAAGTCTCTATGCTGGCCGCATCGACCTCTCTGACTCCGCGACGGCGAAGAACATGGCGAACGGCAGCACGCATTATGATGACACGGCCAACATCCAGGGCATCACGCTCCAGTATGACAACCCGGCGGCCAGCAAGCTCTCCGGCGGCGCTGCATACTATCATCTGAATTCCGACAGCTTCAAGGGCTCGACGGACAACAAGATCAACAGCGGCATCCAGTATGCCGATGGCGATAACAAGGAAGACGAGGCCAATATCTGGTCCGTCAACGCTGCTTACAACTTCGATGGCACGAGCAAGCTCTCCGCTGCGTATGCGAACAACACGAGCGCAGATAACCTGAACTACAGCTGGCAGGCCCTCTACAACTACAAGGGCGCACAGGCTGAGAACAAGGGCACGTGGGGCGCTTACGCCGGCTACCGTTACCTCGGCACGAACGCTTCCCTCTTCGGCACGCAGGACGCTCAGATCGTCGGTGCCAAAGGCTGGGAGGTCGGCGCGAACTACACGCCGTTCAAGAACGTCGTTGCTACGGCGAAGTACTTCAACGGCAAAGGCATCGAGTCCGATCGCGACGCAGAGACGCTCTGGGGCCGTGTCGAGTTCCTCTTCTGATGAACCAAGCTTCCTATCCTTTTATGGATCCCCATATATACTATGAGGTCATGTGCCTCAGCCCCCGCTTTTGCGGGGGTCTTTTTTTGTGGGGGCGTATCTGGTAAAATGAAGAAAAATGTTGCTTTTAAGAGCAGCCCCCCTCATTGAGGGGGGACGGGCCCGAAGGGCGGGGGGAGTAGTAGGGAGCTATAGCCGAACAAAAAGCTGGTTGTAGGTAAAGGCTTTTAGCTGCAACGAAAAAACTCGTTCGGCTATCGCATCTTACTACTCCCACCACCGCTTCGCGGTCCCCCTCCCTCAATGAGGGAGGCTTAAGGTAGAATAGGAAGGAGCTTTTCCTCATGCAGTCCCCCAAAATCATCTTTTCCGACATCGACGGCACGTTTCTCCAGGACGACCACACGGTCAGCGCACGCAATGCTGAGGCCGTCCGTGCCCTGCTAGCTTCGGGCATCCCGTTCGTCCTCGTCTCGGCGCGCATGCCCGAGGCCATTTACCCGATCATGCAGTCCATCGGTGTCACGATCCCGATTATCAGCTACAGCGGTGCGCTTGCGCTGACGGCGGAAGGCGAGACGCTCGAGGATGTCCGTGTCGATGCAGGTGCTGCGGGCATGGTGCTGAGCGCCCTCGAAGACCGCTACCCGGAGCTCACGGTCAACTATTACGCTGGCCGCCGCTGGTACGTCCGCGACGAAGATGACCCGCGCGTGCGCCACGAAGAGGACATCACGCATGCAAAATCCGAGCGCGGCAACTTCGACATGCTGCTCTCCATCAACACGCTGCCGAGCAAGATTCTGCTCATGGGCGAGCCCGCCGTCTGCGAGCGCGCCGAGAGCGACCTCGCGGCCGCCTACCCCATGCTCCACGTCGTCCGCTCCGCGCCGAACCTCGTCGAAATCATGGAAGCCAGCGTCTCGAAAGAAAGCGGCATCCGCGCCATGCTCGGCCATTACGGTCTGACCGCAGACGACGCCCTTTCGTTTGGCGACAACTACAACGACCTCGAGATGCTGCGTTTCACAAAGACGAGCGTCGCTATGGCCAACGCCCCAGAAGACATCAAAAAAGCCGCCACCGACGTCACGAAAAGCAACGCCGAGGACGGCATCTGGTGGTGGCTGAAAGAGAAGGGGATTATCTGATGGAGTGGCTCCCTCTGAGAGGGAGCTTTTTTATTCTCCCTGTTTCTTCCTCCACTCCATATACGCTTTCGTCTCTGCCACAATGACACCGGAGAGAGCGAGCAGCGCGATGAGGTTCGGGATGGCCATGAGGCCGTTGACGATGTCGGCGAGAATCCAGATGGCTTCGAGCTTCAGGAACGCGCCCGAGGCGATCAGGACGATGAAGATCAGGCGGTACGGCAGGACGCCTTTTGTGCCGAAGAGGTAGATGCAGGCGCGCTCGCCATAATAGTTCCAGCCGAGGATGGTCGTGAAAGCGAACAACACGAGCGAAATCGTGAGCAGGCTGCTGCCGACCGTGCCGTACGTCGAGGCGAATGCTGCGCTCGTCATGGCCGCGCCGGCCGCATCGCCCTGCCAGACGCCCGTCAGCACGAGCGCGATGCCCGTCATCGTGCAGATGATGATTGTGTCGATGAACGTGCCCGTCATGGAAATGAGGCCCTGCTCGGCCGGCCATTTCGTTTTCGCAGCGGCCGCTGCAATCGGCGCGGAACCGAGGCCGGACTCATTCGAGAATACGCCGCGCGCGATGCCGTTCTGCATGGCCATCATGATGGTCGAGCCTGCGAAACCGCCGACGGCTGCCGTGCCCGTGAAAGCGCTTTCGACAATCATGCCGATGGCTTCGGGAATGCGCGTGTAGTCCGCGACGATGAGGCCGAAGGAAATGGCGATGTAGAGGAATGCCATGAACGGGATGATTTTCGAGGCGACTTTCGCGATGCTCTGCAGGCCGCCGATCGTGATGGCGGCGATGAAGAACGTCAGGATGGCGTCCGTCGCGATTTTCGGGAAGCCGAACGACAGCTCCATGCTGTCGACGATGGCGTTGACCTGCGGGAACGTGCCGATACCGAAGTACGCGACGCCGATGCAGGCGAGCGCGAAGAATGTCGCAAGCGGCTTCCACTTCTCGCCCATGCCGTTCTTGATGTAGAACATCGGGCCGCCGGCAATTTCGCCCTTTTCATCGACAGAGCGGTATTTGACGGCGAGCAGGCCCTCGGAATATTTCGTCGCCATGCCGAAGAACGCCGCGACCCACATCCAGAAAATCGCGCCGGGGCCGCCGACCTTGACGGCTGTTGCGACGCCGACGATGTTGCCTGTGCCGACCGTCGCCGCGAGCGCGACGCAGAGCGCCTTGAACGATGAGACGTCGCCCTCGCCGTTGTTCTTCGCGGAGAAAATGAGCCGCAGCGCGGTCGGGAGCTTGAAGACCTGGATGAGCCCGAGCCGCACGGTCAGGTAGATGCCCGTGCCGACGAGCAGCGTGATGAGCGGCGGCCCCCACATGAAGGAGTCGATCGCGTTGAGCATGGGGATGAGTGATTCCATAAAATTGCTGCCTCCTTGCGCGTACGTGTGTGACGTACATTTTGGATTAAAAATAAGGACAGTTCCTATTGTAGCACAAGAAAGGACAGCTGTCTCCTGATTCGCGAGAAAAAGTTACAGAGAGTTCGTGGTCGCGGAGATTTGTTCGTGCTCGGACGCGGCCATGGGAGGTCTGTCGAAACCCACGGACGATTCCTTAACGGGTTTCTTGCAGACCTCCCATGGCCGCTCGAAGTTTGGCCTGGCGCACGCGAAGTTGATTTTTCGTCAGCCCCCCCCCTCATTGAGGGGGGACGGGCCCGAAGGGCGGGGGGAGTAGTTGGGTGCTGGAGCCTGACAAATCATCGCTTCCCTAAGCTCATTTCATAAAATCCCCACCATCTTCAGCAGATACTCCGCATTCGTCGTGACGCACCGTCCCTCCCTCAGCCGGTAGTCAAACGCGATCTTTCCATCCTCATAGTGTTCTTCAAAATGGGCGTTGCGGATGATGCCGCCTGGGGGTTCGAGCGTGCACAGTTCGAAATCATGCGTGGAGACGAGGGCGATGGTGTGGTCGTTTGTGAGACGCGAGAGCGCGGCTTCGGCACCGGTGATACGGTCGGCGCTGTTCGTGCCTTTGAAGATTTCATCGATGAGCAGCAGCAGCGGCTGGCCGGTTTCTTCAGCGGCGACCATGGTTTTGATGCGCAGGAGTTCGGCGTAGAAGGTGGAGATGCCGTGTGCGAGGTCGTCGTCGACGCGGATGGAGGTGTAGAGGGCGAGGGGCGAGAGGGCAAAGCGCTCAGCACAGACGGGGGCACCGGCCCAGGCGAGGATCGCGCTCATGCCGAGGGTGCGGAGCCAGGTGGTTTTGCCACTCATGTTCGATCCTGTGACGATGGTGGTGGAGGCGGCGAGGTCAGCGCTGTTTGGAACGGCGGTGGTTTCGGAGAGCAAGGGATTTTCGAGGGCCTGCGCAGTGATGTGCGGGCCTTTTTCTGCTGGCAGAAATTCGGGGTAGCAGAAGTGTACGCGCGTCGCAGGGATGGTGGAGAGGGAGAGCAGGACTTCGAATTCGCTCCAGACGGCGAGAAATCGTGGCAGGCGGGCGCCGTCCGTGCGGCACCAGCGGCGGAAAGAGAGGCCGGCGGCGAAGTCGAAGAGGAAGAGGGCGTTCGCGAGGGCGTAGAAGAAGAAGTTGCGGCGGGCTGCGACCCACGAGGCCAGGAGGGCGAGGCGGTGGAGGGATTGGGAGGCAGTGGTCGTGGTCGCGGAGGTTGGCTCGACGTTCGCGGAGTCGGGCTCGAGGTCGGACGCGGGCACGGGGGATTCACCGAAATCCACGGACGATTCCTTAACGGATTTCTTGTGAATCCCCCGTACCCGCTCGAAGGTTGGCTCGGCGCACGCGGAGTCGCTGTTCGTGGTCGCGGAGGTGGGCTCGTGGTCGGACGCGGTCAGGGGAGGCCTGCCGAAACCCACGGACGATTCCTTAACGGGTTTCTTGCAGGCCTCCTCTGCCCGCTCGAAGATGGGCTTGGCGCACGCGGAGGCACGATTCGTGGGCGCGAAGATTTGTTCGTGATCGGGCGTCGGCGCATCGCCGAGGAGGATGGATTGGAGTTCTGCTAAGTGGGGGCTGTGAAAGTGGGATTGTTCGATGGTGCGGAAGAGTTGCTCGTAGGCGGCAAGCGACGTTGCGAGGGGGCCGAGGAGAGCGAGGGCTTGGTCGGTTTGGCGGGCGGTGAGCCAGGCGAGGAGGAAGGAGAGGGCGAGGAGGGTGCCGGGGATGAGCCAGGAGAGGAGGCCCGCGGCGGCGCAGAGGAGGGTGATGAGGTTCAGGGGGACAAGCGTGACGCAGGCTGTGATGCGCCAGCGGGAGAGGCGGGGGCCTTCGCGGTCGAGGAGAGCGAGCAGGGGCGCTGTGTCGTGGCCTTCGGGCAGCAGGGCGCCGCAGGTTTCGAGCGTGAGGGCGAGGCGACGGTGTTCGGCGAGTTCGCGCAGGGCACCATGGCGAGCGCGGAGCAGGGTGGTGTCGTCAGGGGCTTTGGTGCGGAACGAGGCGGCGAGGCGGTCGCGGCCGGCTTTTGTGCGCGCACGGCAGAGATACTGATAGAGGGAGGCGGGGCCGAAGACGTGGAGGTCGGCGAACTGCGGCGGGGCACCCGGGGAGAGGCGGCCCGCGCCATCTTCGGGGAGCTGTTTCCAGCTGTCATCGAAACGTGCGAGAATGTCGGAGAGGACGGAGAGCTCGGCATCGCAGGTGAGAATCTGCTGCGCGATGCGGTGGTGGCGCGTGACGAGCCGTACGAAAATGAACGCGAGCGCGATGGCGAGTGCATAGAATGGCGTGCGGCCGTCATAGCCCGCTGCGAAGGTGAAGACAGCGAGCGCGAAGGTCGCCGTGCGGAGAAATACAATCCGGCGGGATTCGCGGCGGAGCGTCGTACGGGTAGAAAGGGAGGTCTCGCGGGCGGAGAGGTAGAATTGGGAGAGGGAAGGAGCTGGCATGGGAAAGATCCTTTCGTGGTCGCGGAGATTGGTTCGAGGTCGGACGTGGGCAGGGGGAGGTCTGCCGAACCCCACGGACGAGTCCTTAACGGGTTTCTTGCAGACCTCCCCTGCCCGCTCGAAGAATGGATTGGCGCACGCGAAGCTGCGGTTTGCGGTCGCGCAGATTTGTTTGAGGTCGGACGCGGACACGGGGGATTCACCGAAATCCACGGACGATTCCTTAACGGATTCCTTGCGAATCTCCCGTACCCGCTCGAAGTCTGGATTGGCGCACGCGGAGACGCTGTTCGAGGCCGCGGAGATTTGTTCGTGCGCGGGAGGAGGCCTGATGCACGCGGAGTAGCCTCGGAGCCAGCCCCCTTCTAGAGGGGGGACGGGCCCGAAGGGCGGGGGGAGTCCCTTGTACGGCTTAACAAAAAGCAGGGACAGATTTCCGCGGGTGCGATAGAGCGACGTTTACCGGTTTAAAAGCGTCCGTACCTTTTTCCACTCCGGCATAAACTTCGTCATGAGCCCATAGAACCTTGCATTGTGATATTTCTCGACAAGGTGCAGCAGCTCATGCAGCAGAATATAGTCGAGGCAGACCCTCGGATGATGGACGAGCTGCAAATTGATCCAGATCCTGCGGTCGCGGGTATTGCATGTCCCCCATCTTGTTTTCATGTCTTTTGTGCGCCATTCTTCGGCATAGAGGCCGGTGAGGTGCTCGATGACGGGCAGGCGCTCGGCGATGGCTTTGGAAAGTTCGCCGCGCAGGATCTCGCGCAAGAGCGCGGCGCGGTGGGCGGCATCGGTGCCGGGACGGACGCTGAGGATGATGCGCGTGCCGTCTTTTGCTGCATGCGGATGGCAGCCCGGCACTTCGTGCACGACGAGCACGTGCGGCTTGCCCCAGAGATAGAGCGTTTCGCCAGTCGCTGTGGAGGCGGGCGTCATCGGCGGGCGGCGTTGCACGTCGGCGTATGCTTTTTGCAGCCAGCCCGCGCGGGCGCGCAAAAAAGCGTCGATGTCTTCGCGCCGCATGCGGATCGGGGCGGAGAGCAGCGCACGGCCGTCGGGCTTGACGCGCAGGTAGATGTTTTTGATACGTTTCTGCGTGACTTCGACCGGAATGCCGGCAACGGTGAGCTTCATGGAGATCGCCTCGCTTGCTGGAAGTTTCCTTCATTGTAAAGGAAAGCGGGAGGCGAGGCAAGCGCCTGACGCTTCGGGACAAGGATTTTTTCGCCGGATGTAGAATATAGACGGGAGAAAGGGAGGCGGAGCATTTTATGAACGAACAGAAAGCGCAGGAACGGCCCGTCGTCGTGCAGGGCGCGATGTCCGTGGAGACAGCGGAGCTCATCGGGGCGATGTCGGACGCGGTCGAGGAGCCGTTCGGCCCGTGGCGCATGGTGCGCGGGCAGCTCTTCGGCCATCCGCTCGTCGTTTGCGAGACGCAGTGGGGCATGGCGAATGCGGCGGCGCTTGCGGCCATCGCGATCGATCGGTATCATCCGGCCGCGCTCATCAGCCAGGGGACGGCGGGCGCGCATGAGGCGTCGCTCAATGTCTACGACATCGTGCTCGGCGTGCAGACGGTCAATGAATCGGCATGGCAGTCGCATTATCGTCCGGTGGGCGCGGGTGCGCCTTATGACGATCTCAAGAAGCTCGGTGTCTTTGCCTGGGATGCGGAGAAAAAGGAATTTACGCAGGAGGTATCTCATGCGGCAGACGCGGGGCTGCTCGCGGCGGCGCGGCGGGCGGTGCCGCAGTATGCGCGCGGCAAGGTCGTGGAGGGCGTCATCGGGACGTGTGACAGCTGGAACTGCGCGATTGACCGCGTGAATTTCCTGCATGATTTCTATGGCTCGCTCTGCGAGGAAATGGAGGGCGACGCTGTTGCGCAGATCACGCAGTCGCTTGGTGTGCCGTTCCTTGCCATCCGGATCATTTCGAACAGCATTCTGCATAATCAGGATCCGTGGGATCTCGGGACAGGGCCGGCGTGCCAGAGATTTGTGATGGAGGTGCTGAGGGAATGGTGGTCGCGGAAGTAGGGCTCGTGGTTGCGGAGACAGGTTCGTGCGCGGACGCGGCCAGGGGAGGCCTGCCGAAACCCACGGACGATTCCTTAACGGGTTTCTTGCAGGCCTCCCCTGACCGCTCGAAGATGGGCTGGTGTGCGCGAAGAGGGGCATGGCTTCGCAGTCGCGGAGGCGGGCTTGTAGTCGGACGCGGGCACGGGGGATTCACCGAAATCCACGGATGATTCCCTGCGGGCGCAATGATAAATTCGTCCGTCCATCTTGGCGCATCTTTTTTACCCTCTCTTCGTCGGCAAATCCTTGACGTAGCTTTGCTACGCCTGCGGACTTGCCTCCTCGATAGGGCAAAAAATCTGCGACAATCTGGACGAACTCATTTTATCATTGCGTCCTTGACGGAGTTCTTGCGAATCCCCCGTGCCCGCTCGAAGATAGATCTGACGCACGCGAAGTTGAGATTTGTACACGCGGCGCAACCTTGGAGCTAGCCCCCTTCTAGAGGGGGGACGGGCCCGAAGGGCGGGGGGAGTCCCCTGTAGGGCGATTGAAATAGCAGGTCGTTTCTTCCGCGGGTGCGATATTGATATTTTGGAGGGCATTTTCATGGAACAAAATCTCGTTGCGAAATCAGAGCGGCTGAAGTCCCTTCTCACCCGTCTCACCTCCGTCGCCGTCGCTTTTTCCTCTGGCGTCGATTCGACGTTCCTTTTGGACGTCGCACACGAAGTTCTCGGCGCGAAGGCTGTGGCTTTCACGGCGTCATCTCCATTCGTGCCGCAGAGGGATGTGGACGAGGCGGCGGCCTTTTGCCGCGAAAAGAGCATCGAGCATGTGGTCGTGCCGTTCGATACGCTGGCGATTCCGGGCGTTGTGGAAAATCCTGAGAATCGTTGCTATCTCTGCAAGCACGCGCTTTTTTCCCGCATGGTGGAGCTGGCGCAGGCGCACGGGCTCGCAGCGGTCGTGGACGGCTCGAACCTGGATGATGATGGCGATTACCGGCCCGGGCGGCGGGCACTTCAGGAGCTCGGCATTGTGAGTCCCTTGCACGCGGCAGGCATGACGAAGGCGGACATCCGCACACTGTCAAAGGAACGCGGCCTCGTGACCTGGGACAAGCCGTCGTTTGCGTGCCTCGCGTCGCGATTTGCCTATGGCGAGACGCTGACGGCAGAGGGGCTCGACCGCGTGAATCAGGCCGAGGAATTCTTGATGGCAAAGGGCTTCCGCCAGCTGCGCGTGCGTGTGCACGAGGATGGCACGCTCGCGCGGATCGAGCTGCTGCCGGAGGATATCGGGCGGTTTTTCGCGACGGCGGGCTTGCGCGAAGAAACGGAGCAGAAGCTCCGCGCGCTCGGTTTCCGCTACGTTTCGCTCGACCTCCGAGGCTTCCGGTCGGGGAGCATGAATGAGGGGCTGAACTCTTGAGCCCCCCTCTAGAGGGGGGACGGGCCGCGTGAGCGGCGGGGGGAGTCCCCTGCATGGCGGGGCAAGCAGCAGAATGTGTTTTCCGCGGGTGCGAATCCGATGCAAATGTGCTAGAATAAAAAGAAAGAAATTTCGTACGCAAAAGGATGTGGTCTCATGCGATACCTGCGACGCCTGCTTGAAGCCATCAGCCTCTTTTTTGCAGGCTTTGCGGCGGTCTGTGCCTGGGTAGGAAACGACATGGCAGCCGCAGGATGCCTGCTTTTCGCAGGCGTATCTGCCGTCGTGCGTTTTGCTGTGCGGCGGATGCCGGAAAAGGGCAGGCTGGCGACGCTCTCGAAGGACGCATTGGCGGCCATCCCGGAAGCGGAGCAGCAAACGTATGCCGAGCTTTATGAAAAGGCGCAGAAGGATTATCTGGCCATCGACGCGGCTGAGAAAACTTTGCAGGATGGCGACATCCGTGCCGAGCTCGCGGAGCTCCAGCCCATCTCGGTGCGGATCATGGACTACATGGGCACGCACCCCGAGAAAATTCCGCTTGCGCGGAAGTTCGTGACGTACTATCAGGATCGTACGGCGGCGCTCGTGAAAGAATATCTGGAGTTTGAGCGTACAGGCCTTTCGACAGAACAAGTCGAGGCGACGAAGGCAAAGATCCGCGGGACGCTCGCGGCGATGGACGAGGCGTATACGGCCGAATTCGAAAAACTGCTGTCGGACAAGCTGCTCGACGTCGATGCCGAGCTCAAGGTCATGGAGCAAACGCTGGCGGCCGAGGGCATCGAGGATCGCACGGAGCCGGGAGGAAGCAGGGAAAACGCGGCGGGCGGCACGGCTGACACAGATGAAAGCGCGACGGGCGGCTCGTTTGCCGTTGACGGCGCTGGCATGCCGAAGCCGGACGAGACGCTGCAGCCGACCGGCCCGCGCTCGTGGGCGGAGCGCCTTGCTGACCGCGCAAAGACGGCGGCCGAGCAGGAACAGGCGCGAAAGGAAGGGCGCGCGGCACCCTGGGCAGGGCATCCGCAGGCCGGACGCGCGCACCGCGGCCATGGTTTCGGCATCGGGCGCGGCGACATGATCCGCCAGCCAGGTTCTGACCTCGCCATCATCCCCGCGCCGCTCTATGAAGACGTGCGCCGCCAGCGCATCCTCATGAGCGTGCTGGCCATCGTGCTCGGCACGTTCGGCGCGCACCGTTTCTACCAGGGCCGCATCGGCCTCGGCATCCTCTACGTGCTGTTCTGCGGCACAGGGCTTTCGACCATCGTCAGCCTCTGCGAGGGGCTGCGCTACGCGACCATGCCGCTCGCGAGGTTCTATGAAAAGGTATATCGACCAGTCGGGTGATACTTTTTGAAGCCCCCTCATTGAGGGAGGCTGGCATAGAAGCTGCGTTCGGCAGAAAAAATCACCCTGTTAATGCCGCATTGATTTCGTTTGATACAAGAAAGGACGACCGCCATGGCAGATATCAATTTGGACGACCTCCTCAAAGCGAAGAAGGCCGAGGCGCCGGAGGGGGACGCGAACGTCCCTGTCCCGACGGCGGCCGAGGTAGAAAAGACCGTGACGGCGCTCTCGCCCGAGGAACGGGCGAAGGTCGACAAGATCAAGGACGCCATCGACCTGCAGGATTCGCAGACGGCGCTGACGTTTGGCGCGCCCGCGCAGAAGGAGATTGCCGACTTTTCCGACAGCATCTTGCAGAAAGTCCGCACGAAGGACAGCGGCCCCGTCGGCGAGCTCCTGACGTCGCTCGTCTCGGACGTGCGCGCCTATGACGCGAGCCAACAGAAGGGCTTTCTGCAGAAAATCCCATTCGTCAGCGGCCTCGTGGACAAGGCCAAAGAGAAGAAGGCGGGCTACGACAAGCTTTCGGCGCAGGTCGACAAGATCCAGGCCGGGCTCGAAGAAGCGCGCCTCCAGATGATGAAGGACGTCGCGCTTTTCGATGCGCTCTACGACAAGAATCTCGGCTATTTCAAAGACCTGCAACTCTACATCCAGGCCGGCGAGGAAAAGCTCGAAGAGATGAAGACGCAGACGCTGCCGAAACTCCACGCGCAGGCGCAGGCGTCGCAGGATCCGATGGCCGTGCAGGTCGTCGCCGATTTCGAGGCAGGCGTCGACCGGTTTGAGAAAAAGGTGCACGACCTGAAGCTCAGCCGCACAATCGCCATCCAGACCGCGCCGCAGATCCGCCTGATCCAGAACAATGACAAGGCGCTGATCGACCGCGTGCAGACGGCGATCTACAGCACGATTCCACTCTGGAAGAACCAGCTCGTCATCGCGCTCGGCCTCCAGAGCCAGCGCCGCGTGCTCGATATGCAGCGCGCCGTCAGCGACACGACGAACGAGCTTTTGAAGCGCAATGCCGAGATGCTCAAGGCCAACACGCTCGAAACGGCCGCCGAGAACGAGCGCGGCATCGTCGACATCGACACGGTCAAGAAAGTCAATGAAGACCTCATCGCGACGATCGAGGAGACGGTCAAAATCCAAAGAGACGGCCGTGCCAAACGCGCCGCCGCTGAGCAGGAACTCGCTCAGATCGAAGGACGGCTGAAAGAAACGCTTCTCAAGTATAGTGGGAGAACAGAACAAAAGTAATGGCAGAAGTGGAACTGACCTTATACAGCAGCCTCCCTCATAGAGGGAGGGGGACCGCGAAGCGGTGGTGGGAGTAGTAGGATACTGAAGCCGAACGAGGTCGTTGTTTTCACTAAAGTCCTTTAGCAACGTTCCACATACTTGTGTGTCTCCAGCATCCAACTACTCCCCCAGTCTCGCTTCGCTCGACAGCCCCCTCAATGAAGGGGCCTTGCAGAAAAGTGCCATTCCGTTTCTATTGCTAATTTTATAATATAGGGAGGACATACTCACATGCAGAACTTCACGTTCAAATGCCCGACGGACATCGTCTTTGGCAAAGACGCCGAGCTCCAGGTCGGCAAGAAGATCAAGGAGTATGGCGGCAGCCATGTCTTCATCGTCTACGGCGGCGGCTCCGTCGTGAAGACAGGCCTGCTGTCGCGCGTCGAGCGCGTGCTGACCGAGAGCGGCATCGCATTCACCGTGCGCGGCGGCGTCAAGCCGAACCCGCTCGTCTCCCATGCACGCGACGGCGTGCGCGAAGCCATCGCGTTCGGCGCCGACTTCATCCTCGCTGTCGGCGGCGGCTCCGTCATCGACACGGCAAAGGCCATCGCCCACGGCGTCGCGAATCCTGAGACGGACATCTGGGATTTCTGGTGCGGCCGCGCAAAGCTCACGAAGACAACGCCGGTCGCCGTCGTTCTGACGCTCGCGGCGGCGGGCAGCGAAACGAGCGACAGCGCCGTGCTGACGAACGAGGAAATGGGCGTCAAGGGCGGCATCAACACGCCGTTCAACCGTCCGACGCTCGCGTTCATGAACCCGGAGCTCACGTACACTGTGCCGAAAAAGCAGCTCGTCGCGGGCGTCAGCGACATCCTCATGCACACGCTCGAACGCTATTTCACGAAATTCTCCGGCAACGAATTTACCGACCTCGTCGCCGAAGTGCTCATCAAAGACGTCGTGAAGAGCGCCCGCGTCGCCGTCAAGGACCAGCGCAGCTACGACGCCATGAGCGAGATCATGTGGTGCGGCAGCGTCTCGCACAGCAATTTTACCGAGCTTGGCCGCTGCAAGGATTTCTCGTGCCACAAGCTCGGCCATGCCATCAGCGCGAAATTCGACACGACGCACGGCGAGAGCCTGACGGCCATCTGGGGCTCATGGGCCGAGTACGTCTATCATGACGACGTTGCGCGCTTCGCGCATTTTGCCGAAAAAGTCTGGGATGTGCCCGCCGACTTCGGCGACGATGAGGCCAAGGCGAAAGAGGGCATCCATCGCCAGATCGCATTCTTTACGGAGCTCGGCATGCCGACAAGCCTCGGCCAGCTGCCGAGCGGCGTGCTCAAAGAAAGCACCATCAAAGACCTCGCCGACCAGGTTACGGCCAAAGGAACAAAGACCGTCGGCAACTTCCACCCGATTGATTGGAAAGCCGCCGTCGAGATCTATACGATGGCAAATCACTAATAGATAGGTAGAGCGCTCGCGGAGAGGCAGTCGTGCCCGGACGCGGCAAACAGGGGCCTGCCGAAACCCACGGACGATTCCTTAACGGGTTTCTTGCAGGCTCCTTTTTGCTGCTCGAAGATGAGCAGCGGACGCTATCTCTTTTTTGCTCTGCATGATATAATGAGAAAAAGAGTTGCGAGGAGGGAGTTGCATGAAAAAGGTTCCACACTACGACCCGACAAATGACCTCGTGTTCAAGTTCGTTTTCGGCCGTGAGGAACGGAAGAACGTCACGCTCAGGTTCATCAACGACATGACAGGGCGCGAAGGAAGCAATGCCTTTGTTGACCTTGATTTCCGGAACTCCGAACTCGTGCCGGACAAGGAAGATGACAAGCTCGGGCGACTGGATGTCTTCGGTATCCTTGACGACAGGACGCGCGTCGATGTCGAGATGCAGGTCTTCAATCATCGGAACATGGAAAAGCGCTCGCTTTTCTATTGGGCGCACATGTACCTGCATTTTGATGCGCTGAAAAGCGGACAGGGCTATCGACAGATCAAGCCGGCCATTGCCATCAACATCTTGCGGTTCCCATTCCTACCGACGGAGGCGCCGTTCTCGCAGTATGGTATCTATAACATCAAGAATCAGCATAAGCTGACGGATGACCTCGAACTTGATTTTCTCGAAATCCCGAAATACAGGAACAAGCCTGTGAAAGAGATGAACCGCGTCGAGCGTTGGCTCGCATATTTTGCGAACCGGCTGGACGATGATGGGAAGGAGGAACTCGCCATGTCGAATCCGGAGATTGCTGAGGCGATGGAGGCCTCGGATCGCTTCATGATGGACGACAAAGCTTATTTCGAGTACCTGCAGCGCGAATCCGCCATCTGGGATTATAACAACGACATGGCGGGGAGCCGTGAAGAGGGCCGCGAAGAAGGCCGCGAGGAGGGACGCGAAGAGGGCGAGCGTTTGAAGACGGAGAGCTTCGTCCGTAATTTGCTTGCAGCAAAGATGTCGTATGAAGAAATTGCACGTTTGGCAGAGACGACAATCGAAAATGTCGAACGGATTGCAAAGGCGTCAGGACAGTAATAAGAACAGAAGATTATTGAGAGATGGCAGCAATGACAAAGCAGAAGAAAGAGCTCCCTTTGTGGATGCAGTTGCAAGTAGTGTCATCTTATAGCCGTGGCTGGGCATTGCTTTTATGCCTTTGCGGGTTCTTCACGATAGGCGGGTTGCATCGATTTTATGTACGACGTTGGATATCTGGCATCCTTTATCTTTTAACAGGCGGAGTGTTCATGGTAGGGACGCTTTATGATCTGATTCAGATACTTCGTGGAGAGTTTGACGATGATTGTGGACTGCATCTGGAATCGGCATTGCGTAAACGCTGGGATGATCGACATGCTGTTTGGCGATATATTGGAAGTACACCAGGGGTGGGTCGCTACTATATCAATCGAGACACGATAGATCATTCGGTTCCAAACCAGGTCACTTGCAGCTTCCTCGTAAAAATCAATTCGCTGGGTGCAGCGGCTATGAAGTCACATGGGATGCCGGGCAACGTTGTTTATGGAATTAGTCGGGTATGTTTCGAAAATGACGATGGCTCTGTTTATGTAACACCCCTTGAAGGAGAGTTTTGGGATAAAACAAAATGCATCATGCAACGAGATGAAAATCTTGGGGGAGCAGAATATGTCGATCCAAACTCGATGTATGATACAGTTTATCAGGCTGCATACCGATTTTAACGATAGCGTCTATGAAAAAGGCGTGACTTCTGCAGTGCACAGGAGTCACGCCTTTCTTTTACCGCCCGATCATCATGATGGCGCCGCCGATCGTCGGCATGGCGACGATGCAGAATTTCAGGACGGGCATAGGGGCGAGGTGGGTGCCTTTCGCACCGAACCAGGCGCCGATCATGAGGCCGGAGAGGGTCTGGAGAAAGATGGAGAGGTCGAGGTGGCCAGACACCAGGTAGCCGAGGCCACCGGCGGCGGAGACGGGCAGGATGATCATCATGCAGGTGCCGATGGCCTGGATGAGCGGGACGCCGAAGATGACCATGAGCGCGAGCTGGATGTAGGCGGCTGCGCCGATGCCGAATGCGCCGGAGAGGAAGCCGCAGATGAGGCCCGTGAGGATGCCGTAAATCCAGAGCTTCCGTCCTGTGAGCAGCGTCTCGCGTACAGGGAAGTGGGCGGCGAGCCATTCGGCGTGGTAGAGCTTGACGTAGAGGATGACGGCGGACGAAAGGATCATGAGCGCCGTCATGAACGAGAGGTCGGCGGCGGGCAGAATGTTCGACGTGGCCGCGCCGAGCAGAGCGCCGACGATGCCGCCGGAGCCGATAATGGCACCGACTTTCGGGATGACTTCGTGTTGGCGGAAATGGGAGAGGGCGCCCGAGAGCATGGTGAAGACCATGGAGGCGAGTGCGACGGCAAGGGCCGTGTGGATGGGGACGCCGAAGCCGACGACGAGCAGGGTGATGGTGACGCCGGCCCCGCCCGCACCGACAAAGCCGATGAGGGCGCCGAGGATGAGCATGGATGCAAAGATCATAAAAGTTCCTTTCGTAGTCGCTGGCATCGCGGGGGCTTTCAACGAAATCCGGGACGTTCGCTGCGCTCACTAAAACGGATTTCTTATGAAAGTCCCCGTGATGCCCGAAGTTGCGAGGATGCAACAGAACCCACGGACGATTCCTTAACGGGTTCCTTATGCATCCCCGTTTCCGCCCGAAGAAGTATTCGCGAACGCGCAGGAAAGCCCAACGCCGCGAAGAGACGTTGTCGAGAGACAGCATGGCGCTTTTGAAGAAACGGAGCGTTTCTTTTTGCGAAGCCTCCCTCTTTGAGGGAGGGGGACCGCGAAGCGGTGGTGGGAGTCCCCTGCATGGCGAAACAATTCGTACGGCAGAACTTTCGCGGGTGCGATATACGAAAAAGGCTGTCGCGAAAAGCAACAGCCTTATAATTTCTGGTGACACCTATGGGATTCGAACCCATGAACCCGGCGTGAGAGGCCGGTGTCTTAACCGCTTGACGAAGGTGCCGATGGTGACGCCTATGAGATTCGAACTCATGAACCCGGCGTGAGAGGCCGGTGTCTTAACCGCTTGACGAAGGCGCCATTTGCTTGTGCCGTTTGCGGGCAGTTCATACCACCGCGCTAAGGACAAGCATTATTATATTACATCGCGTTGAGCGCGTCAAGACTTTTTTTGAGGCGCGCGAGGGAATTTTCTTTGCCGAGGAGCGTAAGGATTTCGGTCGCGCCGCCTGGCGTGACGATCTTCCCTGCCGCTGCGATGCGGACGACCCACATCATGAGGCCTTTCTTGACGCCCGTGGCCTCGATGTGCGCTTCGAGTTTTGCATAGAGGCTGTCGTTCGTCCACTCGCTTTCGGGGACGGCTTCGAGCAGCTCGATGACGGCGGGCAGCAGGTCTTTGGCCTTTTCGGGCGTGACCTTGTTGCGCTTGTTGACGTAGAGCTCGGCGTCAAAGGCCGGCTGCTCGCAGAGGAAGCCGATTTCCTGAGGAATCTGGCCGAGGCGCTCGATGCGCGTGCGCAGGAGCTCGGCGAGGCTCGCCCAATGTGCCGCGAGATAGTCCGGCAGGTCGCCGGCGAACGGTTTCGCCATTTCAGCGAATTTTGCAGGCTCCATGGCCTTGAAGTATTCGCCGCTGACCCAGCCGAGTTTCTGGTAGTCGAAGACGGCCGGGGACTTCGAGAGGCCTTCGAGCGAGAAATGCTCGATGAGTTCCTGCATCGAGAAGATTTCCTGGTTCGTCGTCTTCGGGTTCCAGCCGAGCAGGGCAACGTAGTTGACGATGGCCTCCGGGAGGTAGCCCATCTTGACGAGGTCGTCGAACGATGTGGCACCATGGCGCTTCGAGAGTTTCGAGACGCTGCCGTCCTCGTTCTTGCCCATGACCGGGGCGAGGTGGATGAAGACGGGGACGTCCCAGCCGAACGACTGGTACAAGAGGATGTATTTCGGCGTCGAGGTGATGAATTCCGCGCCGCGCATGATGTGCGTGATGCCCATGAGATGGTCGTCGATGACGTTGGCGAAGTTGTACGTCGGCATGCCGTCGCGCTTCAAGAGCACCTGGTCTTCGAGCTCGCTGTTCGGGATCGTGACGGTGCCGTGGAGGACGTCCTGATACGACGTCTCGCCGTCGAGCGGCATCTTCTGGCGGATGACATACGGGTCGCCGTTTTTCAGGTGCTCGTCGATGACGTCCTGCGGCAGGTTGCGGCATGTGCGGTCATAGCCGCCGAATTCGCCCGTCGTGTGGTCTTCTTTCGGGTCGCAGAAGCAGTAGTAGGCGTGGCCGGTCTTGACGAGTTCTTCGGCGTATTTCTTGTAGAGGTCCATGCGCTCGCTCTGGACGTACGGGCCGCAGTCGCCGCCGTAGCCCGGGCCTTCGTCGGGCGTGATGCCCGCGAGTTTCAGCGTGCGCTCGATGAAGTCGACGGCATCGGCGACGTAGCGCGTGCGGTCGGTATCCTCGATGCGCAGGATGAAGTCGCCGCCGTTGGCCTTGGCGAAGAGATAGGCGTAAAGCGCCGTGCGCAGGTTGCCGATGTGCATGTACCCCGTCGGGCTCGGCGCGAAGCGCGTGCGTACTTTCTTGTCTGTCAAAATATTGTCCTCCTTAAGCAGTGAGCCAAATCTGAAGGAGCGTAAGCGACGCGCAGATTTGTGCGAATCGCTTACACAAAATTGCGAAGCAATTTTATGATCCTTTACACTGGTAATTTTCTGGTTCACAGTATACTACAAATGGAAAGGAAAAAAAAGACGCGGAATCATTCGCCGCTTTGCTCGATCGGGCACGAGACAACCTGTCCGTCCGCACCTCTCCGCGCTGCATTCGTGCCTTCGAACAGCGCCTGGCTCATCTTGCGCATGAGTTCGTCCTGCTCCTGCGATGCGGAGTAGACGAGGACGCTGCCGCCTTCGGGCGTCTCGCCTTCGAGCGGCGTGATGGCGAGCTGGAGACGGTGGCTCTTGTCCTTGCGGAACGAGTGCTTCTTGCGCGTGCGCAGCCATTCCGTGATGACTTCGACGTTTTGAAATGAGGCGTTCGTGTTGTATTCTTTGTAGGCAGCCGCCGCGATTTCGGCGGCGCGGCCCTCGTCCTGCGTGAGGCCGAGGATCGAGAACTCCTGCGAATCGCCTTCGGTGACGAGCTTTGTGACAATGTAGTTCATGTGAGTGGTCCTTTCTGACATGACTGGCATGTGCAATCTTTCAAAACTGGATATTTCATAGGATCACTTTTTGCGTTAGAATGAAGCGCAAAAGGAGTGATATTCATGGTTTCTTCGACATCTCCAGCCGCTGTGCAGCAGCGCCCCGCCTTTACGGCGCGCGAGCTCACAGTCACGGCTGTTATGACGGCCCTTGTCTTTCTTGCAACATTCGTGCCGCGCATTCCGATTCCACTCGGCTACGCGCACCTCGGCGATGCCGTCATCTTTTTGCTCGCACTTTCCATTGGGCGGCGCGAGGCGCTGATTGCCGCGTGCCTCGGCTCGGCGCTTTCCGACGTGCTCGGCGGCTTCCTGCTCTGGGCCGTGCCGACGCTTGTCATCAAGTTTTTCATGGCGGACATCGTCTGGCGTATCGCAGGGCGCGGCAATGCTAGCCGTCTGCGCGTATTCGTTGCATTCATCGCTTCGTCCATCTGGATGGCGGCGGCCTACACGGCATTTGGCGCTGCGCTCTATGCGAGCGTGGCGGCTGGCCTCGCTTCAACGCCGGGCCTTTTGATGGAGGGCGCGGTCAATACCGTCGCGGCTTTCATCGTCTGGCCGGCCGTGCAGCGGTTTTTGAAAAAGTGAACGAGCAAGAAAAAGCCTCCCTCGCGGGAGGCTTTCTTCATTTCTTTTCCTTGCGGCCCTTCGCGCGTTCCTTCGAGGCTTTTTCTTTCGCCTTGATCTTGTCGTCGAGCTTTTTCTGCTGCTCATAGCGCGCGTAGTCGACGCCCATGCTTGCGAGCTTGTGCTTGACGGCCATGACGGGGTGCTTGAGGTACATCTTGCGGCTGCCCGTGTTCATGATTGTCAGGAACTCGCGCGCCTGGCGCTCGCCGAAGCACTGACCCGCGAACTCGCACTTGTCGCAGATCGGTTTCGTGATGCCATAGCGGCAGCGGTTCATGCGCGTCATGACGGTCGCGAGCAGCGCCGTGCACTTCGGGCAGAGCTTTTCGCCGGACGTGCCGTGATGGCTGTGGCAGTAGACGCCGAAGGTCTTCTTGATGTTCGCCTTCTCCTTCGGCATATTGTTCTTGATCTCTACCGGCTTCTTCTTCGGCAGGAATCTCGATAAGATGCTCATGGAAAAATCACCCTTTGATGTTTTGAAATATAAGTTCAAGTGCATACAGCACGATACTATCATTTTACGTGTTTTCCGTTCGGATTGCAAGCGCGAGCCTTGCCTTTTCACCGCCGGTGTGCTAGCATGAGGGGCGTAGCAGAAGATGACACCGCTCCGGCGGGTTGTACTTTTCACAATTTCAAACCGCGCGGGCCGAAGTGCTGCCTGTATCCATGAGGAACGGGATGGCCGGAAAACGCCTGTGTTTCCAAAACATGCATACCGCCTTCTTTTGCTGCAAAGCCGTTGATTCTTTCCAGCAAAGGGAGGTTTTTCTTTTGAAAATTTTCACGACCGTCGCAGAAACCGTTGCCTACGCCAAAGAGCAGAAAGAGGCGGGCAAGACCATCGGCCTCTGCCCGACGATGGGCGCGCTCCACGAGGGCCACATGACGCTGATGCGCGCAGCGCGCAAAGCCTGCGACATCGTCATCGCGTCCGTCTTCGTCAACCCCGTCCAGTTCGGCCCGAACGAGGACTATGACAAGTATCCGCGCCAGTTCGACGCCGACTGCGAAAAGCTCAAAGCCGAGGGCGTCGATGCCGTGTTCCATCCGAGCCCGGAGGAAATGTATCCGGCGGGCTACGGCACGTACATCACGGTCGAGAATGGCATCACGGACATCCTCTGCGGTGCGCGCCGTCCGGGGCATTTCCGCGGCGTCGCGACGGTCGTGACAAAGCTCATGAACATCACGCGGGCCGACAAGGCATTCTTCGGCCAGAAAGATGCGCAGCAGGTCGCCGTCGTGCGCCGTTTCGTTGCCGATCTGAACCTCCCCGTCGAGGTCTGCATGGTGCCGATCTGCCGCGAGGAAAGCGGCCTGGCACGCAGCTCGCGCAACAGCTATATGAGTGCTGAGGAAAAACAGGCTGCCGTCGTCCTTTCGCGCAGCCTGCGCAAGGCAAAAGCAGCCTACGAAGCGGGCGAGCGCAGCGCGGAAGCGCTCAAGGCCGTCACACGCGCCGAGCTCGAAGGCGAGCCAATGGCTAAAGTGGATTACGTCGATCTCTACACGTATCCGGCGCTCCAGGCGGCGGACACGGTCACGGAGCCGTGCCTGCTCGCCATCGCCGTCTACATCGGCAAGACGCGCCTGATCGACAATGTCATCCTCGGCTGAAAGAAAGGAACGCATCGTGATTCTCAACCTTTTGAAATCAAAAATCCACGCTGCCAAAGTCACGGAAGCAAATCTCCAGTACATGGGCAGCATCACGATCGACCGCGCGCTCATAGAGGCGGCGGGCATCCTCGAAAACGAGCGCGTGCAGGTCGTCGACAACGAGAGCGGCGCCCGCCTCGAAACGTACGTCATCCCGGGCGAGCGCGGTTCCGGCGTCATCTGCCTCAACGGCGCAGCTGCCCGCCTCGTCCAGCCCGGCGATACCGTCATCATCATGTGCTACGCCTTCTTCACGCAGGAAGAAGCGGCAGATTACCAGCCGACTGTCGTCATGGTCGATGACAAGAACCACGTCAAGGAAATCCGCCACCTCGAAAAGCACGGGCAGGTCGGATAAAAAGTCTGTCGATAGAAAACGGAGCTCCCCATTGCAATCGAAAATGCAACGGGGAGCTCGTCTTGTATCTTTTTCAGATATTTTTCATCGGGTTGCAGGGATTTTTCTCCTGGAGTTGAATACTATACAATAGAAAATACGATAACAACAAGAATGCCGATGAAGATCGGCGAAGCAGTGTTTTATGAAGCATACCAAGAAGGAGTGGGATGAATGCGTAGGGAATGGTGGATCTGTTTTTGTGTGCTTGCGTCGCTCTTGGCCATCTTTGCATTTGCGGGATGCGGCAAAAATGGTGCTTCGGGAGATCAGGGGGCAGGCAAGGGAAAATTTTATGAGGTCAAGGCGGCCGGCGACTATCGCGGGCTGGTGATGCAGCCGGATGGCAAGTTCCTGGTACGCGACAAAGTCAAGGACGGAGAATCCGTCTCTGGCGTGATCTACCGCGTGGAAGTCGGCGATGACAAGAAGATCTCGAAGATCACGTCCATGTACGGTGACAAGGTCATCAGCACGGCCTGGCGGGATACGAAGGGACAGGAGTACAACATCAGCGCCGTTGCGGTGGATTATCAGGACAATGGCTATGTCCGCTATACGTTCAAGAATAGCCGGGCCGGGTCGAAGAGCGGATATTATGGCGCGTTTGCGATCCGCTACAAGATTGACGAAAAGAGCAAGCAGCCAAAGGTCGCGTATCTGTACAACAAAGAAGGCACACAGGTCGGAAACCAGCAGGGCTTTGCCCAGATGCTGTTCACGTACGATGAGGGTGGCAAGCTGACGAAGGTCGGGTATGCGAATACGAATGGCGATCGCGTGACCACGAACCGCAAGGAATATGAGACGCGCTTTGAATATGGCAAGGAGTCTCAGCTGCCGACGGCCATTGGCAACTATGGCAAGGACGAGTCTCTGTCAGTGGACGATACAGGCATTGCAAAAATCAAGAAAACGTATGATGCACAGGATCGTGTGACGGAAGTGCGGCACTTTGGTGCTGATGAAAGCTTGAAAGAGCGCAAGCTGAAGCCATATCATTTTGAGGAGGCATGGTTCGACATCACGGCGGGCGCCATCACGAAGCTGACGTATGAGGGCGACAACCGCATCCCGAGCAAGGTTGCGTTCTTCGGCAAGGATGAGCAGCCGCTGGGCATCAAGGAGTGGGGGAACATCGCGTCCTTTACCTATACGCTCACCGAAAATGGTGAGGCGAAATCCATCGCGTCCTTTGGGCCGGATGATACGCCGGTGGCACTGGACAAGAACGAGCTGGGCAGCAACGTCGTCAAGCTGGAAATTTCGCGGGATGATGACGGGAACATCGCATCCATTTCGACGTATGGGCGTGACGACACGCTCGTCGTGGCGGACAAGCTGAAGGCGGCGCAGATCCGGTACAAGTATGATGAAAAGCGTCGTGAGACGGAACAGGCCTTCTTTGGCACGAGCGAAGACCCCGTGGAAGTCACGAACAAAGGTCACAAGTATCATCGCATGACAGAAGAATATAACGACGATGACGAATTGGTTCTGTGCGTGTATTACGACAAGAACGATAAAGAAGTCGCGCGCGAACAGCCGCAGCCAGACAAGGGGAAGACCGTTGCCACGAACACGTCGTCCAATTCCAATGATCTGAATGGCTTTATTGCAAAGAAAGACGCATATGACCAGCAGATTGCTTCGCTGGCAAGCGACATCAACGGTTATCTGAATACGCATACGAATTTCGTAGGCGCGAACCAGCTCATGTCGCGGGGGGCGAATATCAGAAGCAATGTACAGGCAGCGCGGAATCAGCTGCAGGGCTCGAACGTTGGCACGGCGGAGCAGAAAAACAAGCTCCTCGCTGTGTTTGATGCCGAGCTCGGCCGCGTGGACGGCCTGCTCGAAGGCATGCGCCTCTCGTCCAAGGGCGGCGATTACAAGGCCGCGTTCAAACGCGGGACGGATGCAGCATATCGGTATGATGATGCAAATGCGGCGTTCAATCAGGTGAGATGATAGAGATTCAATCATCGTGCATCCTGCAGGCGGGTTTCTCGCAAGAGAGACCCGCTTGTTGTTTTCTCGCTGTTCTTCCTGTGGTATAATATTTTTCAGCGTGGACCAGTTGACAATGCAACACTTCCATGCTATCATCAAAACATATCACAATACTATGTTTGTTGTGAGACGAAAGAAGTGATCGTATTTGATCGAACTCTCGCATATCGTCAAGACGTATGACAGCCCCGCTGGGCCTGTCCATGCGCTGAAGGATATCAATCTCGAGATCGGACGCGGGGAAATCTATGGCATCATCGGCCTTTCGGGTGCGGGCAAGTCGACGCTGATCCGCTGCATCAACATGCTCGAACGGCCGACGAGCGGCACGGTGACCGTCGATGGCCAGGACCTCACGGCCATGAGCGACAGCGAGCTCCGCAAGGTGCGCAAGAGCATCGGCATGATTTTCCAGCATTTCAACCTGCTCTCCTCCGCGACGGTCTATGACAACATCGCGTTTCCGTTGCGGCTCGTCGGTACCGACGAAAGCACCATCAAGGCGAAAGTCGAGGAACTGCTCGGCGTCGTCGGCCTGGCCGACAAGGCGCACCAGTATCCGTCGCAGCTCTCAGGCGGGCAGAAGCAGCGCGTCGGCATTGCCCGCGCGCTCGCGAGCGACCCGAAGGTCCTGCTCTGCGACGAGGCGACAAGCGCCCTCGACCCGCAGACGACGAAAGCCATCCTTTCGCTGATCCAGGACATCAACAAGAAGCTCGGCCTGACGGTCGTCGTTATCACGCACGAGATGCAGGTTATCAAGGACATCTGCGACAAGGTCGCGGTCATCGACAAGGGCGTCATCGCCGAGCAGGGCACGGTCTTCGACATCTTCACGAATCCGCAGCAGCCGATTACAAAGGAATTCATCAGCGTGCTGCTTTCGAACGACCTGCCCGCCGCGTTCCGCGGGAGCGCCATTTCGCAGGAAAAGACGCCGGGCAGCTACCTGCTCCTCCGGCTGACGTTCCTCGGCGAAAGCGCTGACGATCCCGTGCTTGCGGGCATGATCCGCAAATTCCCCGACGTCGAGACGACGATGCTGTTCGGCAACCTCGACCAGATCAAGGCGACGCCGTTCGGCCGCATGATCATCGGCGTCACGGGCCCGGACGCGAGCGTCCAGGCGGCAATGGACTACCTGCGCGCGCAGGATCTCAAGGAGGAGGTGATCGGCTATGTCCGCAGGAATGGTTGATCTCCTCACGAAAGCGCTCGGCGAGACCGTCTACATGGTCGCCGTCTCGATGATCATCGCGACGCTCCTCGGCGTGCCGCTCGGCGTGCTTTTGCAGACGACGAAAAAAGGCGGTATCCTAGAAGCGCCGGCGCTCAACAAGGCCGTCGGCGGCGTCGTCAATGCCGTGCGTTCCATCCCGTTCATCATCCTCATGGTCGCCATCATCCCGTTCACGCGCCTCATCGTCGGCAGCGCGATCGGCACGACGGCCGCCATGGTCCCGCTCGTCATCGCCGCCATCCCGTTCATCGGGCGGCAGGTCGAGACGAGCCTGACGGAAGTGCCGTACGGCCTCGTCGAAGCCGCGCTCTCCATGGGGGCAACGCCGGTGCAGATCATCCGGCGCGTGCTGTTGCCGGAGGCCATGCCAAGCATCATCCAGCAGCTCACGACGGTCGTCATCAGCCTCGTCGGCGAGTCCGCAATGGCGGGCGCGATCGGCGGCGGCGGCCTCGGCGACCTCGCCATCCGCTACGGCTACCAGCGCTTCCGTCCCGATGTCATGATCGCGACGGTCATCATCCTCATCGTGCTCGTACAGCTCGTACAGTTTCTCGGCAATCTCCTCGCAAAGAGGTTGAATAAAAAATAATTTCAGGGTCAAAAGGGAGGAAGTATTTATGAAGAAAGTTTTCGCACTCATCGCGACGCTCGCCCTTGCCGCGTTCGCTTTCGCCGGCTGCGGCGGGCAGCAGGCGGCGACGAGCTCCAGCTCCGGTTCGGGCTCGACGGTCACGTCGTCCTCGGGCGCCAAGACGCTCAAAGTCGGCGCAACGGCTGTGCCGCATGCCGAAATTCTCGAGCAGGCGAAGCCGCTGCTCGCCAAGGAGGGCATCGATCTCCAGATCGTCGAATTCAACGACTACGTCCAGCCGAACCTCGCGCTCAACGACAAGGAGCTCGACGCCAATTACTTCCAGCATGAGCCGTACCTGAAGAACTTCATGGACGAGCACAAGGAAGTCAAGCTCAAGAACGCCGCCGGCGTCCACATCGAGCCGATGGGCATCTACTCCCATAAAGTCAAGAAGCTCGACGAGCTCAAGGACGGCGCGTCCATCGCCATCCCGAACGACCCGACGAATGGCGGCCGTTCGCTGCTCCTGCTCGAGAAGGCCGGCCTCTTGAAGCTCAAAGCCGGCGTTGGCGAGAAAGCCACGGTGCAGGACATTGTCGAGAATCCGAAGAACCTCAAGTTCCAGGAAGTCGAAGCTGCCCAGGTGCCGCGCACGCTGGATGACGTCGATGCGGCCATCATCAACTCGAACTTCGCGATGCAGGTGCCCCTCGATCCGACGAAGGACGCTCTGTTCATCGAGGACAGCACGAGCCCGTACGTCAACATCATCGCCGTCCGCGAAGGTGATGAGAACCGCCCGGAGATCCAGGCGCTCATCAAAGTCCTCCACAGCGACGAGATCAAGAACTTCATCAACGAGAAATACAAAGGTGCCGTCGTTCCGGCATTCTGAGCCGCTGCTTGCAGCACGGAGCTCCCTCTTTGCGAGGGAGCTTTTTGTGTTTGTGGACGGTCTGCACCTCACAGCATGTACTTCGATAGAACAAGGACGTTATGTATACATAAAAAGACATATTGACAAGAAAACCCACTTTTGTTAGAATATGCCATAGAAAAAAGAGCATAAAGAATATCCTTTACAGAAAAAAGAAAGTCTCTATCATGGAAAAGAAAAACTTTACGGCCGCAAGCGTCCTTGTCGCCATGCTCATTGCCTCTGGTCATTTCATCCCAGCTACAGTCCGCGAGGGTGCCGGCACGGGCCAGCAGATGACGGAGACGGATCCCTGCCTGGCCAATACGCCCGAGCAGGCATGACGGCAGCCATGGGAGGAGCCATCTGACGAACGTGCCATCTTTTGTCCCTCTTTTGAGGGGCTTTTTTCATATTGCCTCTTGACATGTTCTATGGTCTCTGGTAAATTTAATGGATATAGGAGACAGATGTCCTTTCAAACAAGAATTCCACTGTTTTTGTGACATTCTTTGAAAAAACGACATCAAAAGGTTAGGAAGAAACAAAAACGAAGGGGATCATCATCATGGAAGAAAAAATGAAGAAACGGATGTTTTCTGGAATGCTCGTAGCGGCCGTTGCCGTTGCGGGGCAGTTCGTCCAGCCGCAGGCGGGGATGCCTGCGGTCGGCATGCAGCAGGCGGAAGCCTTCAGCCTCGGCGGTGCGCTGGGCAGCGTCCTCAATGCGGTGTTCCAGCTCGACATGGGCAGCATGCAGAGCCATCAGCAGAGCCTGATGAAGAATCTCGCCTGGGCGGCACAGCTCGAAGCCGTTTCGGCGGAGCGCTGGGGTCATGTCGCGAATGTCGATACGGCGCGCGCAGCCGCTGCTTCGAACAGCGCGAAGGCGTTCCTCCAGAACGGCGACTATTCCCTGCCGAAATTCAAGGCATTCCATTCGTCGTTCGCATCGAACATCGCGCTTTCCGATGGCGACAAGACGCAGATGACGACGTCGCTCGACAACCTGATGACGGACAAGGACAAGCTGACGACGGAGCAGAACACGCAGTACGTCACGGAGGCAAAGAAAGCGCGCCGCATGGCGGCAACGTATAACGCGCTGGCGGCCAAAGATGCGGCCTACATCATCCATGGCGCCGTGAAGGCATTCGCGAGCGGCAATCTCGGCGACCAGCTTTCGGCTGTGCAGAGCATGGCTGATGTTGCGAAGGAAGCTCAGTCCTTCCTGAAGCTTCAGCGGGACGTTTCGAAGGAGCGCGCCAATCTGACGCAGAAAGCCGAAAAAGCCATGAACGTCAAGGATCCGAGCGACAAGGATGCGAAAGCATACGCAAAAAGCCTCGGCATGGAATAAGATTTCGGACGAAAGAAAAAAGAAGATCGGTTCAAATAGGAGAAACGTCTTGACATCTGGACGTTTCTCCTTTAAAATTTACAGTGAAAAAAGTTCTTTTTGAGTGAAGATAGGAGTCTTGGTCATGAAGAAGAAAAACATGGTTGTTTCCGGCGTCCTCGCAGCTGTTGTTGCAGTTTCCGGGCAGTTCGTCCAGGTTGGCCAGGGAAATGGCATCCACTTCGGCACGCAGAGCGCGGCGGCCTTCGGCCTCAAGATGCCGAAGATCAAGACGGGCATTTCGTCCGTGGATGACCAGGCAAACAAGGCTGCCAAGCAGACGGCGGAAAACGCTGTGAAAAAGGCGTTCAACGTTGACATCTCGAGCATGGGCAACCGCAAGCAGGATATGCTGAAGCACCTCGCATGGGCAGCACGCCTCGAAGCTGTCTCGGCCGATCGCTGGGGCAAGGTCGCAGGCACGGATACGGCAGAAGCACAGGCCGCTTCGAACAGCGCGCAGGCATTCCTCGCGAACGGGGACTTCTCTCTTTCGACGTTCAAGAACTTCAGCTCGAACTACCAGTCGAAGATGAAGCTTTCCGATAATCAGAAACAGGCCTATGCGGCGCTGGACAAGGCACTCGTTTCGGAGAAAGACAAGCTGACGACGGAGCAGAACAAGACATATGTGACGGATGCAAAGAAAGCCCGCAAGATGGCTGCCGTCTACAATGCGCTGGCGGTGCGTGATGCCGGCCTGCTGCTCTCGGATACGGCAAAAGCGCTCGCGCACAAGTCGGATCTCGGCAGCCAGCTCGATGAAGTGCAGGAGCTTGCTTCGTTCGCCAATGAGGCAAAATCGTTTGTCGATGCGCAGAAGAAGATTTCGAAGGAGCGTGCCGATCTGACGAAGAAAGCCGAGAAGGCCATGAATGTCAAGGAGCCGACGGAGCAGGAGAACAAGGATTTCGCCAAGACGCTCGGCATGGAATAATGCTTTGGAGGGGCCAGAACGATGAAACGAAATCTTTGGAAACGGTGTGCGATGGCCCTTGCCTGCTGCGTGCTCGCCGCGTTCCCGCTGACGGCCGATGCCGCGCAGAAGGAACTCCCGACAGTCAACTGGGCACCGAATGTCTTCACGGTTGGCGAGACGTCGGATGAGAGCCTGCTCTCCGTGCCAGGCACGACGGGCAAGGTCGCAAGCGCGATTACGGAGCGCCTCGAAACGCTTTCAAAAGCAGGGAAGCTGCCATTCGCACTCAAGACCGACAGTGCGGCGGGCGATCTGCAGGCGGTGTCGGATGACACGGCGATCTCGATCCAGCCGTTCTCCGTGCTCGATGCCTCGTTTGACAGCCAGATGACGGTCAACGGCAAGAACGTCTATCATGCGCTGATCCTCAGTGCGCTCGACGTCTCCGTCGTCAGCCGCTATGAAGAGGATGGCAAGGAAGAATATCGCATGCTCGGCATGGTGCCGCTCCACGTCGCGGGCGAGATCACACAGATGACGCCGATCACGGCACAGCAGAAAGCGGACAAGTATGCAGAAATCACCCAGGCGGCCATCGCCTCGGATCTCGATTTCAGCAAGAATCCAAAACTCTTCAAGAACCTTGAAGAGCGCATGCTGAGTCCGGACGAGGATACGTGGCAGGTCTCTGATGTCGCCATGAGCTCGAAGAAGGCGCAGACCGTCTATGGCAGCCAGCAGGACAAGCTGCGCCGCCTTGTCGCCGCCTTTGCGGCCGCGAGCTTCCAGCAGGCGACGTCGAAGACCGTCCTGCCGTCGCCGATTGAGACGGGCCATTATGCAAAGAGCGTCGAAGCCAATATGAACGCCTTCACGATCAGCAGCGCGCTCGGCAAGAAAACGCTGACGATCCCGCAGGCAAAGCACCAGATCGCGCTCGACATCTGCGGCGTGAACAGCGGCGTCATGGACGAAGATAAGTCCGATGTCCTGCGCCATGTCATGTACAAGGCATGGCTCCGTGCACGTCCGGCACAGGATGCGCCGGGCTCATCGTCGGAAAAGACGCTCGACGCCAACAAGGTCGTGCGCGAGTCGAAGACGGAGAACGTACAGTTCAGCAGCAATCCTATCGACATTTATTCTGCGCTCTACATCGACCTCTCGACCCGTATCGGGTCGCAGGTGAAAGCGAAGAAATAAAGGGGGCAGTCCTATGAAATCATTTGCACGGCCGTTTGCGGCCCTTGCCGCCTGCGTGCTGCTCAGTGCAGCACCGGCACTCTGCTCGGCAGAGATCGTCGAGGGACAGGCCCCCATCATCGACGGCAACGTGGATCAGGCCCGCTATGCCGCGCGCCAGGATGCCATGCGCACCTACGTCGAAGGAAAGGTCGGCGTCCACGTCCAGAGCTCGACGGAAGTCGATATGGGCATGGTCGTCTCCGACCGTATCCTCACGAACTCGAACGGCTACGTACAGCTGAAACGTATCGTCGACGAGAAGCAGGCGGGCGGCATCTATATCGTCCATCTCGATCTCGATGCCGATACGCACCTCATGGAGACGGCGGTCGCTGATGTCCAGTCGCGCCTCGAGGCACTCGAAGCCAACTCGTCGCGTTCTGGCGTTTCCGTTGCCGTTGGTGGCGTGGATGAGAATGGACGGTTTGAATCCGTGCCAAAGATCAACAACTACGTTCGCGGAATGATGGAAGACAAGGGCTTCTATGCCGTGACGAATGATGGCGTGCTCCAGTACATGGCAACGCACCGCGACCTTGACGACCCGAATGCGCTCGTCGAGATCCGCCAGCTCGCCCGCCAGTATCGTGAGGCGGAGAATTCGCTTCTGCGCGGTACGCTCTCGACGCAGAGCATTACGCGGCAGGGCGGCTCGTATGTTGCCGTCGTCCATGCCTCATTCGAGCTCATCGGCCTCGACAACAACGACTCGAACAGCTTTGCGAACTACTTCACGGCCTCAGCCTCGTCGCCCGTCGGCGCGAAGCAGAAAGCCCAGGAAATGGCTGTGCGGGAAGCTGTGAATTCCCTCGGACAGAAAGCGCTCAAGACGGATCAGCGCGAGAACCGTGGCGGCGTTCACCACATCAAGACGATGCTGGCCTTCACGAATCTCGGCGATCCGGCTGGACGCGCAAAGCAGATCCTTGCGGCGCTCTCGAACTTGGGCATCCATGTCATCCGCTCCGGCCTCACGAGCAACGGCGGTTTCCAGGCCTTCATTGATGCGACACAGTATCAGGACACGGGCGCACTGCAGGAAGCGATCACCCAGAGCCTCGGCTGCACGTCGATGATGGATGAGGGCGCTTCGATCGGCAGCTCGAAGATGCAGTTCACATTCTGAGGCCGTTGGAGGGATGGATATGAAGAAATGGAAATGCGCCCTTGCGGCGCTCGTGCTCGGCGCGGGCAGCTTCCTGTCCCTGCCGGCACCGCCCGCCGAAGCGGCCGCTTCGCTCTTCACCGTCTGCGGCGAAGCTGCGGATGGCAAGAAGGACACAGCTGTGCGCGACGCGCAGAAGAAAGCCGTGCGCAAAGTCCTCAGCCAGCTCATGACGGAAGACAACCCGCAGTTTGCCTCCCTGCTCGCAAACTACCGCTCGTATGCGGCCGAGCCGCAGGTCTTCAACAAGAAATCGCAAGGCGGCAAGCTCCTGCTCTTTTCCAAAGTGCCGGTCGATGTCGATGCGATCAAGACCGCGATCAGCAACGCCAATGAGGCAAAGCAGGAGCGCCACAGCGACCAGACAGCCTATTTCCTCGTGCGTGTCACGGGCCTGCCTGCGAATGGCGACGATGCGAAAGGCCAGGCACAGGTCGTGAAGACGTACAATGACACGTTCGCCCGTCTCGGCTTTGAGACCGGCACGCTCGATGCCGTTTTCAACGCGCTCGCGCCGTATCGCGAGACGCCTTACGATGCGTTCTACCAGCAGATGGTGCAGCGCGTCGAGACGGATCCCGATTTCATGGCCGTCACGATGGCCGTTGTCGGCGAGATTGCCGTCACGGGGAAATCCCATGACGCAAACGGTTTCACACGCGAAGTCAGCGTCCGCGTCGATGCGTATGACGTTCTCGCGAAGAAACGGATTGCTTCCTACAGCGACGTCTACGAGCTCTGGAACAAAGACCCGAAGCTCGCCGACCAGATGCTGCTCGACAAAGCGGCCGTCAACTCCGCTCGCGCCATCGCCGACCAGACATCGACGTATTGGCAGAAGCGGTGAACCCGATAAAATTTCGGCAGGAATGCTAGACATATTCCGTCTGGCTACCTATAATATAAGAGTGAGAAAAGTCTCTACCGCTCCTGCTCGCAGGAGAAAAAACAAGGAGGTTGTATCCTATGAAGTGTGTTTCCCGCATGATGACGGCGCTGCTTGCAGCTGCGCTGCTCATCGTCATGACGGCAGCGAGCGCGTTCGCTGCAGATTCCGGCGTTGACTGGTCGGAACAGAAGATCGTGGTGCAGGGCATGGGCGTCGCTCCGACGAATGCCCGCACGGCATCGCAGGCATACATGCTTGCACGCCGCGCAGCCATGGTGGATGGCTATCGCCAGATCGCTGAGTCCGTCAAGGGCGTCAATGTCGATTCGGAATCGACGGTCGAGAACATGATGGTCACGAGCGATGTCACGAAGACGAAGGTCTCGGCTCTCATCAAGGGCGCGCGCGTCATCTCCGAGCAGAAGACGGCAGATGGCGGCGTCATCCTGACGATGGAAGTTCCTCTCTTCGGTGTTTCGGATTCCCTCGCAAGCGCTGTCTTTGAGAAGCCTGCCCAGCAGGAGAGCTTCCCGCAGCCGGTTGCGAATGTCGCTCCGAGCATGCCGACGACGGTCGATGTCCATGTCCAGGTTGGCACGGGCGCAACGACGCCGAGCACGCCGTCCGCCACGGTGCCGAGCACGACGCCGGCTGCGACGGTCCCGGCAACGACGGGTTCTTCGGCAGCACCGGCTCCGACGGGCAAGGCCATCGGCGGCTACACGGGCCTCATCGTGGATTGCCGCGGCCTCGGCCTCAAGCCGGCTATGAGCCCGGTCATCAAGAATGCGAATGGCCAGGCCATCTATGGCTACAAGAACCTCAACTATGACAAGGTCGTCTCCGGCGGCATGGCTGGCTACACGACGGATATGGGCCGCGCATCCCGCGCTGGTTCGAACCCGCTCGTCGTCAAGGCTGTGAGCCTCGATGGCGGTGCAAACCCGGTCCTCTCGGTTGCTGACGCAAACCGCGTCCTCATCGAGAACGGTGCTTCGGGCTTCCTCGATGCGACGAATGTTGTCTTCGTCCGCTGAGGCAGTGACAGAATTCCAGAGGAAACAGGAAACCTCGCCTGCGGGCGGGGCTTTCCTTTTATCTGGACATCTTTTTTAGAAATGGGGAATTTTCAATGAAGAAAGGATTCGGAAGAAGTTTGGTTGCAGCGTTCGCGCTGCTGCTGGCCGCGCATACGGGCTTTGCGCAGGCCGTTGTCGTGGATGGCACCGGCAGCGATCGCCAGAGCGCGATCAAGGACGCTTCGCGCAATGCGGTCGAGCAGGTCGTCGGCGCGCTTGTCGATTCGAAGACGCTCGTGGAGAATGCGCAGGTGCAGCTCGACGAGATTTACACGAAGTCACAGGGCTTCGTGAAAGATGTACAGGTTCTCAGCGAGACGAGCCAGGGCGGGCTCGTGCAGGTGCACGCCCGGATCGATGTGGATACGAGCCCGAATGCCGGCCTCATGAGCAATCTGCAGATGATCATGGCGCTGAATGATCCGCGCATTGCGGTCGTCATCCTCGACATGAACCGCAATGGCGCGATCGAAGGGCACAATTTCACGGCGGAGTCGGCGCTCGGCGACAAGCTCCTGAGCCTCGGCTTCCATCATGTCGTCGATCCGCAGGTCGTGGCGAGCCGCAGCGACGCACAGCTGCTCGCGAACATTTATAACGGCAGCACGCAGCCGTCGGCCATCGGCAGCAGCCTGGGCGCGGACTACCTCGTCGTCGGCCGCGTGCAGAAGAATGCGCAGACGATCCAGCTGCCGGATGGCCATGGCGGCTACGAGTCGACGCTGCTGCATTCGGCGAATGCCATCCTTTCGGTGAAAGTCATCCGCTTTGATACGGGCGACATCGTCGGCACGTTCCAGACTTCAGCGAAGGGTGTCGAGAACAGCGACGATATGGCAGAGCAGAAAGCCGCAGAGACGGCGGCGGCGCAGGCGGCGACGAAACTGGAGGAAAAGTTCCGTCATTTCAGCAGCGAGGCGACGGGGAACTCGGTCGAGCTCGATGTCTTCACGAGTGACGCGGCAGCCGTGCAGCAGCTCGTGACGGACCTGCGCGGCATTTCGTCCGTGCGCAATGTCTATCTGCGCGAGCAGGGCAGCGGCAAGGCAGTCCTTTCCGTCGAGACGAGCGAAAGCCCGTCCGGCCTCATCGCGCGCCTGCAGAATCAGACGAAGCTCGGCCTGTTCGTTGCGGGCATGACAGGCACGACGGCGAAGATTTCGGTTTCGCGCTGATCTGCGGGACCCTTTGGAAAATCCAGCAGGGAAAGGAATCCTGAAACCATGAAGGAAAAACAGATGTTTTGCGGATGGTGGCTGCTCCTCGGTCTGCTCGCAGCTGTGCTCGTGCTGCCAGCGCGAGGGGCGGAGGCGGCCGGCCTCTTCCAGAAAGCGGCGGGCAGCACGCTCATCTATCTCGGCGAAGTGCAGAGTTATGGTGATGCGGAGCTCAAGGATGTCTATTTCAACACGTTTGCCGACAAGCTCGCGGCCGCACTCCAGGCGCAGGGACTCGGCTACCAGGGCAATGCCGACCTCACGAACGAGGGCGGACGCCATGCGGCGACCGGCGCGGATGGCGAAGCGGCCGACCTCTCGGAGATCCACATGGACGCCATCGTGCACGGCCATCAGTATGACCGGGGCAATACGGCTGCAAAGCTCGCGCATTATGCTGACGCCGTCATGGGGCGCGGCTATTTTCATGATGAGGAGCGTCTGAAAGCCTGGCGTTCGCAGCCGGATCTGACGTATCCGCTCGGCCCGGACAAGCAGCGCCTCGCGAAAGCCATCGCAGAGCGCCATGGCGCGAAATACCTGCTCTTCGTCAACATCAAGGATGTCGACGTGCGGCTGAAGCACGGTATCTTTGCGACGCATACGGAGCGCGAGACGAAGGGCAAGAAGATGACGTCGTCCCTCGATTACTATCTCGTGAATGCCGAGACGGGCCGCGTCTATGAGCACCATTTCGAAGACAAGAAGACGGCACAGATGGTGAATTTCGGCCTCGGCCAGACCGGCAAGGGCATGGCCGTCGACACGCTGCTCGGCGAAGTGCTCGAGGCGCAGGCCAATGCGCTCGCAAAAGACCTTGCAAAGCACATCCCATCCGCGAAATAACGAGAGTCCGGGGAAGGGATTCAAAGGAAAGGATATGGAAGTTTGATGAAACAGCAGATACCTCATGTTTGCCGTGGCATCGCGCTGGGCGCGGCACTCGCGTTTGGCACGATGGCGGCCGCGCCGCTCGCGGCGCTTGCCCATGGCAACATCTGGATGGATGAGAACGTGCCCGAGAATGAGCGGATGACGAAGTACAAGGACATCGTCGTGTTCCCGATTCATGACCAGACATCGGCTGACGGGCGCCCCGACCAGTACCAGGCGTGGAACCAGGAGTTCGCGAAGCGCATCAACAAGCGCATCAAGAGGACGAATTTTCATTGGTTCGAGGATCCAAGCGATGCCAAGGCGGCGGACAAGAAGAAAGAGAAGCTCATGATCACGCGCGAGAATTCGTCGTACAAGGATCTTTTGCAGCATTTTCCGAGCGAGGAAGCGCGCGGCAAGGCCGTCTATGACAAGACGGGCGCAGAGGGCTATCTCCTGCCGCACCTGCGCTATTACAACGAGCGCGTCGATGTCTCGCCTGCGACGTGGACGAATGTCAAGATGGAGAGCTACTACGACGTCGAGAATGGCCCGAATGGCGACCAGAACAAGCTCGGCTACCAGAGCTGGTACGCTTCGCACTTGATTCCAGAGCATCGGCGCACGCTCGAGATGGTGGATTTCGATTTCGTCCTTTATGATGCCTACACGCAGAAAAAGGCCATGACGCTCATCGACTATTATCGCTGTTACGATGTCGACAAGACGCATGCGTTCGAGCAGATCGCAAAGAATTTTACGGGCGACTGGAACCGCCTGAAGGACGATCATGAAAACGATGTCCCTGCCGGGGCGCCGACGCTCGGTTTCCGCAGCCTCGACCTGCCGTGGAATGCCGCGCAGGATGAGTTCGCCATCAAGACGATCTATTATGCGTACAAGGATGAGGCCGGCGACACGCTGAAGGGCGTGAAAGTCGACTATCAGCCCAATGGCGGCCGCTACTACGTGACGGGCGCGATCAAAAGCTATGACCGCGGTGAACGCTGGACGCCGCCTTCGGCCTCGACGTATACGAGCCTTGACCGGACGGAAGAATTCACATGGTACGACCGGAATGGCAACGCACATAAGGGCAAACGCAAATACTATAAGACGAACATCAATGACAACTTTGGCTACAATAGCTTCTACTATGGCGCGACGGCCGATCTGAGTCTCGTCGACAGCCGCACGGGCGAGACGGTGCTCCATCGCATTCTCTCGGCCGAGGATCCCGACCGCTATGCCAATGCCCTGCGCCAGATCTTTGGCGACTTCTATCGCGAGGTCGACAAGACCATCGGCGTGAAAGCCTGATATACGGACGAGAATGAAAGGAAAAAAGGAGGGAATCGCGATGAAGAGGAGCAGCTTCGCCATCCTGCGGGCCGCTGCCATGCTGCTCGCGCTCCTGCTGCTGCCGCTCCCCGTTTCGGCGGCTGGCACGCCGCGCCTCATGGTGGCCGGCTTCTCGAGCCGTGTGGAAAAGACGGACATCACGATGAACGATATTGATGTGCCCATCGCGCAGATCCTCGGAGGCGCGCGTGACGTGTTCAAGACGGAGCTCGCGGGGAGCCCCGCGTACACGCTCGTCGATTTCGACGGCGAAGTCACGCGCATGCGCCTCGATGAGGCTGCCGTCCTGCAGAGCCTCGGTGCAGGCACCGTCACGCCAGAGCTCGCCGCCTCAGCGGACTACATCGTCTATGGCTATCTCGCGACGCTCAGCAATGTGAAAGCGCAGAGCGGCGCTCTCGTCTTTTCCGGAAAAGACCGGACGGTCTATGCCGAGCTGAGCCTGCGCGTCATTGATGCGCACACGGGCACGGTCGTCTTCGTCACGAAAGCCGACTCGCGCCGCAAGTCCGAACTCAAGTACCATGCCATCGTAGAGCGCGACGACCTCGGCGTCGAGGATGCCGTCCGTCAGGCGGTCGAAGACGCTGCCGTCAACCTCGCGGCCAATGTCCGGGCGGCCATTTGAACGCGCAAAAGAATGCGGACCATTGCACGAAAAAGGTGCAATGGTCCTTTTTTTATGCTACAATAAAGGCGGTCAATCAAACATCGATTTTGTATTCTTTTGGAAGGGGTTTTTTCCATGGAATTCCTGATTGTACTGGCCTTTGTCGCGGCGCTGCTCGCGCTCGTGGCGGGGGCGCTCGCGCTCGTCGGCGTGCGCGGAGTCAAGGAGCCGGCAGCAAGGGTGCCGGAGCTCGAAGAAGAGATCGAGCACCTCAAGGCGCGTGTCACAGAGCTCGAAGCGCAGATGAAGGCGCTGGAACCGAAGAAGGCGCCTGCCGCGCCGAAGAAGGATGGCAAGCCCTGGGACGATTTCCTCGCGGACTACAACCTGCTCGCGGCGAGCCTCGACGGCCCGCAGAGCCAGGAGGCCTGCGACCGCTTTTTTGCGCTGCGCCAGCTCAAAGGCCTCATCTGCCTCGATCCGGCCGCGCAGGAAGGCGGCAAGCCCGCGCCGAAATTCGTCGAAGTCGCGCAGGCGGCAAAGAGCGCCTATTGGGCGCTCTCCATCGGCGAGGGCGACAAGCAGTTCGCCATCGTCCCGAACCCTGCGAAAGGTTACACGAAGAGCCTCCACGAAAAGGGAGGCATGAAAGAGACGTTCGCCTCGAATTTCGAGGAAAAAGATGTCCCGCGCCTCCAGGTGAAACTCCCCGCGCTGTTCTCGCATGAGGCAGGCACGTGGAAGATCACGCAGCCGGGCATCGTGAAGCTGCTGGATGAACACGAGTAAATAAAAAGAAGGAGAATCGCACTATGTACACACTTCCCAATGACAGCTATCTCGGCAAATATCCGGAAATCGACCCAGAGGCATTCATCGCACCGGGCGCCGTCGTACTCGGCGACGTGAAACTGGCGAAGTACGCAAGCCTCTGGCCGTGCGCCGTCGTGCGCGGCGATGTCAGCTACATCCGCATCGGCGAAGCGTCGAACGTGCAGGACTGCGCGTGCCTCCACGTCGCGAATGACGGCCCGTGCATCATCGGCGACTACGTCACGATCGGCCACGGCGCCATCGTCCATGCCTGCACGGTCGGCGATAATGTCCTGATCGGCATGAACGCGACGGTGCTGACCGGCGCAAAGATCGGCAGCGGCTCGATCATCGCAGCGGGCGCGCTCGTCAAAGAGAACGCCGTCATC
Organism: uncultured Veillonellaceae bacterium; assembly: GCA_900315575.1. Classification (GTDB taxonomy): domain Bacteria; phylum Bacillota; class Negativicutes; order Selenomonadales; family Selenomonadaceae; genus Selenomonas_C. The sequence continues at coordinate 81,239 of OMZR01000001.1, forward strand.
CCGCCGAACTCGCTCGTCGTCGGCGTGCCGGGGGCTGTGAAAAAGCAGATCAACCGCATCGATTCCATCCATGCGCAGGCCATCAAATACAAGACGGCCTGGGCAAAAGGCTATGGCGTCGCTCCGAACATCGGCGGCGAACTGTATCATGGGGAACAGATCGTGTGATGCAAGTCAGCCTTTCTGAAGGGGACTCGGTGGGCTGAATGGGAAAAGGGACAACATGGATGCTGCCGGCGTGGTTGGCGCATCGAAAACAGGGGTGAATGCCGTATGATCGTGTTCTACGGAGGTAAGCTATGTTGTCTAACGAAGAAACCCAGCGTGCCGAAGATGTCCTGCATCCCGGCCAGTTCGCACACATCGGCGTCCCAGATGAAGAGGATGCTTCTGGCTTGCACATCATGCAGGGCCGCCTGATGGAATTTGCATCCCGCTATATTGCCATCGAGATCGACTGCCCGATCAAAGACTTTCTTTCCTCGCCGGACGCTGGCGCAGACATTGCCTGCGCGATCGTCGGTGACGGCTGTGTCTACCGCTTTACGGCTGGTTTCCGCAGCTCCACACGCTTGCCTGAGCAAATGTGGTTTCTCGAGCGCCCCGAGACGGTTTCGCGCGTCCAGATGAGGCGGTTTGTCCGCGTGCCCATCGAACTGCCGCTTGCCGTCCGCTTGCCGGGCGGCCACGGCAGCCTGCACACGGCGAAAGAAACGACGCTCGTCGACATCAGCGGCGGCGGCCTCGCCTTCACGAATGATGATCAAGTCCTGCTCGCGTCGAACATCGCCATTGCCATCCCCGAAATACCGGGCTTCGGCCAGCTCAAGGCGCATGCCCTCGTCAAGCGCTGCACGCCCATCACGACGCCGACAGGCCGCACGGTCTACCACATCGGCGCAGAGTTCGAGGCGGATGACTTTTCCCATGCCGAGCAGGAACGCCTGATCCAGACAGTCTTCGAGCTCCAGAGGAGCTACCTCCAGCGCGGCCTGCGCATGCCGAACATCGATCATACGCATCGGAGCGGAGGGCCATCACCTTCACAGGATACGCAGGACGCAGAGAAGTCGTGAATGAAAAACATCATCCCGATTCAGTTTATCGATACCTGGCGATGCATTTCAAAAATGCATCGCCATATTTTTCGAGTTTCCGCTGCCCGACGCCGCTGACTTCGAGAAATTCTTCTTCGTCGCGTGGCAGGACGTCGCACATGCTGCGCAGCGTCTTGTCGGAAAAGATCATGTATGGCGGGATGCTCTCTTCCTGTGCGATGGATTTGCGCAGGGCGCGGAGGTGCTGGAAGAGGCCCGTATCGGCCGCTTCCGGCGCTGTTTCTTTTTCTGGCAGGATGTGCTGGATGACGGTCGCTTGGCCGCGCAGGACGTCATAGGCGGCGGGGCGCAAGCGCAGGACGGGATACTCCGTGCCTTCGAGCGCGAGATAGTCCGTCGCGATGAAGCGCTGGATCATGAGCTTGATGTCGTCGAGCGTCTTTTTCGGGTAGAGGCCGTATGTTGAGAGCTCGTCGAGGTGGAGCTTTCTGACGCGCTGATCGGCCGAGCCCTTGAGCACCTGCGCGACGAGCGTGATGCCGTAGCGCTCGCGCATGCGGTAGACACAGGAAAAGACTTTCTGCGCGTCAATCGTGACATCGACGTCGGTTGCGCCGGCCTTGCAGTTGCTGCAGTTGCCGCACGCGGCGGATTCCGTCGCGCCGCCGAAGTAATGGAGGATGAAGCTCCGCAAGCATTCGGGCGTGTGGCAGTAGTCGATCATGCGCTGGAGCTTTTGTGTCTCGATGCGCTTGCGTTCTTCGTCTTCGGTCGAGACGTCGATGAGGAAGCGCTGCGTGCGGACGTCCTGCGGCGCGTAGAGCAGGATGCAGTCGCCGGGCTCGCCGTCGCGGCCAGCGCGCCCGGCCTCCTGGTAGTACGATTCGAGGTTCTTCGGCATGTTGTAGTGCAGCACGTAGCGCACGTTGCTCTTGTCGATGCCCATGCCGAACGCATTCGTCGCGACGATGACCTGCAGATTGTCGTAGAGGAAATCGTCCTGCGCCCGTGCGCGCTCGGCGTCACTGAGGCCCGCGTGGTAGCGGCCGGCTGCGATGCCTTTTTTCGTCAGGAGCTCGTAGATGCGGTCGACTTCCTTGCGCGTGGCGGCGTAGATGATGCCGGCTTCGTCGGCGTGCTTCTTGACGTAGTTCGTGGTGAATTTCTTCTTGTCCTCGCCGCGGCGGACTTCGAAATAGAGGTTCGGCCGGTCGAAGCCTGTGACGTGGACAGCGGGCGCGTGCAGGCCGAGCAGGCGGATGATGTCGTCACGCACCTCGGGTGTGGCCGTCGCGGTGAAGGCCGAGACAATCGGGCGGCGCGGCAGCCCATCGATGAACGGCGCGATGTTCTGGTAGCTCGGGCGGAAATCGTGGCCCCACTGCGAGAGACAGTGTGCTTCGTCGACGGCGACCATGGCGATGGGCACGCGGCTCGTGACTTCCTGGAATGCGCCGGTTTCGAGGCGCTCGGGTGCGACGTAGACGAGCGGATAGCGGCCATCCGCGATGTCGTTCATGCGCGCGCTCCATTCGGCAGAGGAGAGCGTGCTGTTGATGAACGTCGCGGCGACGCCGGCATCGACGAGCGCATCGACCTGGTCTTTCATGAGGGAAATGAGCGGTGAGATGACGAGCGTAATGCCGGAGAGCATCAGCGCGGGGATCTGGAAGCAGATGGATTTTCCCGCGCCGGTCGGCATGATCGCGACGGTGTCGCGGCCCGCAAGCAGCGAGCGCACGACGGGTTCCTGCGCAGGGCGGAATGATTTGTAGCCGAAATATTCTTTCAAGAGCGCGAGAGCGCGGGAAAAGCGGTCGGTTTCGGTGACAGGCATGGCGTGTTTTCTCCTTGGAGTGGCAAGAAATATCAATTTTTGCTAAACTAATGGATGTGTAAGAGGCAACTAACGGCCGCTCAACGGCTCTATCTTATCATAAAACGTGACTTCTACCAAAAACAATTGCATCCGTTGCAAAAAGCTGCTTTCTGGGCAGCCTCTCCCTCTGGGAGAGGTGCCGAGCGAATGCGAGGCGGAGAGGGTAGTTGGGAGCACTTGCCGAACGTTTTATAACGGCATGCCGAAAGTCTTTTCGCAATGCTTTATATGGTTGTTTGTCTTTCGCATACAACTACCCTCTCAGGCACGCTTCGCGTGCCAGCTCTCCCATGGGGAGAGCCTGCCACAACCCGAACGATTGCAACAGATGCAGTTTCCTAATACCAAGGGGGAAACTCTATGAAGCGAATTTTTTGCAAAGGTATCGCGCTGCTCGCTGCGGCGGTCTGCCTCGCGCTGACGGCAACACCCGCAGAGGCGCGTGACCTCTCGCTCCAGGATGCCATCGCGGAGGCGCTCGCGGCGAATATGGGCCTGCGCGTGACGGCACAGGGCGAAAAGACAGCCGAGGCGGAGCTTCGCGCAGCGAAAGGCGCGAACAGCTGGAGTGCGGGGGCTTCGGCCAGCGCCTCGACGAGCAAGCAGAAGGACGAGGACCGCAGCACGAGCAGCAGCCTCGGCCTGACGTTCTCGCTCCCGCTCTATATGGGCGGCAAGAATGAGGCGAACATCCGTTCGAGCGCGCTCGGTGTCGACATCGCAGGCCTCACGACGGAGCGCAAGCGCGAGACGCTGAAGTATGATGTCATCAAGGCGTATTTCGATGCGCTCGAAGCGCGCCATACCATCGACGTCGATCAGGACAGCGTCGATTACTATGCGGCGAATCTCGAGAACGTGACGCAGCTCTACGAGGCGGGCTCGAAAGCGCGTATCGACCAGCTGCGCGCGTCGGTCGAGCTTTCGGACGCGCGCCAGACGCTCATCAAGGCGCAGAACGCGTACGAGGTCGATCTCGCAACACTGCGGAACCTCATGAACCTCGACCGCACGGAGCCGCTGAACCTCACGGATGATTTTACGTACGATACGTTCGACATCTCGCTCGACGACAGCGTCGCCTATGCGCTGCGCAGCCGCAAGGACATCCTCGCGGACGAATACACGCTCCAGCAGAAGGAAGAGGCTGTGAAAATCGCCGAGGCGGGCAAGAAGCTGTCCGTCAGCATTTCGGCGGGGCCATCGGTCTCGCAGTCTTTCGAGCCGTCGAGCCGCAGCAATTATGACCTGCAGGCCGGCGTCTCGGCGAACTGGAACGTCTTTGACAGCGGCGTGACGAATGCGCAGATTGACGAGGCGAAGGCGAACCGCGACACGGCGAAGCTGAACCTCCAGAAAGCGCAGGAAGACGCCGACCTCGCCGTCCGCACGGCCTACTACAACATGCGCGAGGCCGAGCACCGCCTCGACTCGACGGAAGACGCCGTCGGGCAGGCGGAACAGGACGCCTACATCGCGCGGGAGAAATACCGCGTCGGCGAGGGCATCCTGCTCGACGTCATTGACGCGCGCAAGGCGCTGTCCACGGCAAAGCTCAACCACATCAGCGCGCAGTACGACTACGTGCGCTACAAGGCGCAGGTCGTCAACGAAATGGGCATCGGCCTGACGGACGAAGAACGCGCGGCCGCGGCAAAGATCGCAGGCACCGCAACGCCGCAGACAGCAGAGAAAATCGCAGCAGCCACGGCACCTTTGCAGACATCAGCACAAAAAGAAGCGAAGTCGACGAAGGCGCAGCCAAAAGAAACGGCGAAAGACACGACGACGCAGGTGGAAGAAAAAGCTGCGGAAGAATCGGCGGATAAGGTAGCCGATGAATTGGCAGGAAATGCTGATATGTAAGGAAGGTGGCACTCAAACTTCAGCCTCCCTCTTTGAGGGAGGGGGACCGCGAAGCGGTGGAAGGAGTAGTAGGATGCTGTAGCCGAACGAGGATGCTGTCATTGCTAAAGTCCTTTAGCAATGTTTGGCATATTTGGTTGTCTCCAGCACCTAACTACTCCCCCCGCCGCTCACGCGGCCCGTCCCCCCTCAATGAGGGGGGCAGGAGGTTGAGCGGTTTACATGAGAGAGGTGCAGAATGAAACTGAACTGGAAAGTCAAAGCCGGCATCGCCGCCATCGTCCTTGCGGGGTGCGCGTTTGGCGGCTATCAATACTATACGGCGCAGCAGGCCGCGAAGCAGGCGGCGGCTGTCGAGACGACGAAGGTCATCCGCATGGACATCAAGTCCACGGTCTCTGCGACGGGCACGATCAGCCCCGTCGATTCCGTCGAGGTCAGCTCGAAAATCACGGCGCGCCTCAAGACAGTCAATGTCAAGGAAAATGACGAGGTGCAGGCGGGCCAGACCGTCGCGACGCTCGACACGAAGGACGAGGAAGCGAAGCGCGACCAGGCGCAGTACAAGGTCGAGAACACGAAGGCCGAGTACGAGCGCATCCAGTACCTTTACGCCATCGGCGCCGACACGCAGAAGCAGCTCGAAGACGCGAAGATGAACTACGACACGGCCGTCTCCGCACTCGCGCAGGCGCAGTCCGACGCCGACGAGGCGACGATTGTCGCGCCGATGAGCGGCACGGTCGTCGGCGAGCCGAAGACCGTCGGCACGATGGCCGTCTCGACGTCGGACAACCCGACCGTCATCATGCGCATCGCCGACCTTTCGACGAAGCAGATCAAGGCGAAGATTGACGAGACCGACATCGGCAGCGTCAAGGTCGGTCAGGAGGCGACGTTCACGGTCGATGCTTTCACCGACCGCACGTTCACGGCGCGCGTCACGAAGATTTCGCAGACGGACACGGCGAACACCTGGGATACGACGAGCTCCTCATCATCATCATCGAGCTCGGCGAGCGTCATCTACTACTACGTCACGCTCGACGTCGACGACCCCGATGGCGTGCTGCTGCCGGCCATGACGGCGCGCATCGACATCAATACGGCCGACAAGCCCGGCGCGCTCGTCGTGCCGATTTCCACGCTGAAAACCGACGCAAATGGCTCGTATGTCATCGTGAAGAACGCCGATGGCTCGCAGGAAAATCGCTACGTCACGACGGGCATCTACAGCGACGAATACGTCGAGATCATCGACGGCCTCGACGAAGGCGAAGACATCGTCTCGACCTACACGGCAAAGAAGAAGTCGTCCTCGTCGTCCAGCAACAACCGTCAAGGTCCGCCGCCGATGTAATATTTTTGAGAGGCAGAACTATGGCAGAAAAAACCAATACCATCGAGCTGCGCGGCATCAAGAAGATCTACAACATTGGCGGCGAGGAGCTCGCGGCGCTCGCGGGCATCGACCTCGACATCCACAAAGGCGAGTTCGCGGCGCTCATGGGGCCATCGGGCTCGGGCAAGTCGACGCTCATGAACATCCTCGGCTGCCTCGACCGGCCGACGTGCGGATCGTACAAGCTCGACGGCGAAGAGGTCGCGGGCCTTTCCGATGACGCGCTCGCCGTCACGCGCAACAAGAAGATCGGCTTCGTTTTCCAGAACTTCAACCTGCTCTCGCGCATCACGGCGCTTGAAAACGTCGCGCTGCCGCTCGTCTACGCGGGCGTCGGCTACCACGAGCGCATGGAGCGCGCGCAGCATTTCCTCGAGGCCGTCGGCCTCGGCGACCGCGGCGACCACCAGCCAAACGAGCTCTCTGGCGGCCAGCGCCAGCGCGTCGCGATTGCCCGCGCGCTCGTCAACGACCCGCACATCATCATGGCTGACGAGCCGACGGGCAACCTCGACACGAAATCAACGAAGGAAATCATGGAGATTTTCGAGCGCATGCACGAGCTCGGCCGCACGATCATCCTCGTCACGCATGAGCCGGAAATCGCCGCCTGCGCGAGCCGCCAGCTGCTCGTGCGCGACGGCCGCATCACGCGCGACGAAGGGAAGGGAGTGGTCATGGATGTTGTTTAGAGAGAGCTTCTCGATGGCGCTCACCTCCCTTTATGCGAACAAGATGCGCAGCCTGCTCACGATGCTCGGCATCATCATCGGCGTCGGCGCCGTCATCGCGCTCGTCTCCGTCGGCATGGGCGTCAAATCGAACGTCACGAACTCCATCGCGAGCCTCGGTTCGAACATGCTCATCATTTCGCCGGGAGCGACGCAAAAGGGCGGCGTGCGCGGCGCGGCGGGTTCGCGAAAGACGCTCAAATACGATGACGCCAAGGCCATCAAGCAGAAAGTCAAGAACATCGACTACGTCTCGCCGACCGTCTCGACGTCGTACCAGATCGTCTATGGCAACAATAACTGGAACACGACCGTGCAGGGCGTGACGCCGGAGTTCCTCTCCATTCGCTCGCTCTCGATTTCAAACGGCTCCTTCATCACGGAGGACGACCTCACGAAGCGCCAGCGCGTCGCCGTCATCGGCACGACCGTCGCGGAGAATCTTTTCGAGGAAAAGAACCCTGTCGGCCAGACCATCCGCATCCACAACCAGCCATACAAAGTTGTCGGCCTGCTCGCGAGCAAAGGCCAGTCGTCGATGGGCCAGGACCAGGACGACATGATCTACGTGCCGCTCACGACGGCCATGGAGCGCATGCTCGGCATCACGTACGTCCAGTCCGTCAACGTGCAGGTCAGTGACGCAACGAAGATGGATCAGGTGCAGGATGAGATTGAGACGCTGCTGCGCCAGCGCCACCATCTGACACAGGCGAACAAAGAGGACGACTTCACTGTCCGCAACCTCACGAGCCTCATGGAGACCGTCAGCCAGTCGACATCGATGCTGACGCTGCTTTTAGGCGCCATCGCGGGCATCTCGCTGCTCGTCGGCGGCATCGGCATCATGAACATCATGATGGTCTCCGTCACGGAGCGCACGCGCGAAATCGGTATCCGAAAGGCGCTCGGTGCCACGTTTCTCAACATCATGACGCAGTTCCTGATCGAATCGATGGTGCTCGGCATCATCGGCGGCATCATCGGCATCTTCGTCGGCTGTGCCGCCTCGCAGGTCATCGCGAAAGTCGGCGGCTTCACGACCGTCATCACCCCGCTCCCGATCATCGTCTCCTTCGCCTTCTCCGTCGGCATCGGCCTCTTCTTCGGCATCTACCCCGCGCGGAAGGCCGCCCGCCTCGACCCGATCGAAGCACTCAGATATGAGTGAGATTTTTGTCATATCAAAAGGAACGGAGCCTATCTTATAAGGAGCCCCCTTCTAGAGGGGGGACGGGCCCGAAGGGCGGGGGGAGTCCCTTGCACGACAAAACAACAAGAAAGGCGTAACTTCCGCGGGTGCGAAAGCTACGCCTTTTCACATATTCAACATGGTGCGATTGGTGAGAGTCGAACTCACGACCTGCCGCTTAGGAGGCGGACGCTCTATCCAACTGAGCTACAACCGCAACAAAGACATTCTAGCAGAGAATCCACGAACATGCAAGGCAAGTCCCGCGGTTTGACGAACTAATTCCAAGTATGATAGAATCTTCCTTATATAGAGATAAAAATAGCTTTTGAGGAGGTTCGTTTCATGCGACAACAAAGGATATGGAAGCAGCCGTGGAAACTCCTGACCGTCGGCCTGTTCGCCGTCCTGCTGCTGCTCGGCAGTACCCAGGTTCCTGCAGAAGCAGAGGAGGCTGAGGGGCGTGTGATGTACGTGACGGCAACGGCCTACAGCGCACTCGACCCCGGCAACTCGCCCTATACGGCGACGGGCACGCGCGTGCGCCATGGCGTCATCGCCGTCGACCCGTCCGTCATCCCGCTCGGCACGCATGTCTTCATCCCCGACTACGGCGAAGCCGTCGCCGAAGACATCGGCTGGGGCATCCAGGGCGCGATGATCGACGTCGCATTCGACACGCATGAAGAAGCGCTGATGTTCGGGCGGCAGGAGCTGGAAATTTATATTATGGACTGACTTTTTAGGAGTGCGATACAGGCATGGTAAGACTCATCTTGACGGATATGGATGGCACGCTGCTCGACAGCCAGAGCCGGCTGCCCAAGGGCTTTGACGCGATGGTGGCGACGCTCAAAGAACGCGGCGTGATGTTTGGTGCGGCGAGCGGGCGGCAGTATTACTCGCTGATCGAATCGTTCGCGGCTTACAAGGACGAGTTCCTCTTCGTTGCGGAAAACGGAACGAATGTCCGCTATCGCGGCGAGCAGGTCTTTTCCTGCCCGATGGACCGCGATGTCGCTCTGGAAATCCTGAACAAGGTCTATGCCGCCGACCCTGGCATCTTCTGCGTCTACTGCGGCCTCGAAGACGCCTACGTCCTGCGCAATCAGTACACGGGGCCGAACATCGACGAGATGGCGAAATACTACACGCACGCCCAGATCGTCGACCACTTCGAGGACGTCACGGACACCTGCATCAAGGTGGCGCTCTACGACGTCACGGCGCATTCGAAAGACCGCATCGAGCCGCTCGTCAAAGGCTATCGCGGCCCGCAGCAGGTCACGCTTTCCAGCGACTACTGGCTTGACATCATGAACAAGGACATCAACAAGGGCGTTGCCGTGCGCGCCGTCGAGAAGAAATTCCACCTTCGCCCCGATGAAGTGGCCGTTTTCGGCGACTACCTCAACGACCTCGAAATGATGAGCGCGGCGAAATACAGCTTCGCCATGGCGAACGCGCACCCCGACATCAAGAAGGCCGCGAACTACGAAACCGCCAGCAATGACGAAGCCGGCGTCCTGAAAGGCATCCAGTGGCTCATCGATGAAGGACTGTGCTAAAATGGGCAGGCTCCCCCTCTGGGGGAGCTGGCGCGCGCAGCGCGACTGAGAGGGTAGTTGGGTGCTGGGATTGACGAGTTTCGAGAAGTAAAGAAGGGACTTATATTATGAAGTTGGATTATCACATGCACTTCGAAAAGGGTTCTTACGATGAGAATTGGGCGGAAGGCTTTTTTGAAGCGGCGAAGAAGCGCGGCCTCGACGAGATCGGTATCAGCGAGCACAGCCACACGTTCCCGGAGTTCCGGGAGCTCTACTATCACGACCTGATTCTCGATGACAGCTTCATCGGCACGTTCCAGCAGAAATGGCTGAAGTCGAACAAGTTCAAGTACACGCTCGACGATTATTTCCGCTTCATGGAAAAACTGCGCAAGCGCCATCCGAACGTCCGTACGGGCATCGAGGTTTGCAACTTCCAGCAGCAGGACAAGGTGCATGACATCCTCAAGGATTATCCGTTTGACTACGTCATCGGCTCCGTCCACTTCCTGCGCGGCTGGGCGTATGACTCCTCAGAAATCAAGGCCGAGTGGGACCGCCATCCGCTCGAAGATATCTATGAATGGTACGCCGAAGAAGTCGAGAAACTCGCCGAGAGCGGTGAGTATGACGTGCTCGGCCATCCGTTCAACATCCGTCTCTTCAAATACCTGCCGGACTTTGACGTCACGCCGTACCTCGAGCGCGTCGCGCGCGCCATGGCGAAAGCGCATATGGTCGTCGACATCAACACGGGCACGTACTACCGCTATCCGATCCAGGAGATCTCGCCATACCCTGATTTCCTGCGCATGGCAAGGAAATACGATCTGCCGATCATCACGACGTCCGACGCGCACAAGCCCGAGGATTGCGGTGCCTACAACGTCGAGGCCGTCGCCTACGCGAAGTCGTTCGGCTACACGGAGCTCGTCCATTTCGAGCAGCGCCGCCGCACGCTCGTCAAGCTCGAATGAACAGATGTAAGCCTACTTGGAGGACATTGTGAGCAGTGTCCTCTGTTTTATGTTCGTAACCGCGCAAAATGTTCTGATTTGTGCGGAATTGACGTGAAAGTACGACTGTATCCAAAGTACAATAAAAAACACGAGTTACATGTTGACAAACATCCGAGGCGGGACTATAATAAGGTCAAAGATAAGGAAAAGGAGCTCAAGGAAGACGGTTCAGATCAGTAGAAGGTTTTAGAAGAGGTTATTTCGAAATCTCCATCATGCACTTGATTTCTTGAGGATCATCGCAAGATGTACTTGCAGTTGAATAGAAGCAGGCAACGAAGAGAAAGGTGCTTGCGATACCACACCGGAACGAGAGACTGAGGAGGGTCATCACCGGGTGGCCGAAAAAACAGCAAGTAGCAAGGAGCGAAATCAACATGAAGATCAAGACATATTCCCAGTGGATGGAAACGAAATTCGTCCCCGTCCGCACGAAACAGTTCACCAAGGCAGCAAAGCTCATGGGTCATTCGAGTTTCAAAAGCTTTGCCGCTGCAGATGACAAGGTCGGCCGTGATCAGAAGACCGCAAAATCTTCGGACCAGCAGGCAGTAGCTGAGTGGCTCGATTGCCAAGTTGTTGGTAAGGTGACTGAGGGAGTTGCATGATGTAGTATAGCCATGCAGAAGGGCGGTAGCGGAAGCTGGAATTAAATGTGGATATGCGCCCTTCCCTCCGTACTTGTGCAAGGCAATGATAGGACCGTTCCAGACGTGAGAAGCGCCGCATCGAAAGATGTGGCGCTTCTATTATATGTGCTATCATCTTGCTGCTCTCAAAAAAGTTTTCGATTTTTTGAAAAAAAGCTTGACTTCAAGATGCTGAATGCGTATAATGTATTTTGTCAGTCAGCGAGAGGCCGTGAGCCTCGGCGCTTGATGGATGCGGAAGTAGCTCAGTTGGTAGAGCACCACCTTGCCATGGTGGGGGTCGCGAGTTCGAGTCTCGTCTTCCGCTCCAATATGCGGAAGTAGCTCAGTTGGTAGAGCACCACCTTGCCATGGTGGGGGTCGCGAGTTCGAGTCTCGTCTTCCGCTCCATCTTGCTTACAAGCCACAATCGCGTTTTGGGCCTATAGCTCAGTTGGTTAGAGCATCCGGCTCATAACCGGTCGGTCCTTGGTTCGAGTCCAAGTGGGCCCACCATTCTTGTGGTATAAATAAATATTTTACAATATGGCCCAGTAGCTCAGCTGGATTAGAGTATTTGACTACGAATCAAAGGGTCGAGGGTTCGAATCCCCCCTGGGTCACCATATTGTGGGTAGGTGCCCGAGTGGTTAAAGGGAACAGACTGTAAATCTGTCATCTTCGGATTACGATGGTTCGAATCCATCCCTGCCCACCATGAAAAGATAAGAGCTGTTGCGATCAGCATGATTGCAGCAGCTCTTTTTTATGTGCCATGGATCTTCTTTCATGGCCGCCAGTTCATCGCGCGGAATGCCCGCGTGCGAACGCGCTCGACGATATTGCGCGGCCGCAGGATGTTGCGCGCGGATTTTTCGAGTTTTGCATATTCGTTGAGGTCATCATTGACGCGGTAGGTGCGGAAGAAAGTCGTGAGACCGATTTCATCGAGCGTCTTGCCCGCACCATCTTTCTGAAGCCAGACGCACTCGTTCTTTGCGGCGCCGTCTGCGCTCTCGCTTGCAGGGAAGGCCTCCATGGCCTCTTCGAGTGAGAGCTCTGCGAGCAGCTTGTCTGTGCGCTCGACAAGCAGGATGTAGCTCGAGAGGTTGCTACGCCAATTCGACGGCTTCCGCCGCAGGACTTTCCCGACAGCTTCTCGTGCGCGTTCCATCAGGTGATCTCTTTCCATTTTAAAACCCCCATTTGCATTTCAGGATTGCTATCATCATAGCGCAAATTCTTTGGTTTTACAAGAAAATCCCCCGCTGGCGTGCCAGGCGGGGGCAATCGGGGAAGCAGGCGTCAGGATTCATCTGCAGCGTTCACATCGCGTGCGAATGTCGAGCTCTGGTCGGCATGGGCGATGTAGTATGCCTCGTCTTCCGGGAGGTGGTGCGGATCGAGGTACCATGGGAGATGACGTACGAGCAGGCGGCCCTGCGTGAGCAAGGCGAATGAAATCGTGTAGTGCTGCACGACGGGAGGGTAAAGTGCGAATGTCGTATCGCAGGCGGCGAAATACAAGCCCTCTTCGATGGGCACATTGTAATAAGGCACTTTTGCATATGCCCGGGCGAATGGCGGGAGATCGTTCCGCTGGATCCCGGTGCCGACCTTGTTGACGAAAGGATAGCGCCGCAAGATCTGATAAAGGCGTGGCACGAGTCCTTTCGGGCAGCCTTCGATCGGCAGGACGTCAGGGTCCGTGTAGACATAGGGGGTCCGGACATCCAGCTGGCGCAGCAATCCTGTCCGCCAGAGGGCCTGGTGACCGAAGTTCTGCGAAAGCTGGATCAGCGTCACGCGGGGATCTTTGGTGATTTCCTGGTAGTATGCGAGGAGGGGCGGGTACGTCGAAGCGTTGTCGATCAGATAGATCTTCCGATGGCCGGCGGCGAGGAGCCAGCCTACGAGTTTCTGCAGGCAGTCAAGCCGGTCGCGACAGTTGATGAAGACCGGAAAATCGAACGCTTCGGAAAGCGATGCCTCGGGGACGGTATGTGCAGGAACATCTTCGGGACCGTCCGTAAAGGCTGCGCTGGCGAGGACGGCGTCCGCCGCCTCGTTTCCTGTATGCAGGTCACTGGCGAGTGTCTGCAGGAGATTGCGCGCAGCAACGCCGGCCGCTGGCAGGACGTCGGGGATGCCGGCGGCCATCGCCTCCAGATAGCAGGGACGCGCTTCCTGGACACGGCCGAGGCACATGAGTGCATTTCCATACCAGACGGAGACCTCGGGATCGGATTCGTAGGAACGGTGCTGTTCGAAAAAGCGGCAGGCTGCTTCGAAGTCGCCTTGCTGATAGGCTGCGATGCCTGCGCATTTCAGCTGGTCCACCCAGATGAGGCAGTGGCAGGTCATGCCGATTTTCTGATATGCTGCGAGATACTGCCCGGCGCGTACGGGTGCATCATCGAGAATAGCTCGCAATCCTTCATAGAGCAGGACGTCCAGCGAGGCAAGCGGGCTTGCCTCGAATGGCGCTTTCAGGGCGAGAAGCCCTCGATAGGCTTCCACGAGGTAATCTGCCATGGCCCGCGTATCACAAGTTTCTTTTGCCTGCCAGAATTGTTTCTGTTCCATAGCTGCGGCTCCTTTTTTGAAACAATAAGATTTTTATATTTCTGTGGATGTCATTGCAGCTGCGCCTTCCAGTATTCGAGGTCCGGTGCGTTCAGGGGGAGGTCGATGGTCTGGCCGTCTTCGTAGTAGTAGCGGATGCGGACTTCGTCGGCGTTGCGCACGGCTTTGAGACTGGCCTTCGGCAGTTCGCAGAAGAGCTTGTTCTCATTCTTGAAGCGGTTTGAAGGATCCGTCTCACCGGGCGGCGGGAGCTGCTTGACCGTTGCGACCATCTCCCAGGCTGTGCCGTCCGTGTAGAGGACGGCCTGCGGCAGGAGCTTTTCCGTGCCGTAGCGGCTGTCCCAGATCGTCAGTACGGCGCCTTCGAGTGCACCGGATTCCGTGTGCGAGCTCTGGAAGTCGATGCGGCAGTAGGCCGAGAGGCTCTCGGCTGTGCGGTGGTCGTAGCTGTACGTATAGGAAAAACCGAAAATGCCGGCGAGCATGAAGAGCAGCCCGACGGCAATGAGGATGCGTTTGTACATAATAAGGAAAAAACCTCCCGAGATTCAGGACTCGAGCTGGGAAACATCAGATCATCAGAAAAACCGCTGGATGAGATCGGAGGCGAGGTTCTTGCCGCCGCAACGGGAGTCGCTGCCCGACGAGGCGAGCGTCGCAGCGTAGCGCGGGTCGCCGTAGTACGAAACCTTGATGTGCTTGCTGACTTTTGCGTCGGCGTCGATGCCGAGGTCATGGAGTTTCTTGCGCACGGCCGATGTCATGCCGGAATAGCCTTTGAGAACGGTCTTGAGTTCCTGCGCGCGGCGGCGCGGCAGGTCCAGGAACGCATTGTTTTCGACGATGTCACGCAAAATCTCGGCTCGGCGGCTGCCGTGCCGGCAGTCCTCGCCGACACGGCGCAGCACGTCGAGCACGACTTCACGGATTTCGCCGGGGTAGAGGTCGCGTTCTTTTCCGCGCGCGAGCACGGCGTCCCCCGTCGATGCGCCCGCGCTCGCGAAATTCTCGACGCGGGCGCGGAGCGTCTCGTTTTCTTCTTCGAGCATGGCCTTTTCGAGCTCGAGTTCCTCGATGCGCTTCTCGTAGGCCGTCATGGCCTCCTGGATCGTGCGGGGCTTTTCGCTGGCTGGTTTTCCCATGGCGCTCGCTCCTTTCTCAATGGGCTTCGTCTTCGTGCAGGTATTGCGAAGGGTCGACGCTGAGCTCGTGGATGAAGTGCCGGAGCTCATTGTCTGCGACGACCATCTGGATGAGCTTCGCGCCGCGCGGTTCTGCCGCGAGATCGATGGTCTCGGTCTTTGGAATCAGGCGGCCTTCGAGATTCGCGAACAGCACGATGGTCGGTGTTTCCGTCTTGCCGAACTCGCATTTCTTGACGATGGCATAGCCGTAGTCCGTCTTGAGGATCGTGCCGACGGGGTAGATGGCGACATTGTTGAAGAAGAGGTCGAGAAGGTCCGGGTCGAACTGGCCGATGTTGACGTTCTTCATGATGTTGTAGGCGACGTTCGGCGTGTAGGCCCTCTTGTATGGCCGCTCGCTCGTCAGTGCGTCGTAGACGTCGGCGATGGCGACGATCTTTGCAAAACGGTGGATCTCGTCTCCCTGCAGGCCGCGCGGGTAGCCACGGCCATCGATGTGCTCGTGGTGCTCGCGTGCGATGGCCGCGAGCACGCTGGTCGATGGGAGCTCGTGATCCATTTCATGGATGTGCTCGGCGCCCTTTTCCGGGTGGCTCTTGATTTCGGCGAACTCGGCGTCCGTGAGGCGCGTGTTCTTCGTGAGGATGCGCGTCGAGACATCGATCTTGCCGAGGTCGTGCAGGAGCGCGCCGAGCGTCAGCAGGTTCATGTCCTTGCGCGTGTAGCGGCAGAGCATGCCGAGCATGGCCGAGAGGATGGCGACGTTGACGCTGTGTGCAAAGGTATACGTGTCGTGCAGGCGGATGTCCGTGAGCTGCACGAGGTTCTCCTTGCGCTGGATGATGTCGCGGATGATGTTGTCTGAGACGGTCTCCATGGCCTGGGCATCGAGGCGGCCTTCCTTTTCGACGTCCTGAAACGCCTCGTAGACGTGCTGGATGGCGTCGATGCGCGTTGTCTCCTGCACGACGTCCTCGGGCGGCTGAAGCTGGAAGTTCGGGTCGGCACTCGTGACATTGACGGTCGGGATGCCGATCTTCTTGAGCTGGTGGATGTATTCCGGCGTGATGGCGCTGCCTTTGACGAGGTAGCTGCCGCCATGATGATTGTAGATGCTTTGGGCGACGATCATGCCCTTTTTTAGATTCTTGACTG
Organism: uncultured Veillonellaceae bacterium; assembly: GCA_900315575.1. Classification (GTDB taxonomy): domain Bacteria; phylum Bacillota; class Negativicutes; order Selenomonadales; family Selenomonadaceae; genus Selenomonas_C. Next base: position 97,451 of record OMZR01000001.1, read on the forward strand.
GTAATCTGAGCATAAATCCCATTCCTTCGCTGACGACGATGATGATGAAAAAATCTCGTTTTTTCGGACACATTCCTATCCTCTAATATAGCATAAATGGCAAAATAAAGCTACCATCCTGGCGCTTCTTCGTGATATACTGAAACCGACAGTTCCTTCTTTTTTGGAGGTGTGACGTTTATGACAACCTTGCAGGATACACCGCGTGCGTCGCGGCTCCACATCGGACTCTTTGGGCGGCGCAACAGCGGCAAGTCGAGCCTCATGAATGCGCTTGTCGGCCAGAGTCTCGCTGTCGTCTCGGAGAAGCCGGGCACGACGACGGATCCCGTCTACAAGTCGATGGAAATTTCTGGCATCGGACCGGTCGTCTTCATCGATACGGCGGGCTTTGACGATGATGAGCAGGAGGCAGGGCTCGGCGCGGCGCGCGTGCACCAGACGGAGCGTGCGGCGGCTGAGACGGACATCGCGCTCGTGCTCTTTTCTCCAGAGGCAGACGAGGATGGTGACGAGGAAGAGCTTGCATGGGTGCGGCGCTTCCAGCAGGCGGGGAAACCGGTGCTCGCCGTCATTGCGCAGGCCGATGCCGCAAAAGACGAAGGCCATGCGCGGAAAGAGGCCATCGCGCAGGCGACGGGCTGCAGTACGCTCGCCGTCAGTGCGGAAAAGCACCACGGGCTCGAAGCCGTGCGCCGCGAAATCGCGCGGCTGCTGCCAGAGGACTACCAGCTGCGCTCCATCACGGGCGATCTCGTAGGGAAAGATACGCAGGACCTCGTGCTGCTCGTCATGCCGCAGGACATCCAGGCACCGAAAGGCCGCCTGATCCTGCCGCAGGTGCAGACGCTCCGCGAACTCCTCGACAAGCACGCGCTCGTCATGAGCTGCACGACGGACTGCCTGGACGCCGCGCTCGCGGCCATGAAAGAGCCGCCGAAGCTCATCATCACGGATTCGCAGGCGTTCCGCACGGTCTTTGAAAAGAAGCCGGCCGAATCGCTGCTCACGTCGTTCTCCGCTCTCTTTGCTGCGCTCAAGGGCGACATCGACTACTTCCTCGCGGGCGCGCACCATCTCGTGGACCTCGCAGCAAAGGCAAAGGCGGGCGAGAAGATGGAGCTGAACGTCCTGATTGCCGAGGCCTGCACGCATAAGCCGCTCGACGGCGACATCGGCCGCATCAAGATCCCGCGCCTGCTCCAGAAGAATCTCGGCGACGGCGTCCGGACGACGGTCGTCAGCGGCAAGGATTTTCCCGAAGACCTCTCGCCCTATGATCTCGTCATCCACTGCGGCAGCTGCATGTTCAACCGCAGTTACGTGCTGTATCGTGCGAACGAGGCGAAGGAAGCGGGCGTCCCGATGACGAATTACGGGCTCGCCATCGCCGCGCTGCTCGGCATCCTCGATGATATTTCCCTGCCAGAACATCCGTTTTCCGCGAGGTGAAACCATCATGCAATTTTTGAAAATGAAAATATCTGCGCCTGTGCTCGCCGCACTGCTGCTGGCTGCGCCTGCCGCATTGCCATCGTCTGTGCCGCTGGCCCCGCAGGCCGCTTTTGCTGCGGAGGCTGGAACGCAGGGCGGGAATGCACAGAACGCCCAGGCTGCGCCGGAGGAGACGGGCTGGTACTGGCTGTCTTCCAATGACAAGTACAGCAACTATTTCGATCCCTCATCCATCGTCGCGACGGGCAGCGTCGAGACGGCGCATGGCAGAGTCGCGACCGAGATCGAGGCGTATATCAAGACGAGCTACAGCTATGGCGGTGCGCAGGAGACGATTCAGAACTATGGCATCCAGAATGTCATCCCGAACCCGGCACAGTTTGCGTACAGCGTTGCACTCCTCAAAGTGAACCCGCAGAACCGCACCGTCCAGTATGCGAAGGAAGATTTCTATGACCCGCAGGGCAAGGTCGTCTGGTCGCATGCCGACGACAAGGAGAAAGAAGTCAACTCGCAGTCGTTTGACGAGCAGTTCTACACCGTCATCGTGGACAATGTCTTCCACGAAGGCGAGACGGAGCGTGCCAAGGCAAAAGATCGCTGGCTCACCCTCTATACGAGCGAGGTGGACGGCCTCACGACAACGGCGCAAGCCGACACGACGACGATGCGCAAAAAGGGCGACAACCTCCTGTTCTGGGAATGGGACACGCTCAAGGACGCGGCGGGCAACACGCTCGAGGTCAAATTCCTCAAAAAGGCCGTGAACCTGCCGCAGGGCACGGAACGCGTCATTCGGGCGCAGTATTGGAGCGGCCAGACCGGCTGGCAGGATCTCGAAGACGACCTCGGCGGCGCCTACCGCATGATCTCTTCCAGCACGCCCCAGTCCCAGGGACTCACAGCGCTCCGCACTTACGCCCAGACCCATGTAAAATGGGTGAACCGGTATAGCATCAACTAGCTTCAAAGCCAGCCCCCCTTCTTTTTGACATGCCATACGCCCTATACTATAATAGTAACCATGTAACAATATCGATTTTTGGAGAGTGACAAACCCATGCTGGATATGAAATTCGTGCGCGACCATCTTGACGAGGTCCGCCAGATGCTGAAGAACCGCTGCAATCCGCTGAACCTTGACGACTTCGCGGATCTCGACAAGCGCCGCCGCGAGCTCCTGCAGGAGACGGAAAACCTCAAGAGCCAGCGCAACGCCGTCTCGAAAGAGATCAGTCAGATGAAGAAGAACAAGGAGGACGCAACGGCCCGCATCGCCGAGATGCGCGCGGTCGGCGAGAAGATCTCCGGCCTCGACAAAGAACTCAAAGACGTCGAGGCGAAGCTCCGCGACATCCTGCTGCACATCCCGAACATGCCGCGCGAAGACGTGCCGATCGGCAAGGACGATACGGAGAACCCCGAAGTCCGCAAATGGGGTGAGCCGCGCAAGTTCGACTTCGAGCCGAAAGCCCATTGGGACATCGGCACGGACCTCGACATCCTCGATGCCGACCGCGCCGCGAAAGTCACGGGCGCGCGCTTTACGTTCTACAAGGGACTCGGCGCCCGTCTCGAGCGCGCCTGCATCGCATTCATGATGGACCTCCATGCGAACAAGCACGGCTATACGGAAATGCTCGCGCCGTACATTGCGAACAAGGACAGCATGATCGGTACGGGCCAGCTGCCGAAGTTTGCCGAGGACATGTTCAAGCTTGAAGGCCTCGACTACTACCTCGTGCCGACGGCGGAAGTCCCGATGACGAACTACCATCGCGACGAAATCCTCGACGGCTCGAAGCTCCCGGAATACTACAGCTGCTACACGGCCTGCTTCCGCGCTGAGGCGGGCAGCGCCGGCCGTGACACGCGCGGCCTCATCCGCCAGCATCAGTTCAACAAAGTCGAGATGATCAAATTCGTGACGCCGGAGACGAGCTGGCACGAGCTCGACACGATGGTCGAGGCGGCGGAAGACGTCCTGAAGACGCTCGAGCTCCCGTACCATGTCGTCAAGCTCTGCACGGGCGACATGAGCTTCACGTCTGCCACGACGTATGACCTCGAAGTCTGGTTCCCGGCACAGAACAAGTACCGCGAGATCAGCTCGTGCTCGAACTGCACGGACTACCAGGCCCGCCGCGCGAACATCAAGTTCCGCCGCGACAGCAAGAGCAAGCCCGAGTTCGTCCACACGCTGAACGGCTCCGGCCTCGCTGTCGGCCGTACGGTTGCCGCCATCCTCGAGAACTATCAGCAGGCAGACGGCAGCGTCGTCATCCCGAAGGCGCTCGTGCCATACATGGGCGGCGTCGAAGTCATCAAGAAGCCGTAATCGGGCGATCATCGTTCAATAGAAAAGAGGCTGCCGCATGAGTGCATTGTCATTTATGCGCAGCCTTTTTTTGTATTACAGAGGGCAGAAGATGGCCTCTGTTTGTATGATCATGGTAACATTGTCGATCAGATCGGGGGGATCATCCTATGCGTAAATGGTTGGTGTTTTTGCTGGTTTGCGGGCTGCTGCTCCAAGCTGGCAGCGTTTCTGCGGCAGAGGTATTCAAAGGCGAGTATACTCGCAGTACGGGCAATGTTTGGGCCTATCCGGGGGAGCATGTTCGTTTTATCGTCAATAATCCCAGAGTGGCGGAGGAGTTCCGTTCGAAAAATGGGGAGTATCGTTTGCGCTTCAAGCAACCGGGCGATGTCGAGGTCAGAGCGGTGTTTTCTGATCCGGGACAGGAACAGCTCATCTACCGTCTGGTTTTCCACATTTTAGGAGATGCTTCCGATGAAACGGCCGTTGATCGGCAGTATTTCCGTCAGGATGTGCTGGATCTGGTCAATCAGGAGCGTGAGAAAGCGGGGCTGCAGCCGTTGCAGCTCGATGAAGAGCTCAATGGCTATGCGGAGCGCCGCGCGCAGGAGGTGACGCGGTATTTCTCGCATCAACGTCCGGACGGCAGTGATTTCAACACACTGGTGCCAGATGAGCAGGCTCGTAAATACGCTTGTCTGGGGGAAAATCTGCAGCGCGGGGCGAATTCGCCAGTGACGGTGGTGGCCAACTGGATGCTTTCGCCGACGCACAAGGCAAATATTTTGTATCCGGATTATAATGTCATGGGGCTGGCTTACGTGTATCAGGCGGATGATGACAGCCATCACTACTGGGTGCAGTGGTTCGGCAAACGGTGAAGCTGTTTTTATGCCGGGATCATTTCATCTGAAATTCTTGACCTGCTTTGAAAATGTCGAGCTGCTGTCGGCATGTGCGACATAGTAAGCTTCGTCTTCGGGGAGGTTCTGCGGGTCGAGGTACCACGGCAGATGACGGAAGAGCAGGTTGCCGTTCGTACGCATGGCGGGCGAGAGCGTATAGTGACGGATGGGGCCATAGAGTGCGAACGTCGTGTCGCAGGCAGCGACGTAGAGCTGTTCTTCCACAGGGACCTGGAGGAATTCCCGCCGCTGCATTTCCTGCGTTTGCTGCTGGTTCAATGTGATATCGTCGGTTTTGAGCCCGACACCGACTTTTTCGAGGAAAGGATACCGCCGCAGGACCTGGTAGAGGCGCGCGACGACGCCTTTTGGGCAGTCCTCGATCGGCAGGAGGTCGGGATCCGTATAGACGTAGGGCGTTGTGATGTTGAGCTGCTGCAGCAGGCGTGCCTGCCAGATGGCACGGTGGCCGAAATTCCGTGAGAGACGGATGACGGTCACGCGGCCGTCCTGCATGATTTCTTCGTAATAAGAAAGAAGCGGCGGATAGGTCGAGGCGTTATCAATCAGGAAGATCTGATGATAGCCAGCTGCGAGCAGCCAGCCGACAAGCTGCTGCAGGCAACCAAGGCGGTCGCGGCAGTTGATGAAGATCGGGATGTCGAATGTCTCGGAGAGCGAAAGTTCCGGGATCGTGCGCGGCGGAACTTCCTCGAGGCCATCGAGCACGGGCGCCTTCACGAGCGCCGCATCGGCAGCTGCATCGCCCGTCTCGATGTCACCACCGAGCGTGCGCAGGAAATTGCGTGCCGCTACGCCGTCAGGGTCCCAGAGCTTCATCGCATCGAGATAGAATGGCCGTGCTTCGCGCACACGGCCGAGCCGCACGAGGGCATTGCCATGATAGATGTCTGCTTCGGGGTCTTGTTCCGTGAGGGACTTGAGCTTCGCAAGGTGTCGCACAGCCTCATCATACGAGCCCTGCTGGTACGCTGCAATGCCAGCACATTTCAGGGCGTCGAGCCAGACTTTGCGGCCTGTGGCTGTGCCGATCCGGAGGCAGGTCGCCGCATAGCGCGCTGCCCGCGCGGGCTCCTGTGCCTCGAGGGCGACATGCGCCTCATAGAGCAGGACGTCCCATGCGTCGAGCGGCCCCTCTGCGGAAAATCCGCCTGCTTGCAAGAGTTCGTCGCAGTTTTCCACGAGGAAGTCTGCCATCGCCCGTGTATCGCAGGCCGCTTGTGCCCGGTCAAAGAGTTCTCGTTCCATACCGACCATCCCTTCTTTGTCTTTTTTGCTGCAGATAAACGAAAAGGCCCTGCCTTCCGGCAGGACCTGAGATTTCATGGTGGGGTTAACAAGATTCGAACTTGTGACCTCCTCGATGTCAACGAGACACTCTAACCAACTGAGCTATAACCCCATTCACTTGTCTTGCGCCTTGCCTCATCGCTTCGGTTCAGCGCCATGTCTTAACGACAAGACTTATTATAGCGGCTGTCCCGTATTTTGTCAACAACTTTTTTGTTTTTTTTCAAGATTTTTTTCGCCGCTGTTTTTGATGCCTTCAGAGGCCCGCTGCCGCCCGCATGATCCTGGCATTTTCAGCCGCGCTCTTCGTATCATCAAAAGTAGCGAGCGCTTTCTTTGCGGCCTCGGGGGTCCCGGCGAGCACGAGCTCGACGCGGGCGCCGAGCAGGCGGCGCGCCTGGCGGAAGACGAGGCGGTAGTCCTTGCATGACGAGACGAGGATGTAGCTTTCAGCGAGGTCGCTGTGCGCGGCATTGACGAGCTCGGAGACGGACGGGCACGAGCCAGGAGACCCTGCGACGACGACATGGGCGCCGGCTTTCTGCCATGCCCTGCCATCGTCGGCATCCTCGGCCACGGCGACGCAGGCGACGCGCATGACGGCGTCCTGCGGTGCGAGTGCGTGCGTCTCGCTCATGTTCGTGACGCGCATGTCGCGGAGCGGCCCCCAGCCGACGGCCTGCTCGATCACGGCACCCGGATGGTTCGTGTGCAGGTGGATCTCGATGCCGCCGTGCTGGCGGCTGATCTGGACGAAGGTCGCGAGTTCTTTGAGCTGTGCGCGCAGGGCGTCCGTGTCGGCCGTCGCGTTTTTCACGCGCATCTGCATGCAGTACGGCGCGACCTGGTCGACGCGCGGGTCGGGCATGCCGGACTTCGCCTCGAGGCCGAGCGAGAGGCTCATGGCCGGCGAGACGAAGTTGCCGTCAAGACCTTTCATGCAGCCCGAGAGGAAGTTGAACATGATGCGTGCGCCCGCGTCCTCGCGGCCGATGCGCGTGAGCGCGTCTTCGCCCGCGTCGATGGCCGCCGCGAGGATTTCCGTGATCGGCACGTTCGCGCGAACGGCGTGATATGCGCCTTTCGCAACGGCTTTTGCGACCGTGATGATCGGCCGCTCCTCGCCCTCGGGCAGCACGCGCTGCGCGTAGAGGATGCCGTACTGGAACGCCTTGCCGAACTCGGAGCTCGTCGCGTTGTACTTGCCGAGGAGTCCCTTGCCGATGCCGCGGAACAGCTGTGCGAGCACGACGCCCGCCTGCCCGCGCGCGCCAAAGACCGCTGCCGTCGCGACGCGGCGCGAGAGCCCGCCGATGCCGTCGTCCTTCGTGTCGGCGAGCGGCTGGACGGCGGCTGCCATCGTGCGCAGGACATGGGTGCCTGGCAGCGTGCCGCCGCCCCGGAGCGCGTTGATGTTCTCGTATTCGAGCAGGAACTCGCTGTAAGCGCCCATGACCATGCGCTTGAAATCGCTTCCTGTGATGACTTCTTTATTTCCTGACATAGATTTCACCCATTTCTGCGGATTTCTTTTTCCCTTCAAAAAAAGGATTCTATGGTAGTATTCGCGAAATAAATAGAATCACCTTTTTTTCAAGAGAATTTTTCAGAGAAGCACAGCTTCTCTCAAGGGAAGCGATGATGAAAGACGGTAGTCCAGATTGGCGCAGATTTTCTGTTCCTATCTAGGAGACAAACCGCAGGCGTAGCAGAGCTACGTCGAGGATTTGTCGACGACGAGAGGACAGAAAAGCTGTGTCAAGATGGGCTGACGGATTTCATCAGTGCTTCCCCAAATACAGGAGACACACAGCATGACAGAAACCACGACCCCGCAGCAAGCTCTCGAAGACGAGCTGAAGAAAGAAAACATTCCTGCCCCGCAGCCGGGCGCAGAGGAAAAAGAACAAGCAGCAGCCCCCGCATCGGCCCCGCGCCACCGCGGACGTCCGCGCAAGACGGAAGCGGAAAAGAAAGCCTCGTCCGCCAAGCGTGCGCGCGCGAAAAAATCTTCGTCCGCAAAGGCCACTGCACCGAAAAAGCCAGCGCCAAAGAAAGACCTGCTCTTCGCGCTCGACATCGGCACGCGCAGCGTCATCGGCATCGTCGCCGAGGCGCAAGGGGACGGCTCGCTCAAGATCGTCGCGACTGACCGGCAGGAGCACCGCACGCGCGCGATGCTCGATGGCCAGATCCATGACGTGCCGCAGGTCGCTGCCGTCATCCGACAGGTCAAAGACCGCCTCGAGAAGAAGGTCGGCAGCACGCTCAGGAGTGCGGCTGTCGCGGCCGCCGGCCGCGCGCTCTACACGATGACCGCCACGGCCGAAAAGGATTTCCACGGCGTCATCACGACAGCGCAGGAGCGCGACCTCGATTTCGCCGGCGTCCAGACGGCGCAGGCAAAGCTCGCGGCCTCGCACACGGTCGATGATCCGACGCATTACTACTGCGTCGGCTACAGCACGATCCGCTATGAGCTCGATGGCAGCCCGCTCAAAAGCCTCGTCGGCCAGCGCGGCGACCAGGCGAAAGCCGAAGTCATCGCGACATTCCTGCCGCGTCAGGTCATTGACTCCATGCAGAGCGCGCTCGCGGCCTGTAACCTCGAAATGCGTGCGCTGACGCTCGAGCCGATCGCGGCCATCAACGTGCTGATCCCGCCGACCATGCGCCACCTGAACCTCGTGCTCGTCGACATCGGTGCTGGCACGAGCGACGTCGCCATCACGAAGAACGGCTCCGTCATCGCTTATGGCATGGTGCCGAAAGCCGGTGACGAGATCACGGAAGCCATCAGCCAGAACTTCCTCCTGGACTTCAACGTTGCCGAGGACGCGAAGCGCGCAGCGGCGCATGGCGAACAGGTTGCATTCTCCGACATCCTCGGCGCGAGCTATGACCTCGCGGCTGCCGACGTCATCAAGCCCGTGCTGCCGGCCATCCGCGACCTCGCGGGCTCCATCGCAAGCGAGATCACGAAGCTCAACGGGCAGGCACCGCAGGCCGTCATGCTCGTTGGCGGCGGCTCTCTTACGCCGATGCTCAAGGACTATGTCGCTGAGGCGCTCGAAATGGCGGAGAACCGCGTCGCCGTGCGCCAGCCCGACATCGTCGCAGGCATTGCCGACATCCCGGAGGCCCTGCATTCCCCGGATGCCGTCACGCCGCTCGGCATTCTCAAAATCGCCTCGATGAACACGCTCCATTTCCTGCGCGTCTTCGTCAATGGGCAGGAGCACAGCCTGTTCAATTTCCGCACGCTGACCGTCAGCGATGCGCTGCTCGCCTCGGGGATCACGCTGCGCAAATGGAATGGCCGCCCCGGCCTCGCGCTCATGGTGACGGTCGATGGCAAGAGCAAGTCCTATCCGGGCACGATGGGCACGCTCGCGAAAATCGCTGTGGACGGTGTGGATGGCGATCTTGACACGCCCGTTCATGAGGCCAGCGAAATCACCGTCACGCGCGGTGAAAATGGTGCCTCGCCCGAAGTTCATCTCTCGGCAGCGCTCAAGACGCCGCCTGCGCTCCACATCGAGCTCAATGGCGGTGCTGTCTCCATTCCTGCCGAAGTCCTCATTGACGGCGAAAAAGTCGCACCGGGCTCCGATCCCGTCCTTCATGACGGCGCCGAGGTCACGAGCCGCATGGCCTCGACCGTCGGCGAAGCGCTGCGCGTCGCGGGCTGCCCGCCGCAGGGACGCCGGATCCGCTACGAGCTCAATGGCGAGGAGACGAGCTTCGTCAGCACGCCGACCATCCGGCAGAACGACCTCCCGGCCTCGCTCTCCATGCCCGTCCACGATGGCGACCGCCTGACGTATGAAGAGGGCGCGGCCCCGACGCTTGGCGCGGCGCTCGGCATCTCCGAACTCGAGGCCTCGCTCGTGCTCTATTACCAGGGCGAGGAGCATAAGATTCCTTCGGCTGCCGTGCGCCTCACGAAAGACGGAGAGAGAGCGACGCCGGAAACGCCGCTGACGGAAGGCTGCCATATCACGTACGAAAAATCCGAACGCCGCGCGACGACTGTCAGCGACGCCCTCGTCGCCGTCGGCTTCGAGCCGCCCGCCGCCACGAGCCGTGTCAGCGCGCAGATCCTCGTCAACAGCCGTCCTGTCGACTTCACGGCGCCCGTCAAGAACGGCGACACGCTCGCCGTCCAGCTCCGCCCGCTCGGCGGCCTCATCGCAAGCGGCTTCCGTCCCGGCGCGCAGGACGCCACGGCAAAAACGTCCGAGCCAGCTGCCGTGCAAACGCCAGAAAAAGTGTCGGATGTTGCGGAGACGGCTCCCCATACTTCCTCCGAAGGGACGCGCCACGGCCTCAACAGCCTCGCGGAAGCCCTCGGCATCACGGCAGAGGATGCCGCACCGACGACGAAACCAGATATGCCAGAAAAAAAGCCAGGCATCAGTATCTCCGATTTGATGCGGGACGACTGACGCCCCTCTCAGGCCCCCTCTTTGAGGGGGCTGTCAGCGAAGCTGACTGGGGGAGTAGTTGGGTGCTGGAGACAAACAAAAATGCAGGCGTTACCAAAAATCTTTAGCAACGCCTGCATTTTTTGTCAGGTTTCAGTATCTAACTACTCCCACCACCGCTTCGCGGTCCCCCTCCCTCAATGAGGGAGGCTTCCTACCAGTTTACATCTCGCTGGCTTTCGTCGTGTCAGCCGTCGTGCTGTCCGTTTCGTCCGTCTGCGGGTTCGTGAGCTTGTCATAGAGGTCCGAGAAGCGTTTCGTGACTTCGTCATGCGTCTTCGTCGTGATCTCGGGCATGTCGCTGTCGTCGCCGAACGTGTCCTTCCACGAAATGCCGGCCGCCTCGAAGCCTTTTTCGACCGCCGACTGCATGGCCTTGAGTTTTTCAGGATCGCCATTCGCGATGGACGAAGCCATGTCGAGAATGCGTCCAGCAACCGCGTCGACGGAGTAGTCGCCGCCATCCGAGACGGCTTTTTCCGCGTCTTCCGGCGTCGTCGCAACCTCGGGCAGTGCGAACTTGTCGGGGCTGATCAGCACGCCGTCGAAGTTCAGCTGCGTGATGCCGCTGTCGAGATAGCCCTGCATTTTGACATTCTGCTGCGTCAGCGTCTGGATCATGAGCTGCTGGCTCTTCTCGATGCCCTGCTTCAGCACGTCGATCTGGTCGGCCGTCAGGCCTTTCGTCGCCTTTGAAGCCTGCTGGGCCGCCGTCGAGATATTGACCGTGTAGGCCTCGCTCGTCGTGTTTTCCGTCGTCGTGCCGTCGGGCGCCGTCGTCTTTGTCGAGCTCGTCTTCGTATACGAGCCGGAGAGCGCCGCCGTCTGCTGGCTGATCCGTGTCATCGTTGATACATCCATGTGGAACTCCTCCTTCTTCCATGCGTTATGCATTGACACTTTTACATCTTCATTATCGGCCATTGCATCCGAAAAGGCAAGCGTTTTTTCGCGTTTTTCGAAAGTTTTCACAATCCTCTCAAAAAAGCAGGAAACGGCAGGCAACGGGGCGAATCTTTCTCCTAGTTCTATGGGAAATTTCTGGATTGCAAGGAGGTTTTTCTTTGACCTTTCTCACACGGGCATGGCTGCGCGGGGCGCTGTCTCTCGCCTTCGCATCCTGCTCACCAGCCCTCGCCTCCGCCGCCCCGGTCGCCCTGCACTTTGACGACGCGGATGTCTCAGAAGTCCTGCAGACGGCAGCGCGGCTCGGCGGGTACGGCATCGTTCTCGACAGCGATGTTCGCGGGCGCGTCACGATCGACACATCTGCGGAGCCCTCGGATCTCCTGCCGCGTGTCGCGCGCATGTATGGCCTCGCCGCCGAGCTGCGGGACGGCGTCTTCTACGTCTCTTCCGCCGCACATGCCGAAAACGTCCGACAGACGTATGTCTTCCCCGTGCACTATAGTGCCCCCAAGGCCCTGCTGCCCGCAATAAATTTATCCCTGACTGAGGCAGGAAAACGCGATTCTGCGACGAATAGTTCTAGTGATACCAAAAAGAAAGAGATTCGTCCTAGGACTGCGCGTCAAACGGAGGACGCAGACGCAGGAAACGACAAATCGCAAGACGGAACAGCCACATTGGAGCACCGCGACGACACCCGTGCTGCCGTCGGCACGGACGGCCAGTCCGTCGTGGTCTATGGCACACCTGCGGAAGCCGCTGCCGTGCAAAAGCTCCTCGCAAAGCTCGACGTCCCCGCACGCCAGGTCGCGCTCGAGGCCAAAGTCGTTTCGCTGACGAATGAAGCCTCTCGTGAGCTTGGCGTCACATGGGACTGGTCTTCCGTCCCGCAGTCGCCCGAAGTCCGCGAATCCAAGGAAACGCTGAGCCGCTCCTCGACCGTCAAGATGAATGGCGTCACGCAGGAAGCCACGGTTTCGGAAGACGTGCCGAAGTACGAGGTCACGCGAAAGTACAGAGGCGCTTCCATGATTCCGGGCATTTTGCAATTCGGCCGCGGGCCCGAGGGCCATCCCTTCGAGTGGTACTACGAGGCACAGCTCCATGCACTCGAACAGGCGGGCAAGGCAAAAGTCCTTTCCCGGCCCAATGTCACGACGCTCACGGGTCGCGAAGCCGTCATCGAGATCGGCAGCGAGGTGCCCGTGCCCGAAGTCGAGACGACGAACCGCTCCACGACGACCTCTTTCACCTATCACAAGGCGGGCATCATCCTGCGTTATACGCCATATGTCAGCGACGACGGCCACATCACGGCCATCGTGCACACGGAGGTCAGCTCGCCCGTCTACGTCGATGATCTCAAGGCCTACCGCTTCAACAAGCGCAGTGCCGATACGTCCGTGCGCCTGAAAGACGGCGAGACCATGGTCATCGGCGGCCTCATCGGCAGCGAAGAGGCACGAAACTACCGAAAGATTCCCCTTCTCGGGGACATCCCGGTGCTCGGCGCCTTTTTCAAGAATGTACAGAAGAGCAAGCAGTCTTCTGAAATCATGATTTTCCTGACGGCCCATATCCTGTCACAGGATGACGGCGCGTCAGACCAGCAAGAAAACGAAAGCAACTGAGATATTTGAGGGGAGAGATTTTTTCATGGCAATCAAGATTCTGATCGCGGACGACCATGCCCTCCTGCGGCAGGGCATCAAGCGCGTGCTGAATTTCGAGGACGACCTCGAAGTCGTCGGCGAGGCCGAAGACGGGCAGGAAACGCTCGCGCGCACGCTCGTGCTGCAGCCGGACATCCTGCTTTTGGACCTCAACATGCCGGGGCTCTCGGGCCTCGAGGTCACGAAGCAGCTCCAGGCCGCAAAATGCAAGACGCGCATCATCGCGCTCACGATCCACGACAGCGACAACTACGTGCTCGAAATGCTGAAGAACGGCGCACTCGGCTATCTCTTGAAAGACGTCGAGCCGAGCGTCCTCATCAAGGCCATCCACGTCGTCAACGAAGGCAACACCTTCGTCTATCCGAAGCTTGCCGAGCGCCTCTTCGGCGGGGTCGCCGAGGATGAGGACCTCACGGAGAAAGCGCGCGAGATGTGGCGCGAGAGCCGCTCGGAGCGCCTGACGTCCCGCGAGATGGACGTCCTCGAGTGCATCGCAAAGGGCTTCTCGAACCAGGACATCGCCCAGGCTCTCTGCGTCAGCGAAAAGACCGTCAAGAATCACCTGACGAACATCTTCCGCAAGCTCAACGTCAACGACCGCACGCAGGCACTCGTTTACGTGCTGAAGCACAAGATCATCTCGTTCGAGTGAACGATAACATGACAAAATAAACCGGCTCTCTGGATTGTCTTCCAGAGAGCCGTCGTATATCATAAAACGGAGCACCTGCTATGCTGCATATTTTCTACGGGCCGATGGACGGCGTCGTCTTGAAGCCGTCTGTCTATTTTAAAAATACCTACCAGCCAGAATGGCTGACAGAACCTTTTGCAAAAGAGATGATCCGCGATGTCGATCAGTCCGAGGTCGTCGGTCCGCAGCTGATCCAGTCCCCAGTGCTCGGCCCCATCCCGCCCGAACGCCTTTCCGGAGGTGTCAAGACGCTGATCTTGATCTGGCAGGTGCCAGAAAAAGTTTTCAACGCCTCGAA
>OMZR01000080.1 GCA_900315575.1 uncultured Veillonellaceae bacterium
CCAGCTCATGCTGGATTTTCAGGGCATACGGGATGTTTTCCGTATGCGAAGTTTGAGTTATTATACTCATAATCCAGACTTGCAGTTGACAGCGGGAGCGAATCCCGTATTTCTTGCAGACGGCCCCCTGAGATTCGCCACTGGAAAGGCAATCGCGAACAGCAGATTCCTTGAGTTCGGCAGAGTATCTTCGCCATCGCCGGTCGGAGAAGGCCTCCGCTCCGCAACTCTCATAGTTGCGAAGCCAAGTACGGAAGAACTCGGGCGCGACACCGGCCGCCTTCGCCAAGGCCTCGATGCTTCCTTCTCCACGGTGGTATCTCTCAATGAAGTCAATCTTTACTTCTGCCGATATCCTTTCTTTGTACATAAAATGCCCCCCATCAGGTGAAGCAGGTCTATTTTTTTACTTGTCTACCTAATGGAGAGCATATCATTTCTACATCGCATCCGCGGAAGTCGAGTCTTCTTTTTCGTTATGTCATGCAGGGGACTCCCCCCGCCCTTCGGGCCCGTCGTAAAGCCTCCACTGGAGGCCTTACGCCTCTAGAAGGGGGCTTGCCCAACGTCATTTCAATATCACACGTCAGCTTTCCAGAGGCCGTGGAGGTTGCAGTAGGCGTACGCCGCAACGGCGGTATCGCCGGGCGCGAGGACGAACGTTGCTTCGGGCGCTTCGCCAGGGGCAAGGTGCGCCATCTGCGCGCCTTTCTTTGTCGCGAGATGAATCCACTCGATGTAGTGCTCCGGCGCCATCGGATGCGCCGTGCTGCCGACGACAACTTTGACCGTCGCGCCATCGACCGTCACGACCGGCACATGTTTTTCCTGCGCCGCATCCGTCGTGTTCGCCTTGAGCTCTTCCATCGTTTTTCCGCAGCACACGAGCGATCCACCGCCCTCGTGCACGAGCCCGACGATGTTGCCGCACGTCCTGCAAATAAAGAAACGTTTTGCCATAATGAACCCTCCTGTCGAATGAAACAAAAACTATTCACATTCATCTGATTCTATTTTACAGGAAGCAACGATAAAAGAAAAGACTTTCTAGGAAATTTCCAGAAAAATCAAACGCCAAAATATTCCTTTGCAATACCATTGAGTTGCTGGCGGATTACTGAAAACGATTGATTGAGATCGAGACTCCGCACGCTGATGCGATTGCCACTCATATGATAGTCGGCATCCGGCAGAATATCTTCTTCCGTTTTTGCATAAAGAAGCAACCCTGCCACTTCATGCGGCTGCCCGGAAAGCTCGGCCTCCTTGTTCTTGACATAAGTGAATATCTGATAGAGGTTCGCGGAATGTTGGACATGCTTGCCGTAGTGAAAGGAAAGCGCATTCTGATAATATTTTGCATCGAGAATCAAGGTTTTTCTTCCATACGTCAGCAAAACGTCAGATTGCATCATGGGAAGAAACGCCCTCGCTTCATCGTCAAGCTGCCATGGAATCCATGCGGCGCTGGCATGCATCTGTGGAAACTCCGTCTGATAGTACGCCAGCAAGAACTTCTCGTAAAGCCGGCACATGCTCTGTTCATCGAGAAATTCCATCACCTTCATCGCACCATCGGCCTGTGTCTGGAGCAGCCCCTTCGCTGCCAGCTCGCAAATAGCAATGAGCATCTGATACTGCCGATTGTTTCTCCGGTACCGAAATTGCCAATCCACATGACGCAAATCCATCTCCGATACTTCATCAAAATAGGCCAACAACCGGCGCAGTTCCCGCTCCCTCTCTTTCGACACGATGGATGCATGCAGGAACAGTAGCATCGTTGATTTCAAAATCTCGTTCATCCGGCAGTCTTCAGAAAATGCATCATAGGTACAGATGATCTGACGCCGCAGCAACGTCTGGCGTTTCAAGGAAGCTGTGACATCCATCCGTCCGCGCACCGTAGAAAGCGGCTCCGTTTGTGAAACATACTCTTTGCACAAACCTCGCTTGAGCTGAATGGACACGCCCTTGCAGAGAATCGCCGCCAAAAGATCTGCAGCATGGTCGAAGGATTCGGCAGCCACCTGTCGATAACTCTGTGCCTGCAACGCCCGAAACGCATAGGAAAGCATATAATAGATATTCTGGACGGGAATCACGAAATCGCACTCCTCAGCCTTCGGCTCCACTCGTCAATTTTTTCTGGCTGATCAAACCAGTATTCCCGCAGGAGCGGGAGAAGTTCAAACTCGACGACATCGAAAAGGCGTGCTTCCTCCCCGCTCCGGCATCCGCAGAAATAGCTATGGCCGATGCAGAATCCTTCGCCAAGAGAATCATCTTCTGCAATCTCTTGGTTGAGCGCGATGACGCAATCCACCAAACGGTCAAACCTCTTGCTCCCCAAAGATTGTTGATATTTTCGAAACCCATCGGATGAAAATGCCGGCCGCATCTGAAAGAACGCGAAACAGCGGCGCAACGCATAATCCAGCAAGGCAAGGCTCCGATCCGCTGTATTCATCATGCCGATGAGATAGACATTGGGCGGCACCGTAAATCTCTCATCGGAATACAGAAGAGGAAGCTCCGTCCCGCGCTTGTCGCTCTCAAGCAGCAGAAACAGCTCGCCAAAAATCTTGCTGAGATTGCCACGGTTGATCTCGTCGATGATGAAGAAATACGGATGTTCCTCATCATCCGCCGCCTTGCGGCAGAACTTGTAAAACGATCCCTTGCGGAGCTCGAATCCTGTCCCCGTCTCCGATGGACGGAACCCCTCGATGAAATCTTCATATGTGTAGCTCTGATGAAACTGCACCATCGTCACATGTTCTGGATTTATCTCGCCAAGAATGGAATACGCCAGCCGCTTCGCTGCAAAGGTCTTGCCGACGCCAGGAGCCCCCTCGAGGATGAGGTTCTTCTTGTAGGAAAGCAATTTTACCAGCGTGTCATATTGCGCCGCATCCAGATAGACCTCGTCGAGGAATGCTTCTTTCCCATATGACGGATAATGCCGTATGACATCCTCCTCATCTTCCTCTTCCTCAGGGAAAAGTGCCTTGATCTGCTCGACCAGCCCTGTATACGGCGTAATGTCCGTCAGTGTTTTCATGACCTTTGAGGAAAGCTCCCATTGGCCGTCCTGCGTCCACCGAACCTTTCGGACATGGTTGTACTCATCTGGTGCGTCTGCATCATATCGATACGCACCATCGACAATGCCGCGCCCGATAATTTGATGCATTCCCTTCTTGACAAAGACAACGTCCCCTGGCTTCATTTCTTTCAAGAACTGCCATGTTGCCAATGCGCTGACCGTCCAAGATTTGCTCGGATCGATCTTTTCCTGCATCGCCTGCCGCATTTCCTCTTTCGAAGAAAAACCTGACAAATCTCCGATTTGTCCCCAGCCGATGCCCATGACGCCAGCGTCATGATACTCTCTCCATTTCACAGCATCACGGCCAGGAGCATACAGCCAATACCGCACAGTTGGAACATGCATGTCCGGCAGGCCGAAGTCGCGCACATCCTCTTTCACAAGCTGCGCCTTCTCCCCTGTCTCATCCCCATTTTTCTCAAAGTCATGCGCATGTTTCCAGGCAGAAAACGACAACTCTTCGAAACTGTTCCACGGGGTCTCCTGTTTTTCAAGAAAATCACGAACCGTCCGCATGATGACAGCATAATCACCAAACGATAGCTTTTTCCCAGGCCGTTTCGGCAACGCTAAGGAAAGCCCCTTCCAGCTGCCTTTTCCATAGATATAGTCGAGATTACATCCATCCAGACTCAAAAAATCATCGGCGGCCATCCAGAACAGCCCCATCGTAACCTTCCCCACTCCATTCCCTTTGATCTCCTCGGCCCGTTCGAAGGCATCTGCCAGCAGATCAACATCCGCCGTGTCTGGATGCACCGCATAAGCCCATGCCTGCTCAAAAAGGTTCCATAAGTCTGGAATATCCTGCACGTCATCATAAAACAGCGCATTCAGATTCATTGCCACAGGAACACCGGCGAATGCCTCTGGAACCTCCGCATGAATCGCAAATACGTTTTGAATAGCTGTCAGCAGCTTCGTGCGATTTGCATCCGTCATGTTTCGGTTGAACAAGGTATATATGGTGAATGGATCGATAGCAGAAAGCTCTTCTTTCTTCAAAAACAAACTTGGTATCGCCAAAGCACTTCGCTCATAGCATTCACGAAGTTTTTCTATGAGTTCCCCCTGCCGTTGATGAAAATCCAGAAGTTTCTCTGCAAACTCATGATAAAACGTCGCCCAGTCATACAGATGTTCTGTTCCCATACCATTCTCCTTGATCACAGTACCATCTTCGTTACGCAAGTACACAAAACTCGTGCCACCATCAGTATAGCACGAGTTTGTTGTTTCGTCTATGATTTTCTGGAAGGTCAGCCTTCCACGTAGTGGCTGAAGCTGCCGATGACGAGCTGCGGGAATTCCTTGTGGAGCGTCGCGAGGAACGTCTTGGTGCCAACGGGCTTCCCCTGCGCCTCCGGCATGATGTCGAGGAAGGCGTCGGGGTCGAGGTTGAGGTTGCGGACCTGGATCATCTGGACGGGGAGCTCGCGGAAGAATCCCTGCCAGGCGGCGAGTTCTTCAGGGCGGTCGTTGTAGCCGGGGAAATACAAGAGATTCAGCGAAACGTAGACACCGTGGTCGAGCGCATAGCGGATAGATGCCTTGACGTCATCGAGGTGGTAGCTCGCGCGATAGTAGGCGTCATAGCCCTCGTCGCGCGCGCTGATAATCGAGACGCGCAGGCTGTCGAGACCGGCATCGACGATTTTCCTGACGCCTTCCGTATAGCCGGAATTCGAGTTCATGTTGATCTGGCCTTTTTTCGTCTGTTCGCGAATCAGGCGGATGCCAGCCGCAATATTGTCGGCCGCGAGGCTCGGCTCGCCTTCGCAGCCCTGACCGAAGCTCACGATGCCATCGGGCGCGACGGAAAGATGGTAGACGCCGACTTCGGCGATTTCCTCTGGCGTCGGGCGGAACGTGATGCGCTGCTGCGGCGACGGGCAGCACTCGGCGGGCTGGAGCGAGATGCAGCCGAAGCAGTTCGCATTACAGACCGGCGAGGCCGGAATGCCCGCCTCCCAGCGGCGGTAGAAGAGGTTTTGCGCCGTGCAGCAGTGCCATTTGAGCGAGCAGCCTGCGACCTGCTCGACGATGCGGTTGTGCGGCAGGTCTTTCTTCGTGCGCTTGACGAGCTTCTTGAGCTCTGGCGTGTTGTAGTGCACGGGATCCCACTTGTCGTTTTCATCCGTGTAGACGGCCGCGCAGCAGAGTTCGTCATGATAGACGACGACAGCCGTGTAGCCATAGAGCGGCAGGCGCTCGGCATCCGCCGCGCGCTCGTAGGCCGGCAGGTAGAGGCGCGTGTAGCCGGCCGGCAGGATGGCGGCCACGGCCTGTCCTGTCACGGGCAGCACTTCGCCGTCCGGTGTCCGGCCGACGGCCTGATGGCCCGGCAGCAGCATGAGGTCGGCACTCTCGGGCAGCGGAATGAGGTCATCGGGGGTCAGCCGCACATTTTCGCGCCCTGTGCGGCCCATGCCTTCGAGCCCCGCCGCATCGAGGATGTTGCCGTCCTCATCAGCATAGACGGCCGTGATGAAATCATTCATGTTCCTGCACCTCCTGCTTCTTCTTTTTCTGCTTCTTCGGATTGAATTTGTTCATCGCCATATCGACATCGTCGTTCACGATGCACTCGACGGCCGGAATCAGATAGTTGATGGCCTCGGCGATTTTCGGCGCGCCGACGCTATCGAATGGCGCGAGGACGTGGTTGACGACCGTCCAGCCCGGCAGCGGCCGCCCGATACCGATGCGCACGCGCGCAAAGTGTTCGTCGCCAAAATGCGCAAGGATACTCTTGATGCCGTTGTGACCGCCCGAGCTCCCCTTCTTGCGGATGCGGATCGTGCCGACCGGGATGTCCATATCGTCATGCGCGACGATGAGGTCTTCGGGCGCTAGCTTGTAGAAATGCATGAGCGGGCCGACGGACTTGCCGCTGTCATTCATATACGTCTGCGGCTTCACGAGCAGCACTTTCTCCGTGCCGATGCGCGTCTCCGCGACGAGCGCGTCAAATTTCTCGCGCCACTCCGTCACGCCGAGATGGTTCGCAAGCGCATCGACGAACATGAAGCCGACGTTGTGCTTCGTCTGCGCGTATTCACGGCCGGGATTGCCGAGGCCGACGATTACTTTCATAAAATAGAAACTCCCTTCGTATCACAAAATGGCTTCCCCTCCGGGAAGCCAGATTTTTTAGTTGTCTGCCGTCGGATCGCCGACAAAGAACATGTAGGCGATGACGACGATGCCGAGCACGATGCGGTACCAGCCGAACGCCTTGAAGTCGTTCGTCTTGATATAGCTCAGCAGGAACCGGATGGAAAGAATCGAGACGATGAACGCCGTCACCATGCCGAGCACGAGGATCAGCACCTCGGCGCCCGTGTAATGAATGCCGAACTTCACCATCTTCAGGAAGCTCGCGCCGAACATGACCGGGATGGCGAGGAAGAACGTGAACTCCGTCGCAACATAGCGGCTCGCGCCGAACAGCAGGCCGCCGATGATCGTCGCGCCCGAACGGCTCGTGCCAGGCACGAGCGAGAGCACCTGGAAGAAGCCGATGATCAGCGCCGTCTTGTAGTCGAGATTCCTGAGGTCCGTGACGCGCGGATGGCGGCGCTTGTTGTAGTTCTCGATGATGATGAACAGGATGCCGTAGAAAATAAGCGTCGTCGCGACGACCGGCGCCGTCATGAGGTGCTCCTCCATGAACTTGTTGAGCATCAGGCCGATGATGCCGGCCGGCAGCGTCGCCACGATGACCTTTTTCCAGAGCTCGACGGTATCGCGTTTCTCCTGCCGCGATTTCCACGACGAGAACGGGTTGAGCTTCTCGAAGTTCAGCACGACGACGGCGAGGATGGCGCCGAGCTGGATGACGACGAGGAACATGTCCATGAACTGCTTCGTGACGTCGAGCTTGATGAACTCGTCGACGAGAATCATGTGGCCCGTGCTCGAAATCGGCAGCCACTCCGTGAGGCCTTCGACGACGCCAAGGATGACGGTCTTGATTAAATCTGCAATCGCTACGTCCAAAATATTTTTCCTCCTGCTTCATGTCTGGATGTTTTTTCGAATTGGAAACAGGTCATATTATAGCACGGAGCGTCAAGGCTGTGCACCCCTCTTTGTCTTCTTTATCAAAAGTTTACGCCTCGCGCGGATTGCCCGCGAGCTCGCGCAGTGCCTCGGGGTCGAGAATCGTCAGGCGGCCACGGCCGGGCTGCACGTAGCCTTCCTGCGCAAAATACTTCACGAGGCGGCTCACGACCTCGCGCGCGCTGCCCATGTATTTTGCAATCTGCTCATGCGTCAGGCGGATTTCACGGCTCCCCGTCTTTTCTAATTCTTCGACGAGGAACAGCGCGAGACGGCGGTCGGCCGAGAGGAACAGGATTTCCTGAAATTTCCAGAGCATCTCCGAAAGGCGGTGCGCGGCCGTCTCATAGGCGTATGCCTTGACGTAGATGTTCTGCTGCACGAGCTTGTTGAAGACGGGTGCATCCGTGCGCAGGACGTCCGTGTCTTCCTCGGCGTCGATGTAGACGTCGAACGTCACGGCATCGAGCGTACACGAAGCGGAAAGGATGCCGACGTCACCGGGGAACAGGCGGTA
The DNA here is from genome assembly GCA_900315575.1 of uncultured Veillonellaceae bacterium. GTDB lineage: Bacteria > Bacillota > Negativicutes > Selenomonadales > Selenomonadaceae > Selenomonas_C. The sequence goes on from OMZR01000080.1 coordinate 7,695, forward strand.
GAGCGTGACGTCGCGGCCGTCCTCCGACAGCGTGTAGACGCGCAGCTGCCCCGTCTTGACGAGCAGCACGCCGATGCAGTCAAACGGCCCGCGATGCACCTGCGTGCCCTTGGCGTAGCGGATGGGGTGCGTGCCGGTGTTCGCGAGCTCCTTTTCCTTGTCGGAAAGGTGCGGCCAGAACGTGAAGGTGCGGATATAGAGGTCGGAGGCGTTTTTCATGATGAGAAATCTCCTAAAACGAAGGCACAGTACAAAAGCCGTACTGTGCCATGAATACTATCTTGTAATTGTTTATCCCGTATGGGAACACTCCCCCCGCCCTTCGGGCCCGTCCCCCCTCTGAGAGGGGGGCTCAGGGGAATCAGCGGAACAGCTGGCTGACGCTGCGGTGGCTCTGAATGCGGATGATGACGTCCGCAATTGGCTCAGCCAGCGAGAGCACGACAATCTTGTCGCTGTGTTTCTCCGGCGGCAGCGGAATCGTGTCCGTGATGACGAGCTTTTCAATCGGCGAATCATTGATGCGCTGCACGGCCGGATCCGAGAGGATGGCATGCGAGCACGAAGCGAAGATGCGCTTTGCGCCGCGCTTCTGGAGCGCACGGGCGCCTTCGCAGAGCGAGCCAGCCGTATCGACGATGTCGTCGATGATGACGGCCGTCTTGTCCTTGACATCGCCGATGAGGTTCATGACTTCGGCGCAGCCCGGTTTCGGACGGCGCTTCTCGATGATGGCAATCGGTGCCTGGAGGTGGTCAGCAAGGATGCGGGCGCGCGTGACGCCGCCGAGGTCCGGCGAGACGACGACGACATCTTCGAGCTTCTGCGCACGGAAGTAGTTCGCAATCGTCGGAGCGGCCGCGAGATGATCGACCGGGATGTCGAAGAAGCCCTGGATCTGGCCCGCATGGAGGTCGACCGTGACGACGCGCGTGCAGCCAGCCGTCGTCATGAGGTTCGCGACGAGCTTTGCCGAAATCGGCTCACGGCCGCGCGTCTTGCGGTCCTGACGCGCATAGGCATAGTACGGCACAACGGCCGTGATGCTGTGCGCGGACGCACGCTTGCAGGCATCTGCCATGATCAGGAGCTCCATGAGGTTGTCGTTCACGGGGTACGACGTCGGCTGGATGATGAAGATATCCTTGCCGCGGATGCTCTCGCTGATCATGACCTGGGTCTCGCCATTGTTGAAGTGGCCGACATAGGCATCACAGAGATTGACGCCGATGCGGTCCGCGATCTTGTTCGCGAGCGCGGGGTTGGCATTGCCGGCCAGAATGACCAGGTTTCCAGTGTCTAAAGCCATTTTGCTAAATTCCTCCAGTTCCTTTGCAGAAAAAACGGTCTCTTGTCCTTGCATTTTATCATCAACGGTTGCGTTTGTCCACCCAGCCCGTGATATTCTTCTGGCGGGCACGCCCAACGGCCAGCGAATTTGCCGGGACGGTCGTCGTGATGGTCGAGCCGGCCGCGATATAGGCGCCGTCTTCGACCGTCACGGGCGCGACGAGGTTCGAGTTGCAGCCGACGAAAGCGTTGTTGCCAATCTTCGTGCGGAATTTCGTCTTGCCGTCGTAGTTGACCGTGATCGTGCCGCAGCCCATGTTGACGTTCTCGCCCATGTCGCAGTCGCCGATGTAGGAAAGATGCGGCAGCTTCGATCCCTTGCCGATCGTCGAATTCTTGACCTCGATGAAGTTGTCGATCTTGACGCCCTCGCAGATGTGCGTGCCGGGGCGCAGGTGGACGAACTGGCCGAGCTTGACGTTGTCATCGACGACGGCATCATGCGCATAGAGGAACTGTCCCGTGACGCCATTGCCAATCTTCGTGTTCTGGATGCGCACGGACGGGCCGATCTCGCAGTTCTCACCGATGACCGTGCCGCTCTCGAGATACGTCATCGGATAGAGAATCGTGTCGCGGCCGACTTCGACGTCGCTGTCGACGAACGTCGTCGCCGGGTCGATGATGCTGACGCCCGCGGCCATGAGCTCTTCGTTCTTGCGCTGGCGCAGGATGCGCTCGGCATTCGCGAGCTGCGCGCGGCTGTTGACGCCGAACGTCTCTTCGTAATCGTCCGCAGCCACGGCCCAGATTTTCTCACCCTGCTTCTGGAGGATTTCGAGGACGTCCGGCAGATAATATTCGCCCTGCGCGTTGTCGTTCGTGACATGCTCAAGCGAAGCAAAGAGTGCCTGCGCGTCAAAGCAGTAGATGCCCGAGTTGACTTCACGCACCTTGCGCTCTTCCTCCGTCGCGTCCTTGTGCTCGACGATTTTCTCGACACTGCCATCCGCCTTGCGGATGATGCGGCCATAGCCCGTCGCATCCGGCATGACAGCCGTCAGCACGGTCGCTTTTGCCTTGGCCGCCACGTGCTCGTCAAAGAGTTTTTTGAGGAGCTCGCTCGTGAGGAGCGGCGTGTCGCCGCAGAGCACCATGACCGTGCCCTGCTCGTCCTTTAAGAGCGGTGCCGTCATCTTCACGGCATGGCCCGTGCCGAGCTGCTGCTCCTGCGTGACGAACTCAGCCTGTTCGCCGAGGGCTTCAAGCGCTTCGCGCACGCGCTCCCCGCCGAAGCCCGTGACGACGATCTGGCGCTTTGCACCAGCGGCCTTCGCGGCATCGAGCACCTGCTGGACCATGGCTTTGCCGCCCGCCTTGTGCAGAACTTTCGGCAGAGCCGACTTCATGCGCGTGCCCTTGCCGGCCGCGAGGATGATGGTGACGAAATCTGACATTTAGATGGTTCCTCCCAATGGAATGGTTTCTTTTATTCTTCGGACTTTGACGCCTTGCGCGCCTTCTTGCCCGCTTTTTTCTCGGAATCTTTCTTCTTGGCATCGACCGCCTTGAGGAGCGTCTTCTCCGACATCTCCATGTGGCGCTCGGCCGCTTTCTTCGCGCGCTTCACATCGCCCTCGGAAATGGCTTCGACAATCTCGCGATGCTCTTCGAGCGTCGTCTCGAGACGGCCCGGATACGACATCGACAGCGTGCGGAAACGCGTGAGCTGGTCGCGGAGGTTCGAGATGATGCCGACGAGGCGGCTGTTGCGCGCTGCATGATAGAGGAGGTCGTGGAATTCGATGTCCGTCTTGACGATGTTGTCCATGTCGCCGTCTTCGACATAGCCGCCGATCTGGACGAGCAGCCGCTGCAGGCTCTCGAGCTCCTCGGCCGTGATACGCTCAGCCGCAAGGCCGTTTGAGAGGGACTCGAGCGCCGTGCGGATTTCGAAAATTTCATTGATGTCGCGGATGGACATGCTCGCGACATACGTGCCGCGGCGCGGCATCATGATGACATAGCCTTCGAGCTCGAGCTTGCGGATGGCCTCGCGCACCGGCGTGCGGGAGACGCCGAGCTCTTCAGCGAGCTGGATTTCCATGAGGCGCTCGCCCGGCTTCAGCACGCCGCGACGGATGGCGTCTCTGAGCGATTCGCAGACGACTTCACGGAGCGGCTGGTAGCTGTCCAGCCGGATGGGCGAAAGTTTCTTTTCCATTTATCAAGTCCCTCATTTCGCAATCGTCTTCGTGATGAAGACGTCAACGTCTGGCAAACGGACAGCTGCGGCGATGTTTTCCGCCTGTTCCTGCGTCTCCGCGAGGCCGAAGACCGTCGGGCCGCTGCCAGACATGAGGCTGGCCATCGCGCCAGCCTCCTTCATCATTTCTTTGAGCTTTGAAATGACCTCATACCGCTTTATCGTAGCACTTTCGAGCACATTGCACAAGAAAGAAGCGGCTTTCCTGCGGTCTCCAGCCACGATGGCATGAATCATCGCATCGTTGTCGGGATGATGCTCAGCCGGATGCGCGTCGTAAGCGCCATACGCCCAGGCCGTCGAGACCGAGACATGCGGCTTTGCAAGCACGACGAATGACTCCGGGAAATCCGGCAGACGCCGCAGCACCTCGCCGCGCCCCGTCGCAAGCATCGTGCCGCCCATCAGCGTGAACGGGATGTCCGAGCCGAGCTGTGCGCCGAGCTCGCAGAGCTTTTCATCGCCCGCGCCGAGCTCATAGAGCGCATCCATGCCGCGCAGCACGGCGGCCGCATCCGCGCTGCCGCCCGCGAGCCCCGCCGCCATCGGAATGCGCTTCGTCAAATGGATTTCAACGCCGCCCGGCAGATGATATTCCTCCTGCATGAGCTTTGCCGCGCGATACGCGAGGTTCTTCTCGTCTGCGCGGAGCCACGGCACATCGATTGTCAGGCCGACGCCCGATGTCTCGCGCTTTTCGAGCGTCAGCACATCCGAAAGACCGACGGCCTGCATGACCATCGCGACCTCATGAAACCCATCCTCGCGCGTCCCGAGGATGTCGAGCGTCAGATTGATCTTCGCCCTTCCTTCCATCGTTATCAAACTGCATCCACTCCATCTGAACCTGATTTCATTGATTCTTGTATACGAAATACAATTCAGTACAATTTTATCAACTTTTTAGCGAGCGGGCAAGGGATTTTCCCTCATCATATCGAAAACTATGGTTAGACTTCGATATCATTGGAGGTATGTACCTTGCATCGTCCGATCCCGATCCGGTTGTTCTTCTTTTTTTCCGTCGCACTCGCCATCGCGGCCGGGCTGCTCTGGCTCGTGCTCGAGGGGCCGGAAAGCGCCGTACCGGCGGCGCTCGCGACATGGATTGCCGCGCTGCCTGTGCCGTACACACTTGCCTGCCTCTTCGCCGACCGCGCAGCACGCAAGGCGCTCGCAGAGGCTGGTGCCGACGCCAATGGCGACGCGCTCGACCTGCTCAAGGACATCGATACGGTCATCTTGCGCCGCAATCTGCTGCTCAAGGGTGAACCGCATATCAAGGAGCTCGCGCCCGAGGGCATGACGCAGGCCGCGCTGCTCGCGCTCGCCGCCTCGGCCGAGCAGGAGGCCGACCATCCTTACGCGCGCGTCATCTGTGAAACAGCAGAAAACCGCATGCTGCGCCTCCACCGTCTCGCGGCCGTAAGCGTCGTGCCACATGCGGGCGCCGAGGCACTGCTCACGCGGCAGGCGCTCCGCGTCGGCCGCCTCGACTGGCTTGAAGACGAAGGCGCAAAGCTCAGCGCCGAGCTCGCGACACGCGCCGACCAGCTCGCGACAAAGGGACTTGCCGTCATCGGCGTGAGCCTCGGCCAGCGCGTGCGCGGCCTCATCGCGTTCGAGCAGGATCTCTCGGAGGATGCGAAAGCAGCCATCGCCGAACTCAATCACGCCAAGATCAAGACCGTCCTTTTCACGAGCGGCAGCCGCCGCTATGGCATGGCGCTTGCAAAAGCCATGGGCATCGCAGAAGTGAAGGCTGGTGCCAGTTCTGACGACCTCGCGCGCGAACTCCAGCTCCGCAAGGCACGCGGCAGCGTCATCGCCTCGCTCGCCCCAGGCTTCGAAAGCTCCGCCGACCTCGTCATCGACATCGCGCCGCAGGGCACGCCGCACCTGATTGCCTCCCCCGCCGCTATCGAGGCTGCAACGTCCCAGGCTGACGCGAAAACAGCCGACGAAAAAAGCGGGGCTGAGACGACCGCTGAGCCTGCACGGCTCCAGCTCGCGTCCCTCGCCCCGCTGTCCTCTGCTCGTTCTGCCCGCGTTCGGCGTGCTCCATGCGGCGGGCGGGCCGTTCCTCAATCCTGTCATCACGCTCGTCGGCCTGCTGTTCGCGACAATTTTTACATCCATTTTCGTCCTGCACCGCGCCTGAACGCCCTGTCATATCCTGCCGGTTCCTTTGCCTCAGAAGTAGATGGAACCGGCATTTTTTGTGCGCTCATAATAAATCTGGCCCAGCAGGAAGCGGTGCATGATATTGGCAAAAGCCGCGAGAACCTCGTGCTCGGCACGATTCCATTCATGCGTGCCTGATGTGTCATCGAATCCGACACCGCCGAGGAATGCGCTTCCCTCCATGAAGGCACATTCCAGCCAGGCGCAGATGCCGGCTTTCTCGAACAGCTGCTTCGTCTGCGGCGGCAGCATCCACACATCCGCGCATTCCGTGAAGCGGCCGTAATCACCCGTCCGATACCTTCGCCACATGCGGCGGCGGATTTCGGGATTGTGTGCAGCAAAGCCCGCGTCCTCCGGCCGGGCACGATATTCGTAAAGCAGGCGAGGCCAGTATACGCCGTCAATATTCCAAAAGACATAGGCGCGCTGGACGTGAAAATATTTTGCAAAGATTTCAAGCAGCAGGTGTACGGAAAGCCCTGTGTCCTGCGAATGCAGCACCACGCGGAAGATATAGTCGAGCGGCTTTTCCGTCAGCTCCTTGTAATCTGCCGTCTTCGTCTTGTCCTTCACCATGCCGCGGCGCTGCTGGCCGAACGCATCATCATAGACGACCTGCCCGTCCCGTCCGCGCTTCTTCGCCTCGTAGAGCGCCGCATCCGCTTTCGCGAAAAGCGTCCGATACTCGCTGCCATGCTCCGGCGCAAACGCGATGCCGATGCTGCCCGTGAGCTGCACTTCATCCGGTGGTTCGCCGAGCTTGCGGCGCACGCTCGCACGGAACTGCCCGCACCGCTCGATGACCTCTTTCTCCGTAACATTCGGCATGAACACGACGAACTCATCACCGCCGATATGACCGAGCACGTCCTGCTTGCGGAATCCCATTTTCAATGCAAGCGCGAGGTCGAGGATGACGGCATCGCCAATCAGATGGCCGAGCTGGTCATTGACCTGCTTGAAATGGTCAAGGTCGAGCACGAGGAGTGCATGGTGCTGCCCCTTCATCCCCCAGAGACTGAGAATCTGGTTGATGAGCTGCGGCACATATGTCTTCGCATAAAGCCCCGTCATCGCATCGTGCCGCAAGCTCTCGCGCAGCGCCGCCGTCTCGCGGTAGAACTCGCTGATGTCCTGCAGCGTGCCATAAACAACACGACCTCCGTCCATCTGCACCTCGAGCTGATAGGTCAGGCGGAAATACCAGATATTGCCATCTGTATCGAGGAGTCCGAGCACGACCTGCCGTGGCCGCGTACGGCTTCCTCTGCGAAACGGATGCATCACGAGGAACGCAAAATGGCGCAGGAATTTCTCGCGCTCCGCCCCCTGCAGGAACTCGGCCCGCTGCAAGAAGGCAGTAGCACCTTGATGCGGCATGGGACGCGGCAAAATCTTCAATGCATCATCATCGTAACAAAAGCAATCCTCCCTCATCCTCCAGCAGAACGAAAACGATCGACTGACGATGGAACAGGTGCGATATAGTTCCAATAGGCTCTCCATAGTAACTTCTCCTTAAATGTCCGGTCTTTTTCTGTTACTATAGTATAGCATAGAGACAAATTTCCTACAACAAGAAAATCTTCTTTTTTTCGTTTTCATCGCATTCCATCATCTTCATGAATCTTTATTTCATGTCACGATCATAGTCCTTCCCCTGCACGACGCGCGGCCGCTGCGCGTTGAATGCGGGATTGACGAGGCTGCGCGACGGGTCGTATTCCGGCGTGCGGATGTCCAAAAGATCGAGCAGCGTATGAATCATGTCGTCCGTCATGTACGGACGGTTCACGGCCGCCTGAACGGCCTGCCATTTGTCTGGATGGCGCTCGCGCCAGCTCGGCGAGGCGTAAATGATCATCGGCACCTCGAGCATGTAGCGGTTCGGATGTTCCTCGACATGGCCGGACATGGCCGTGTCGTTGTCGTAGACAGCCTCGCCGTGATCGGGCAGATAGATGACGAGCGCGTCCTTGTCGGCGAACTTGCCGAAAATCGAGCTCACGACGAAGTCATTGTAGAAGATGGCATCGGCGTACTGCGCGATTTCCGTACGCTTTGATTCGCTGTATGTATTTTCGGGTGCGGCGAGGTCGTCTTTCTGGTACTTCGTGAACGCATAAGGATAGCGCAGGTTGTAGAGGCCGTGGCCGCCCATGAGATGGATGACATAGAAATCCTTGCCCGTGCCTTGCGCTACGGCGTCATCAATCATCGGAAACAGCGCTTCGTCGAGGCAGGCGTCTTCTTCGTGCGACTCACGCATCCGCGTGAAGGCCTTCGTCGTCGAGCGGTTCGCGAAGAGTGCCGCGACGTTGCCCCAGATGCCCGAGCTCTCCTGATTTGAGAGCCAATGCGTCGCATAGCCGGCCTTTCCCATGACGTCGATGAGATTGTTCGCTTCGTACCATTCTTGCCCTGCCGCAACGCTCTCGGCGTCGGCAAACGTCAGGAGTTTCCGCAGGACGGCAACCGTCGCGCCCTCGGGACTGATGACGTCATGGAAAACGGCGATGTCGCCCTTCGCCGCGAGCTCGTCAAAATTCGGCGTGTTCTCGAGCGGATAGCCATAGAGATGCAGGCGGCCGCGCGCCGTCGATTCGCCAAGGATGAAGACGACCTGCGAGGTATCGCTGTGATTTTCCGTGACGGTCGCCGTGTTCTCCATCGAGGCCGAGAGCTTTTCATAGGCGCGGATGTTGTCAACGGACGTCACAGTCGCCGCGCCGACGCGCACGGGCGGGATGTCGAGCGTGCCGCTCGTGATGAAGT
>OMZR01000019.1 GCA_900315575.1 uncultured Veillonellaceae bacterium
CGCGCAGGAAAAGGGCTATTTCAAGGAAGAGGGCCTCGACATCGAGCTCCAGCAGTTCAAGAGCGCCATGGATCGCGACGCGGCGCTCCAGAGCGGCACGCTCGACGGCGACGTTTCCGACATGCTCGCCGTCGCCTTTGCAAAGGACGGCGGTTTCGACGTCAAGGTCACGTCGTACACGGACGGCAGCTACAAGCTTATCGCTGGTGCATCTGAGACAGCGACGGATGCCAAGGGGCTTGCGGGCAAGGACGTCGCCGTTTCGCGCAACACGATTATCGAATATGTCACGGATCAGATTCTCGCGAAGGCCGGCATGACGGGCGATAGCATCAACAAGGTCATCATCCCGCAGATTCCGACGCGCCTCGAAATGCTCCAGAACGGCAAGCTCGCGGCCGCGACGCTGCCCGAGCCGATGGCCAGCATTGCCGTCGCGAACGGCTGCCATTACGTCACGGGCTCCGACCAGCTCGGCATCAACCCCGGCGTCATCATGTTCACGGAAAAGAGCACGCAGGACAAGAAAGCGTCCATCCAGGCGATGTACCGCGCCTACAACAAGGCCGTCAAGTACCTCAACGAGACGCCGCAGGCCGAATACATGGACCTCGTCATCGAAAAGGGCGGCTTCCCGCAGGCCTCGAAAGAATCCCTGAAACTGCCGCAGTATCACGAGGCCACGCTGCCGAAAACGAGCGACGTCACGGACTGCATTGCCTGGCTCAAAGACAAGGGCCTGATTCAGGAAAGCTACAGCTACGACGACCTCGTCCTCGACTTGCTGACGAAATGATATGATAGAAATAGCAAATCTCTCGGTCACATACGACCGCGAACACGAAACTCCATACGAGGCGCTCGACCGCGTCAGCCTGACCGTTCCGAAAGGGACGGTTTGTGCTGTCCTCGGGCCCTCGGGCTGCGGCAAATCGACGCTCATCAAGACGGTCGCCGGGCTGCTGCATCCAGCCTCCGGCACCGTCACAATGGACGGCGCGCCGCTCGACCCGCACCGCGTGACCATCGGCTTCATGCCGCAGAACTACGGCCTGCTGCCGTGGCGCACGGCGCTCTCCAACGTCTTGCTCGGCCCGCGCATCCGGAAGCAGGACGTCCAGGCGGCGCGGGCGCGAGCAGGGGAGCTTTTCACGCAGCTCGGCATCGCGGGCCTCGAAGACCGCTTTCCAAAAGAACTCAGCGGCGGCCAGCAGCAGCGCGTCGCGCTCGCGCGGGCGTTCCTGCTCGCGCCCGACCTCCTGCTGATGGACGAGCCGTTTTCCGCGCTCGACGCCATCACGCGCGAAGAAATGCAGGACGTCTTCCTCACGCTCTGGCGCGAAGCGCAGACGACGACCGTCCTCGTCACGCACTACGTCGAAGAAGCCCTCTACCTCGGCCGCACCATCGTCCTCATGCGCGCCGGCGGCACGATTGCCGAAACCATCGACAACCCGCTGTTCGGCAGGGAAGGACTGCGCGACGACCCAGCTTACTTTGCACTTGCACGCCAATTAAGAGAAAAAATACGAAATTTGAAAGCAGTACCTAGAACTTTTGCCTCCCTCCAAGAGGGAGGGGGACCGCGAAGCGGTGGTGGGAGTGTCGAAGGTAGGACGTGAAGTGATGAGCGGATTGTATTCTGCGAAGGATTCAGGTGACGTAATGCATTGGAAGAAACTCCTGATAACATATTTTTTAGGCATGATTTTCATCCTAGTTCTTTGGCAGCTTGTCGCCCTCATCGCCTCCCTCCCCATCATCCCGCAGCCCTCTCGTGTCTTCACGCGCCTCGCCCGCATCTTCACAAGCTCCATCGCCATTCACGCCGCCTACAGCCTCTGGCGCATCGCGGCGGGGCTCGTGCTCGCCGTCGCCATCGGCTATCCGCTCGGCCTCGCGATGGGCTACAGCCGCCGCGCCGACCGCCTGCTTTCGCCGATGGTCTACCTCACGTACCCCGTGCCGAAAATCGCGCTGCTGCCGATTCTCATGCTGCTCGCGGGCGTCGGAGAGCTCTCGAAAATCCTCATGATTTTCCTGATTATCGTGTTCCAGGTCGTCATCGCCGTGCGCGACGCCATTCGCGCGATTCCTGAGGAGACATTCTTCCCGCTGCGCGTGCTCGGCGCGGGCTTTCCCGCGATGCTCTCCGAAGTCATCCTGCCCGCGACGCTGCCGAAATTCCTGACGGCCGTCCGCGTCGCGATGGCGACGGCCATTTCCGTGCTGTTCTTCACCGAGACATTCGGCACGCAGTACGGCATGGGCTATTTCATCATGGACGCCTGGCTGCGCGTCAACTACCTCGACATGTACGCCGGCATCCTCGTGCTCTCCGTCCTCGGCCTCGCGCTCTTCACCGTCATCGACACCATCGAACGCGCCGCCTGCCGCTGGCAGAGGTAATCAGCCTTAAGAACCTTAGCCTCCCTCTCAGAGGGGAGGGGGACCGCGAAGCGGTGGTAGGTGTGTCGAAGGTAAGATGTGAATCATTTATCGATTGTGCAGTCGAAGAGGGAGAGTTCCGCATGAAGAAAGCAATTGCCGCCCTGTTCTTAATGACTGTTCTTGGCATCGCAGCCGCTTTTGCCTACCACGCATACACAACGCCCCAATCCCCGCAGGGCATCGACGTCCATGCGGCGGGCGATGTCGCGCCGGACATGATGCAGGACGTCCAGACCGCCGTGCAGCTCTTTGAGCAGGATGCCGCGCGATCTGGCGCGCCGCTCATCCATCACGTCGATGTCTACGTCGCGGCCACGCAGGACGACTACATTTCCGTCCTCACGAACCAGTTCGAGCAGAGCGCCGAGGACGCGGCGAAGATCGCCGAGGTCTCCGGCGGCTGGACAGGCGGGCGCAAAGGCCTGACAGCGCTCAACGGCGCGGCCGGCGTCATGGACGACACGAGCGACCGCAAGAGCACGACAGCGCACGAGCTCTTCCACCAGCTGCAGTTCGAGCTTTCCGATGGCAACGATACGGATGAAAAGGCGCTGTTCTGGATGGAGGAGGGCGCGGCGGACTATGTCGGTGCGCGCATCGCCGAGCAGGCGAAGGGGAAGACGCTGCGCAAATGGGAGCTCAACACGCTCTACGACCTGCGCATGGCCGAATCGACCGTCAAGCCCGAATCCCTCGCGCATTGCACGCTGCAGCAGCGCATGGCGCTCATGGACAAGAAATACCATACGTACCAGATGGCCGACGCGATGGTCATCTGCCTCATGCAGCAGCAGAAAGGCAAGGAGCTCTCGTCGCTCCTGCAGTATTTCCGCCTGCTCAAAGACCATCCGGACGGGGAAGAAGCGTTCGAGCAGGCGTTCGGCCTTTCGTATGGCAGCTTCCTCAAGAAGTTCCGCGCTTGGTACGATGGCGAGCTGCATCGTCCGGCAGAGCTCGCGTTCCGCGCGCGTGATGGCGTGCCGGCTGGCCGTGCCGAGGCGCTGCACGAGCAGGCGCTCGCCGTCCAGCCGCTCCTCAAGCAGTCGTTCGGGCAGGAAGTGCATGGCCGCTATGACGTCGTCGTCTGCGCGAATCCCGAGGACTATGCGGCGGCCATCCAGGCGGTCTGCGCCGTGCCGAAGGAAAAGGCGCAGGAACTCGCGCAGGACAGCCTCTGGGTCAGCAACGCGGGCACGATTGTCCTCCACGCTGACGAGCTCACAGACCGCCGCCAGCAGCAGTACGCGATGGCGACGCTCATGGCGCGCCTGCTGCGCGTCCAGCTTGCTGGCCGCCCCGAGGATCACGCCGACGCTGCTCTCGACGCGCGTTTCGAGACGTTCCTCAAAAACTATGCGCGCCATCTGTAAAAAATACTTTACACACGTACATCTTTGTGGTAGGATAAGACCTGTTGAAAGAAAAGACCATAAATTTGGCAATGGAGCCATGCAGACCTGTAGACAGGAGGTGTATTTTTCACCGAATCGTTTCCGGGCTTGCATGGCTTTTGTTATTTTCGTGCAGGTCTCCTGCAGAAAGCAAAGGGTGGTACAACATGTTAGATGAACTCCTGTATGTGATTCCCGCGCACACCGACCGCGCAGAAGTCAAGAAGATGCTCGAGGCACATCCCGAGATCAAGTTCGTTTCGCTCGTCGGCGTCGACATGGCCGGCAACGACACGGATGAGAAGATTCCGATGCGCATCTTCCTCAAGGACATCGATGACTTCTACGCTGGCTCTGCGGTTCAGACCGATGGTTCTTCCGTCGTGCTGCCGGGCATTGCTACGCTGAACAACGCAAAGGTTGACATGCCGGTCGATCCCGATGTCAACTGGTTTGTTGATTACAACTTCGAGCATTATGACGAGGATTCTGAGAAGCCGATCGGCACGCTCCGCATCCCGTCGTTCCTGATTCACGAGGGCAAGCGCGTGGATGCGCGTGCGGTGCTCGCTGACTCCCTCGAGTACGTGAAGAAAGGCCTTCTCGACCTCTTCCATGCACATCCGGACATCGCCGGCCTCGCCGTCAAGGGCACGGACATCGAAGACATCTCCTTCACGTCCGCAACGGAGCTCGAGTTCTGGGTCAAGACGCCGCTCGAGGATGCCGACATCGAAGAGATGTCTGCGTCCCAGGTCATGCAGGAGCAGTATTGGGAGCGCACGCACGGCGCTGTCCGCACGGCTCTTGAAGAAGCTGTCATGGCACTCGAGCGCTATGGCCTCAAGTGCGAAATGGGCCACAAGGAAGTCGGCGGCATGAAAGCCCAGATCGACGAGAACGGCCGCATGACGCATGTCTGCGAGCAGATCGAGATCGACTGGCGCTTCGCTGACGCCCTCCAGGCTTGCGACAACGAAATCTTCGTCCGCACGATCGTGCGCGAAGTCTTCCGCGGCAACGGCCTCGAGGTCTCCTTCAAGGCAAAGCCGATGATCGGCCTCGCTGGCAACGGCGAGCACACGCACATCGGCATGGTTGCCATCACGAAAGATGGCAAGATGGCGAACCTCTTCGCTGCTGCCCAGCCGAAAGAGGACTTCATGAGCGTCGTCGGCTACGGCTCCATCATGGGTCTCCTCAAGAACTATGAAGTCATCAACCCGTTCGTTTCCGCGACGAACGATTCCCTCAATCGTTTGAAGCCGGGCTTCGAGGCGCCGGTCTGCATCGTCACCTCGCTCGGCCATACGCCTGCAATCCCGTCCCGCAACCGTACGATTCTCGCCGGCCTCATCCGCGACCTCGAGAATCCGATGGCAACGCGCTTCGAGCTCCGCGCCTGCAACCCGTACACGAACACGTACCTCGTGCTCGCGGCCATCTACAGCGCGATGCTCGACGGCATCACGGCTTCCATCGACAAGACGACGAAAGAATGCGTCGCCGAGATTTCGAAGAACGCCGGCGAGGATGGTTTCTACCTTGAAAAAGACCGCGCTTACCGTTCCGAGGACGATGTCTTCGAAGACTACACGGACGAGGAGCGCACGCACCTCTTCGGTGCGCCTCCTGCTACGGTCTGGGAGAACATGCAGGGCTTCGAGACGTATCCTGAGAAGCTCAAAGTCATCACGGCTGGCGGTGCACTGCGTCCGCAGATCATCGACGCGTTCCGCGATGGCGCACTCCTCCGCTGGAAGACGGAGCTCGTGAGCCGTATCATCCCGGAGAACCGCGAAATCGTGCGCAAGGCGAAGGAAATCAAGAGCGCCTATGTCACGGATCAGGATTCCTACAACTGGAACAAGATCAACGGCCTCCGCACGTACCTCGCAAAGGACAGCATCGACGAGAAGAGTCTGTTCACGCTCCTCATCAATGCGCTGAACGAGAAGGACTATGCGACGGCTTCCGGCCTGCAGGTCGAGATGTACGACAAGGTCGAAGAGCTCAAAGCGCTCTATGATGCGTACGCGAAGAACATGATCTGATTGTTGGACCACCCATACAATAGCGAAGACGGTTGCGCCTTTTGGCGCAGCCGTTTTTGCTATGTCGTGAAAAAAGAAAGAAAATTTTGTTCAAAAGCAGGAACAACGGTCACAAATTCAGAATACTACAAACAAAGAACAAAATCAGCAAAGGAGTGGTATTCATGCGACTCGAATTCATCGGTGCGGCCCACACCGTCACAGGCTCTTGCTACCTGCTGGAAACGAACGAGCAGCACTACCTCATCGACTGCGGCATGTTCCAGGGCTCGAAGCGCGTGCGTGAGCTCAACTACGAGGACTTTCCATTCGCGCCCGCTGACATCGAAGGCGTCCTCCTGACGCACGCCCACGTCGACCACTGCGGCCTGCTGCCGAAGCTCGTCAAAGAAGGATTCTCGGGCTCCATCTATGCAACGAAATCGACATGCGAGCTCTGCCGCATCATGCTGCCGGACTCCGCGCATATCCAGACGGCGGATGCCGAACTCCAGAACCGCAAGGGACGCCGCCGCGGCGACACGCCCGTCACGGCGCTCTACGGCATCGACGATGCGATGGAGGCCCTCAAACACCTCGTCGTCGTGCCTTACGAAAAAGAGTTCCAGCTCGCCGACAACATCCGCGTCATTTACAAGGACGCCGGCCATATCCTCGGCTCGGCGTTCCTCGAAGTCTTCGTGACCGAGAACGGCAAGACGACGAAGCTCGTGTTTTCTGGCGACCTCGGCCAGCCCGACCAGCCGATTCTCAAAGACCCGGCACCGGAGACCGGCGCCGATTTCCTGATCATCGAATCGACGTATGGCGGCCGCCTGCACCAGATCTATGACAAGGAGACGCGCCTCTTGGAAGTCGTCAACGACACGATGGACCGCGGCGGCAACCTCGTCATCCCGTCGTTCGCCGTCGGCCGCACGCAGACGCTGCTCTATTATTTCTACAACCTCTCGAAGCAGGGGAGGCTCGATCCCGACATCCCGATCATCATCGACAGCCCGCTCGCCATCGCCGCAACGCGCGTTTTCCTCAAGAACACTCAAGATTTTGATGATGAGGCACTAAAATTATTTGCCGAAAGCAGCAAAATCATCAAGTTCCCGCAGGTGCGCGTCTGCGAGACGGCAGCCGAATCCCGCGCACTCAATAGCGAAGAAGGCAGCGCCATCATCATCTCGGCCTCCGGCATGTGCGATGCCGGCCGCATCCTGCATCACCTCAAGCACAACCTCTGGCGCCCGGAATCGACGATCCTCTTCGTCGGCTACCAGGCTGAAGGCAGTCTTGGTCGCCGCCTCGTCGATGGCATCAAGCGCGTCCGCGTCCTCGGCGAAGAAGTCGCCGTCAAAGCGCAGATTCAGAGCCTCGACGGCTTCTCGGCGCACGCCGACTCCAACCAGCTTATCAATTGGATGTCGACCATCCAGAACCCGAAGCCTGCGAAAGTCTTCATCGTCCACGGCGAAGCGCAGTCGCAGGAAGCGCTCAAGGCGCGCATCCAGAAAGAATGCAAGTGCGAAGCCTACATCCCGTTCCGCGGCGACCTCGCCCAGATCAGCGGCCGCGCCTGCGACATCCAGCCCTCGAATATCCCTGAAGTCTCCGTCGAGATGGAGATGGAAGATGTCCTCAGGGACTTCGACTCCGACTACCGCCAGCTCCGCCAGCGTGTCCTCTCCCTGGTTCTCCGCCAGCCGAAGCAGATGGAGCCTATCATCAAGGTTCTTACGAAAGGCCGCAACTATCTCCGTAAACTTTTTGCGCCGTATAATATCTGAACGGATCATAATTTTACAGCGATGCGCGGGATGGCTTCCCGCGCTTTCCTTTTGTCTGAAAGTATAGTATAATGTAACGTAATTTAGCAACAAAATGAAAAGATTTTGTGAACCCGCGCAGGCGGTGAGAAGGACAGGTGGCAGCATGGTTTCTGAAAAAATGTATGAACTCGGTACGAAGAAGTCGACAATCCGCACGATTTTTGAGTTTGGGCGCAAGCGTGCGGCCGAAGTCGGGGAGGATCAGGTCTTTGATTTCAGCCTTGGCAATCCAAATGTTCCGACGCCGGATTTCATCCGCGATGCTGCCATCGATATTTTGAAGACATGGGAACCCAATACCATCCATGGCTATACGGTTGCGCCTGGTGCGCCAAAGGTTCGCGACGCCGTGGCGAAGAGCCTGAACCGTCGCTTTGGCATGGATTACGAGGGTAAGAACATCTTTATGACGGCAGGTGCTGCGGCTGCCATTACGATTTCATTCAAGGCGCTCTGTGAGGCGGGCGACGAGTTCGTGACGTTCGCGCCGTTCTTTCCTGAGTACCGCTGCTTCGTCGAGTCTGTCGGCGGCAAGCTCGTCGTCGTACCCGCGCGTCCAGAGGACTGGCAGATTGATTTTGCGGCGTTTGAAAAGCTGCTGAACGCGCATACGAAAGCTGTCATCGTCAATTCGCCGAACAATCCGAGCGGTGCCATCTATTCGGAAGAGACTATCAAAGAGCTCGCTGCCATCCTCAAGAAGAAGGAGCAGGAGTACGGCCATCCGGTCTTCATCATTTCAGACGAACCGTACCGCGAGATTGCGTTCGATGGCCTGATGGTGCCGTACATTCCGAAATACTACGACGACACGCTCGTCTGCTATTCGTACAGCAAGTCGTTCTCTCTGCCGGGCGAACGCATCGGCTATATCGCCGTGCCGGATTCTGTCACGGATTTCGGCGCTGTCTTTGGTGCCATCGCAGGAGCGGCGCGCGTCGTGACACATGTCAATGCGCCGTCGCTCTGGCAGTATGTCGTCGCGCGCTGCATTGACGAGCCGTCCGACATCTCGAAGTATGTCGAAAACGGCAAGCTGCTGTATGATGGTCTCATTGAAGCGGGGTTCACCTGCGTGAAGCCGCAGGGTGCGTTTTATCTCTTCCCGAAGTGCCTCGAAGATGACGATGCGGCGTTCTGCGAACGCGCGAAGAAGTATGGTCTGCTACTCGTACCCGGCGCGGATTTCGGCTGTCCTGGGTATTTCCGTGCGGCGTACTGCATCAAGACGGAGATGATTCGCCGCTCGCTGCCGCTTTTCAAGGAACTTGCGGCGGAGTACAAAAAAGGATGACGAATATTTATGAAGTGGTAGCCGCATACTACCAATTGAATCCCGATGCGGAGGCGTATGCACAGCAACGGGAGGTCGAGCGATATTTCCGCCGCCGTGCCTGGAAGGGCGCGGATGAAATGGACATGGTGGGAGATTGGGCAGTTCTTGCGCTGGCGTTCCGCATTGCTGCGGAGCAAGGCATTTTTTCACTCGACAGCTTTCAGCCAGAGGATTTTGTGGATTTTATCAGGCAGTATTTCGTCCTGCAGGAGATTGAGCAGCCGAAGGAGGCGGAGGTGCAGCAGGTGTTTGCACGTCTCCGCCGCTTTCTGCTGTTCTTATTCCCACATAGCACTGATTCTCTCAAAGCGCGACTAGACGAGGCACAGCAGTCATTTTATGGCGGCCCAGGCGGGGCATTTCAAATGCCGGCATCGTATGCGGCGGAGAACCCGTTTGGCTGGAACGATGACGATGAGCTTTCAGATGAGGCGATGGAAAAACTCGACGGATATATCAATGAACTCCTCAATGCGTTTCAGGAGTTTT
This sequence comes from uncultured Veillonellaceae bacterium, assembly GCA_900315575.1. Taxonomy (GTDB): domain Bacteria; phylum Bacillota; class Negativicutes; order Selenomonadales; family Selenomonadaceae; genus Selenomonas_C. The sequence goes on from OMZR01000019.1 coordinate 9,542, forward strand.
ACCGCGCGCCCAAATATCGCACGGACATCCAGCGGGCACTATACCTTTATTTCGGGCCGGTTCGGATGAAGCAGGGCGTGTCGGATGATGAAGAGGCAGTGCAACAGGAGTTTCGTGCGTTCTGGGATTTCTTCATGTTCGACTATCACTTGATGGGAAATGATGAAACTCCAATCGCAGCATTTGCAGCGGCTAAAAGCGATTCATTTTCGAACGAGGTGCAGTTCGTGCTGCGTGACCTGCAGAAGTCGCGTTTCACGGTGTTTTGCATTGAAGCCATCGAGGAGGATGCGATTGTCTGCCGTAATCTGTTCTCAGACGATCTGATGGAACTGCCGCGTCCGGAAGAATTGCCGCCCGACGCGCGCAAGCTGCTGTTTTATGGACATATGCATGAGGAAGGCGTGATGCTCCTCAATGGCATCGTATCTGTGCCAGCGACGGCGGCGTTGCGTCGGCGCATTGTGCAGGAAATTGAGCGGATGTTTGCGCTTTACCGCATACAGGCACCAGACGCGACGGTGTTGGATTTCTTTGCGCGCCATGCGGCGGCCGTGCGCCATATTATTGACCAAATGACGTCATATGCAAAGTTGCGGGCATTTCCCGAGGTCGCGTTACCAGAACCTCTGAAAGCGGCGGAGCGGACGGCCAAGCTGTCCCAGAATCTCCAAAAGCGTCTCAAAAATGCTGAAAAACGACTGGATGTAATGCTCGAGAAGCTCGATTTCTCGAGTTTTGAATGTGGTCTCGTGTATCGAATGTTGTGCGACTTTTGTGAGGAGAGCCCCGAAGCTTTTTCTCCTGCACACGAGAACACCGTGCTCGCGACAGCGACGCTGCTCTTTGCCATCCAGAATCTAAAGGATGTCGGGGAAGTAGAGGATTTTCTCGGCCAGTTCCACACGACGTCGGATGAGGTGACGGACTGCATGACGGAGTATTATTTCGCCATTGGCAACTGGCATCCAGATCCAAGATATCTGTCGGAAGCAGGGTTCGTGAATTTGATGTTTGACTGGTCGGAAGCTGCCGCGGAGGGGCAGTCATGAAGCTTTCTGATTCCATCCAGACGCTGAAGGGCGTGGGGCCGAAGAAGGCCCGGCTGCTTGCGCGGCTGGGAATTGTGTCGCTGGAGGATCTCCTGACATACTACCCGCGGAGTTATGAGGACCAGAGCGCCGTGACGCCAATTGCACAGCTTGTCCCTGGCGAGCGAGTGACAGTGGCAGGCGTGATTGCACAGGTCGCGGAGAAGCAGGCAGGCCGCCGCCGCATGACGATTTTGACAGTTGTCATCGGCGACGGTACGGGCTATGTGCGCGTGACTTGGTTTAACCAGCCTTTTCTTAAAAATAAGCTTCAGGCGGGCCGCCGCCTCTTTGTGACGGGCAAGGCAGCCTATGCATATGGTGGGCGTGGGCAGATGGAAATCAGCCAGGTGCAGTCGTATGTATTGCTCGAGGATGGGGAAGATGGTGCTTCACATCTTGGCATCTTCCCGGTTTATGCGTCGACAGACGGGCTCAATCAAACATTCTTTCGCAAGGCCATGCGGACATTGCTTGACAGCCTTGCTAATGGCGCTGATGGCGAGATTCCCGAGGTACTGCCTGAGAGCGTGGCAGCGCGGTATCACCTGATGGCGCGTTGCATAGCATTCCAGACCATCCATTTTCCGAAAAATGCCGAGGAGCTCCAGGCAGCACGACGTCGACTGGCTTTTGAGGAATTATATCTGATTCAGTGCGGCTTGTTGTTGCTGAAAAAGCAAGCACGCGAGCAACAGCAGGGGATTCGTCATCTTGCGAGCAGTACAATGTTGCGGCAGGTGCTGGCGGGGCTCCCATTTTCGCTCACGGACGATCAGAAACAGGTCTGGCGCGAGATTTGCCGCGATATGGAATCCGATGTCCCAATGCGCCGTCTCGTGCAGGGAGATGTGGGCTCGGGCAAGACGGTGCTAGCACTTCTCGCGCTTGTCAAGACGGTCGAAAATGGCTTTCAGGGCGCCATCATGGCGCCAACGGAAATTCTTGCAAGGCAGCATTTTGAGACTTTTACGAAGCAACTTTCGGGTACGCCCATTCGTGTTGGTTTCTTGTCGGGCCATATTACAGCGAAAGAGAAACGAGATCTCTATGCGCGCATTGCGTCACACGACGTAGACATCGTGATCGGCACGCATGCGCTGCTACAGGCGGGCGTGCAGTTCGCTGCGCTCGGCCTCGTTGTGACGGATGAGCAGCACCGCTTCGGCGTGACACAGCGTGCGACGCTCGAACAGCAGGGGGCAGGACAGAGCATGCGGCTTCCTGACGTCTTTGTCATGACGGCGACGCCGATCCCGCGCACGATGACGCTGACCGTTTACGGCGACCTCGATGTCTCGCAGGTGCGCCATCTGCCGCCCGGACGCAAGCCCGTGCGGACATTCGTGCGCACGACGGATCGCCGCCCGCTCATCTACAAGTACGTGCGCACGCAGGCCGAGGCGGGGCGGCAGTCGTATGTTGTCTGCCCGCTCGTCGAGCAGAGCGACGAAGAAGACCTGCCATCGGCGGAAGAAGTCTATGACGAACTGCGCTATGGCATCCTGCGCGGCATCCCGTGCGGCCTCGTGCATGGCCGTATGAAGGATGCGGAGAAAGAAGCCGTCATGCAGGCGTTTTATGAGAACCGCATCCGCGTCCTCGTCTCGACGACGGTCATCGAAGTCGGCGTCAATGTGCCGAATGCGACGACGCTCGTCGTCGAGCATGCTGACCGCTTCGGCCTTGCCCAGCTCCATCAACTGCGCGGCCGCATCGGACGTGGCAGTCTCGCGTCGTACTGCATTCTCGTATCGGACAGCCGCACAGATACGGCGCGTGAGCGCCTTTCGATCCTCGCTGCGACGCAGGACGGCTTCCAGCTTGCCGAGGAAGACCTGCGTTTGCGCGGACCCGGCCAGTTTTTCGGTGCTCGCCAGCACGGCCTGCCAGACCTCAAGATCGCTGATGTCCTGCGCGATACCGACCTCCTTCTAGATGCCCGTCAGGCCGCACAGGACACGCTCGGAAGCAAAGAAGATCTCAGCTTCGTCCGGCCGATCCTCGCATCGCTGTATCAAGAACAATTTGAACACATCACGGATGTCTGAATGACATCCGTGATTTTTTACAGTGTACATCTTGACACAAAAGAAGGACATGCGATACAATGAATGCAATCTTTGCTTGGAGGCGTATACAATTGACAACGGTATTCGTAAATGGTGCCTGCGGCCGCATGGGACAGGCCGTGCTCAAAGCCGTGCAGGAAGATCCGGACCTCGCGCTCGTCGGGGCTGCGGACCTCAAGGGCGGCGCTGACGTCGGGGAACTCGTCGGCTTGCCCAAAGCCGCCATTGCGGTCGAGACGGATCTCAAGGCGGCACTTTCCCGCCTGCACCCAGACGTCATGGTCGACTTCACACGGCCCGATGTCGTCTTTGAAAACGTCAAGACCGCGCTCACGGCACATGTATCGCCGGTCGTCGGCACGACGGGCCTGACGGACGCGCAGAAAGCAGACATCGCAAAGCTTGCCGAGGCGAATGACACGCCGGCATTCATTGCGCCGAATTTCGCCATTGGCGCCGTGCTCATGATGGTCATGTGCAAGCAGGCGGCGAAGTACATGCCGGACGTCGAAATCATCGAGCTCCACCACGACAAGAAGCTCGATGCGCCATCGGGCACGGCCGTGCAGACGGCAGCCATGATCGCCGAAGTCCGTAAGGCGCATATGCAGGGCCATCCCGACGAAAAGGAGAAGCTTGCAGGCGCGCGCGGTGCCGACTACGAAGGCATGCGCATCCACAGCGTCCGCCTGCCGGGCTATGTCGCGCATCAGGAAGTCATCTTCGGCGGCCTCGGCCAGACGCTGACCATCCGCCACGACTCCATGAACCGCGAATCGTTCATGCCCGGCGTCGTGCTGGCGGCCAAGAAAGTCCGCGGGCTCAAGGGCCTGACGGTCGGGCTTGACAAATTGCTGGAGTTCTGAATTTTGCCATCCATTTTCCATAGAGAAAGGTTGAAGATACCGATGAAGAAGTACAATGTAGCCATCCTCGGCGCGACGGGCGCTGTCGGGCAGGAGTTCCTGCGCCTCATCGAAGAACGCAATTTCCCATTTGCTGATCTCAAGCTTCTCGCTTCCAAGCGCTCGGCCGGCAAGGTCATCAATTTCATGGGCAAGGATTACACTGTCGAGGAAGCGACGGATGATTCGTTCGAGGGCGTGCAGATTGCGCTGTTCGCCGGTGGAGCGGCGAGCAAGCTCTTTGCTCCGGCGGCTGTCAAGGTCGGCGCCGTCGTCATCGACAACTCGAGCACGTTCCGCATGGATCCCGAAGTGCCGCTCATCGTGCCGGAGGTCAACCCCGAGGCCATCAAGGATCACAAGGGCATCATTGCCAACCCGAACTGCTCGACGATCATCATGATGATGGCCGTCAAGCCGCTGCGCGACCTTTCGAAAATCAAGCGCATCGTCGTTTCGACGTATCAGGCTGTTTCGGGGGCAGGCAAAGAAGGCATGGCCGAGCTCGAACAGCAGGAAAAAGACCTCGCGATGGGCAAGACACCGGAGGCAAATGTGCTGCCGGTCGCGAAGCTGCCGAAGCACTATCAGATCGCCTCGAATGCCATCCCGCAGATTGACATCTTCCTCGACAACCTCTACACGAAAGAGGAAATGAAGATGGTCAACGAGACGCGCAAGATTCTCGGCGAGCCAGACCTTCCCGTGACGGCGACGACCGTGCGCGTGCCGGTCTACCGCAGCCATGCCGAGTCCGTCAACATCGAGTTCGAGGACGAAGTCACGGTCGAGGCCGCGAAAAAGGCCATCGATGCATTCCCAGGCGCCATCGTCAAAGACGACCCGTCGCAGCAGCTCTACCCGATGCCGCTGTTCACGTCGGGTAAGAACGACGTCGAGGTCGGCCGCATCCGCAAGGACGAATCCATCGCACATGGCCTGAACCTCTGGGTCTGCGGCGACCAGATCCGCAAAGGTGCCGCGCTCAATGCGTTGCAGATTGCGGAATACATGATTGAGCATGATATGTTCTAAAGGGCTTTGCCTCCCTCTCCGAGGGAGGGGGACCGCGAAGCGGTGGTAGGTGTGTCGAAGGTAGGGCATAACTCATAGAACGAAAACGACCTGCGAAGGATTCAGCATTCCTCGCAGGTTTTTTCATAGGATTTTCTGCCAGATTGTGGTATCATAGAACAAATAGTGCTTTTGGAGGTAGAGAAATATGGTCAGTGAAGAAACCATGATGTTCCGCTTTGGGGCGGACGAAAACAAAGCGGAGACTATCATCCGCGACGTCTGCAAGGCGATGGAGGAAAAGGGCTACAACCCGATCAACCAGCTCGTCGGCTACCTGCTCTCGGGCGACCCGGCCTATATCACGAGCCACGGCGATGCGCGCAGCAAGATCCGCAAGCTCGAGCGCGACGAACTGCTCGAAGAGCTCGTGCGCAGCTATTTGGAGAAGGCGAAATGAAGCGGTATCTCGGCCTCGATATCGGCGACCGCACGATCGGCATCGCGGTCTCGGACCCTCTCGGGCTGACGGCGCAGGGCGTGGAAACCATCCGCCGCAAGAACCTCGAGAAAGACCTTGCGCGCCTTGGCGAGCTCATGGAGCAGTATGAAACGCGTTCGCTCGTCTCGGGCTACCCGAAGAACATGAATGGCACGGAAGGCGACCGTTGCGAGGTCGTCAAAGCATTTCTTGAAAAGGTGAAGAAGCAGTATCCCGACGTCGAAATCGCGCTCTGGGACGAACGCCTCTCGACCGTTGCGGCGACGCGCTCGCTGCTTGAAGGCGATGTTTCGCGCAAGAAGCGCAAGAAAGTCATCGACAAGATGGCGGCCGTCTTCATCCTGCAGGGCTATCTTGACCGCATCCGCTGATGTGCATGGGACTGTGGCCCGTTGATTGACAAAGAAGGCGGTTTTCCGTTAGAATGGATGAAGGATATTTTTGCAAAGAAAGAGGTGGACTGCATGGCAGAAGAAAAAGATTTTCTCGACGATGGCGACGCAACGGTCATCGAGTTCACGGACGAAGATGGCACGAAGTTCTATTATGAAGAGGAAATGATCATCCCCGTCGATGACGAGCAGTATGCGCTGCTCGTCGGCCTCCATGGCGACGACGACCATGAAGCTGGCTGCGGTTGCGGCTGCGAGGATGGCGACGAAGATGTCATCATTGCGAAGATCGTGAAAAATGAAGATGGGGAAGAGGAATACGTCGAACCGACCGACGAGGAGTTTGCGCGTGTGCAGAAGGCATACGACGCGCTCGTCGATGCATCGGAAGACTGACCGTCCCGGAAAAAGAGCTGCTGCCCCTGAGGCGGCGGCTCTTCTCACATCTTGCAGGTATCAGGGATAGGAAATATAGGGAAGTATTGGTGTAAGGGGATGCCATTTTTGAAGCAGAAACTGGTCGAAGTTCTCTCGCAGCTCCAAAAGGGGCTGTCCACGCTCGGCAAGGAGCTCGGGCCGTGGGCTGCCAAGGGGAAGCAAGCTGTGGGGGAGGCCTGGAAACAGGCGGATGCGCGCCAGCGAAAAATCGCCGTGGGCGTCATTGCCGCCGTGTTCGTCGTCTGTCTCGTCGGCATGGTGGCCGCCATCGCGGGCTCGGGAAACTCGCAGCCGGCCGCGCAGGCCGATCCGGACGAAAAGATTTATCTCCATGTCAAGCAGGGCATGACGTCAAGCGAAATCGGCACGGAGCTCGAGAAGCACGGCGTTATTACGAGCCATACGAAATTCTGGTTCATCGCCAAGGTCAATGGCTTTGATAACCAGATCAAGACGGGCATGTACGAGCTCCATCCGGGCATGGAGCCGCGCGATGTGCTGCAGAAGCTCGTCGCGGGCGAGACGACGCGCATCAAGTTCACGATTCCCGAAGGCTTCCGCATCCGTGACATCGCGAAGCGTCTCGGCGATGCGGGCATTGTGGACGAAAAGGAATTTTTGAAGAAGGCCGAGAAGTATCGGCCCTATGATTACATCGAGAAGCATGATGATACGTTCTACGCTTGCGAGGGATTCTTGTTCCCTGACACCTATGTGCTGAAATCCGACTACGATGTCGATTCCATTCTCAAGGAGATGACGTCGGACTTCGATCAGAGCCTGACACCAAAGCTCCGCGCGCGCGCAAAGCAGATGAACCTTTCGATTTATGAACTCGTGACGCTCGCGTCGCTCGTCGAGAAGGAAGCGAAGTTCGAGGAAGACCGCCCGAAAGTCGCACAGGTCTTCCTCAAGCGCCTCAAGATCGGCATGCCGCTGCAGTCCGACACGACATTCCAATATCTGCGCGACGACCCGAAAGAAGACCTTTCGCTCGCCGATACGAAAGTCGATTCGCCCTACAACACGTACCAGAACAAGGGACTGCCGCCCGGGCCGATTGCAAGCCCGGGCATGGCCGCCATCGAGGCCGTGCTTTATCCAGCAGACACGGATTACCTCTACTTTGTCGCCGACCGCGACGGGCACAACCACTATTCGACGAACTATGCTGACCATGAGGCCATCGTCGAGGAGGTGCGTTGATGGAGGCATGCAGGGAACAGGCGTGTATGGAAACGGAAGGCGTGACGCTCCGAATGGAAATGGAAGCGTATGCCAAAGCGCATCATGTGCCGATCCTCAATGAGCATGGCCGCCGCTTCTACGCCGAATTCGTGCGAAAACAGCAGCCGCACCGCATCCTCGAGCTCGGCACAGCCATCGGCTACTCGGCACTGCTCGCGCTCTCGTTGGCACCTGCAGATTGCACGGTCGAGACGGTCGAGCTGCTGCCTGCGCGGTATGAAAAAGCGAAACACTTCCTAGCGTGTTCGCCGCTCGGTCGCCGCGTCACGCAGCACCTCGGCGACGCAGGCGAAATGCTTGATGTCCTGCGCGGGCAGGGGAAGACCTACGACTTCATCTTCCTCGATGCGGCAAAAGGGCAGTATCCCGACTACTTCGAGAAGGCTGCGCCGATGCTCGAAGAAGGCGGCGTCATCGTGGCCGACAATGTGCTGTTCCGCGGCTACGTGCTGCATCCCGTCATGATGCCGCGCCGCTTCGAGACGATTGTCGAGCGTCTGCAGCGCTACCTCGAACTCGTCAACACGCCGCCCTACACGACAGAAATCTTCCCGCGCGGCGACGGCCTCGCACTGACGCGGCGGGAGTCAGCCTCCCTCTCAGAGGGAGGGGGACCGCGAAGCGGTGGTGGGAGTCCCTTGCATGGCAAAACAACAAGCACATTGTTCTCTTCCGCGGGTGCGAATAAAATACAAAAGGTGAAATAACAATGAAGAAACCCGAACTCCTCGCGCCTGCGGGGACGCTCGAAAAACTCAGGATGGCCGTGCTTTATGGCGCGGATGCCGTCTACCTCGGCGGCAAGTCGTTCGGCCTGCGGGCGCTCGGCGGCAACTTTTCGAAGGAAGAGCTCGCCGAAGCCGTCACGTTTGCGCATGCGCATGCGGCGAAAGTCTATGTGACGGTCAATGTCTATCCGCACGACGGCGACCTCGCGGGACTGCCGGACTACCTGCGCTACCTCGCAAGCATCGGTGTCGATGCTCTGCTCGTCGCCGACCTCGGCGTCTTTTCGATTGCCCGCGAGACCGTGCCGGAGATGCCGCTCCATGTCAGCACGCAGGCGAACACCGTCAACAGCGCGGCCGTCAAAGCATGGCAGGCGCTCGGAGCCTCCCGCGTCGTGCTGGCGCGCGAGCTTTCGATCAAGGAAATCGCCGCCATCCGCAAAAACGTCCCTGTCGAGCTCGAAATATTCGTACATGGCGCCATGTGTATTTCGATGTCGGGCCGCTGCCTGCTCTCGAACTACTTTACGGGCCGTGATTCGAACCGCGGCGCCTGCGCGCAGTCGTGCCGCTGGCGCTATGCCCTCGTCGAGGAAACGCGACCGGGGCAGTATTTCCCCATCGAAGAAGATGAGCGCGGCACGTATATTCTCAATTCCAAGGACCTCTGCCTGCTGCCGCATCTGCCGGAGCTCATCGAAAGCGGCGTCGACAGCCTCAAGATCGAAGGCCGCATGAAGAGCGTCCACTATGTCGCGAGCGTCACGAAAGCCTATCGCATGGCCATCGACAGCTATTTCGAGGACCCGGAGCACTTCGCCATCGACCCGGCCTGGACGGCTGAGCTCGGCAAGGTCTCGCACCGTGCCTATACGACGGGCTTCGCGTTTCGCCAGCCGACGGCTGACGACCAGATTTATGGCTCGTCGTCGTACGAGCAGACGTCGGAATTCATCGGCCTCGTGCGCGACTACAACGCCGCGACGGGCTGGGCGACGGTCGAGCAGCGCAACCACATGAAGCTCGGCGAGGAAATCGAGCTGTTCCAGCCGCAGGCATCAGGCTTCCGCCAGGTGCTCCGCGAGATGACGGACGAGGCGGGCGAGCCCATCGAGGCCGCGCCGCATCCGCAGCAGATCGTCCACATCCGTATGGACCATCCCGTCGAACCCTACGCCATCCTCCGCCGCGACATCTAAAAAGCGGCGCATCATATCTCATTTCCCTCACCCCTCAGAAAGGAAGGATTTCTATGGCAGACATGATTCGTTATTTTGGCAAGGCCGAAGGCCGCGTGCAGGGCGTCGGCTTCCGCATGTATGTGCAGCAGAATGCGATGGACCTCGGCGTTACGGGCTGGGTCCGCAACATGGAAGACGGCACGGTCGATATGGAGCTGCAGGGCACACAGGAACAGATTGACAAGCTCGAGGCCATCATCCGCAAAGGCAACTACTTCATCCATGTGAATGCGTTTTCGCTTGAAGCCATCGACGTCGTTCCTGATGAAACCGGCTTCAAAATCCGGTATTGAGAACCCTCTCAGTCGCCCTGTCGGGCGCCAGCTCTACCTAAAGGATAAAGCGACCACTAAGCGCTAAAGCGCTGAGTGTCTGCTTTTCCCAGAGGGAGAGCCAAATAGGAGGTATTTAAATGGCAAAAGGAAGTGTCTTGGTCCTCAATGGGCCGAATCTGAATCTGCTCGGCACGCGCGAGCCGGAAATCTATGGTCACACGACGCTCCACGACATCGAGCAGCGCATGGAAACGCGCGCGACGGAGGCGGGCGTCTCCATTTCGTTCTACCAGTCGAACCATGAAGGCGCGCTTGTCGATGCCGTGCAGGACGCGCGCGGGAAGTTCGACTACATCATCTTCAATGCCGGTGCTTACACGCATTACAGCATCGCCCTGCGCGACGCCATTTCGTCCATCGACGTCCCCGTCATCGAGATCCATCTCTCGAACATCCACAAACGCGAGGAATTCCGCCATACGTCGGTGCTCGCGCCCGTCTGCCTCGGCCAGATTTGCGGCCTCGGCGCCTACAGCTACATGGCCGCGCTCGAAGCCGTCATCGACCGGCTGTCATAAGAATAAAAAATTGGAGGTCTTTTCGTATGATCCAGCGTCGTCTTTCCGCGCTCCGTTCCCTTCTTTCCGAGCATCGTCTTGATGCCGTCGTCGTGACGAAGGAGGTGAACCTCCATTACTTCAGCGGCTTCCGCGGGGATGATACGACGCTTGTCATCACGCAGGACAAGGCTTTCATCGTGACGGACAGCCGCTATACGGAGCAGGCAAAGCAGCAGGCGCCGGAGTTTACGCTCGTCGAACAGAAGGACGGTCTTCTCAAAAAGACGGCGGACGTCCTCGCACAGGAGGATGCCAAGGCCATCGGCTTCGAGGGCAACGCCATGATTTTCGACACGTATGCGAAGCTCAGGGAACTGCTCAAGGGCCGCACGTTTGAGACGCCACTCTGCCTCGACACGCTGCGCCAGATCAAGGACGAAGGCGAAATCACCATGATCCGCAAGGCTTGCGAGATTGCCGATGCGGCTTTTGACGACGTCATTCACTACATGAAGGCCGGCATGACGGAAATCGACGTTGCTGCGCACATGGAAAGCTTCATGCGCGCGCATGGCTCCGAAGGTCCGTCGTTCACGACGATCATGGCGTCCGGCGTGCGCGGCGCGCTGCCGCATGGCGTCGCTACGGACAAGGTCATCGAGGAAGGCGAGTTCGTCACGATGGACTATGGCGCGATCTATGGCGGCTATCACTCCGACATCACGCGCACCGTCGTCATGGGCGCGCCGTCCGCGCGCCAGCGCGCGCTCTATGATGCCGTGCTCGAAGCGCAAAAATACGCACTGACGCTGATCCGCCCGGGCGCATCGGGCAAAGACGTCGATGCGAACGTCCGCGCAAAGCTCCAGGAGCATGACCTCGGCTTCGGCCATGGCCTCGGCCACTGCGTCGGCCTCGAAATCCATGAGGAGCCGCGTCTCTCGCCAAAGAGCACATGCGAGAGCCTCGAGCCGGGCATCGTCATCACGGACGAGCCGGGCGTCTACATCCCGGGCTTTGGCGGCCTGCGCATCGAGGATACCGTTCTCGTGACGCCGGATGGCTGCGAGCCGCTGACGAAGGCCGACAAGAATTTGATCGAAATCCATTGAAATCTTTTTCCGTTTTCGGTATAATAGTAGCGTTAACTATGTAAAACGAAGCTGAAAAGCTATATTGGAGGGCATAAGTTCATGATTAACAGTACTGATTTCCGCACGGGCCTCACGATCGAAATCGATGGCGGCGTTTGGCAGATCGTCGATTTCCAGCATGTCAAGCCGGGCAAGGGCGCGGCTTTCGTCCGCACGAAGATCAAGAATGTCGAGACGGGCGCCGTCGTTGAGCGCACGTTCAACCCGAACGAGAAGATGCCGGCCGCACACCTCGAGACGCGTACGATGCAGTATCTCTATGAGAACGATGGCATGTACACGTTCATGGACACGGAGACGTACGAGCAGGAAGAGATCACGAAGGAGACGCTCGGCGATGCCCTGCATTTCCTCCTCGAGAACATGGAAGTCCAGCTCCAGACGTTCAAGGGCCGCATCATTGGCATCTCGCTGCCGAACTCCGTTACGCTGAAGGTCACGGAATGCGAGCCGAGCGTCAAGGGCAACACGGCGACGGGCGCTACGAAGATGGCGAAGGTCGAGACGGGCTACGAAGTCCGCGTGCCGCTCTTCGTCAACGAAGGCGACTCCCTGCGCATTGATACGCGCACGGGCAACTACATCGAGCGCGCATGACGTCTCCTGAAAGGCTCCCACTCTGGGGGAGCTGGCACGCGAAGCGTGACTGAGAGGGTTGTGAATAACATTTGAGTCGAAGGATTGGCCCTCCGGCTCAAATTTTTTTGCGGACAGTTTTTCTTCTGCAAAAGAAGGAGTTTTCTGTCCTTGTCTCGAATACAAACAGAAAATAGCAGAATTTTGTTTCACAGGCAGAGCATCTAGGAGGTCACATCATGGAAAAAGAAACGGCAGTCAAAACGGTCAAGAGCACGAATTCTCTCGGAGCCATCCGCATTGCTGACGAAGTCGTCAGCATCATTGCAGGGCTCGCCGCGACGGAAGTCGATGGCGTTGCCGGCATGAGCGGCGGCCTCGTCGGCGGCATTGCCGAGATGCTCGGCCGCAAGAATTTTGCAAAGGGCGTCAAGGTCGAAGTCGGCGAGAAGGAAGCGGCCGTTGATCTCTACATCATCGTGAAATATGGCGTGCGCATCCCCGATGTCGCGCTTGCTGTGCAGGAGAATGTCAAGCAGGCCATCGAGACGATGACGGGCCTTTCCGTCGTCGAGGTCAACATCCACGTGCAGGGCGTCAGCCTCCCCGAGGCAGAGTCCAAGGAGGAAGAAGTCCGCGTCCGCTGAAAGAGGCGATTCTATGGGAATCTTGAACCGGTTCCTGCTGTTCCTGTTCGCGCTCGTGTCCGTCGCTGGTGGCGGGGCGCTCCTCGTCGTTGCGGCGCGGCTCTTGCCGCAGCAGGAGTGGCTCTCGATCGTGGAGCAGTATGCCGGGCGCCCCGAGTGCCTGGCGGGGCTCGCGATCTATCTCGTCGTCGGACTGCATCTGCTCGTGAGCTCGCTGATCTTTCGCAGCAAGGAGCAGGAGACGCGCGGAGAGCTCACGCTCGTCGCGGGGACGGCGGGCAATATCCAGGTCTCGTCGGCTGCCGTGCGCGATGTCGCCGAGCGAGCCGCCCGTGACGTGCGCGGCGTTCGTGACGTGCACGCAAAGCTCACGAGTCACCGTTCGAATGGTGTCGGTGCCGAAAGCAGTATTCGTCTCTCGCTCCAGCTCGTGCTCGGTACGGAGACGCCTGTCCGCGAGACGGCCGATGAAGTCCACGAGGCTGTGCAGGCGACGCTTTCGTCGCTCTTGGGCTTTCCTGAAGTGGACATCCAGCTTTCCGTGTCCGAAATCACGCAGGCGAAGCTGCCGAACCAGCCCCGCGTTTCCTGAGGTGATGATGTTATGAAAGAGGATGTCAAAAACGCCATCCGCTTCCTCTGGGAGCATCATCGCGGCAAGTTCGTCGGGACGCTTCTGGGGCTGCTGTTCGCCATTCTGGTCCTCGTCATCGGCTTCTTTCCGACGGTCTTCCTCATGCTCTGCAGCGGCATCGGCTTCCTGATCGGGGCCCGCATCGACCGCGGCGGCATTCTCGAAGAAATGCGCGACCGTCTGCCGGAACGCTTCCAGTACTGGCATCGGTTTTAAACAATGAATTTGATTTTGAAAGGTAAAAGGTTTTTGAAGGAATGAGTCGTAGACAAGCAAGGGAAATCGCATTGCAGGCGCTCTATCAGCTCGACGTGAATCCGCCGGCGGAAGGTGCGGACGGAGAAATGCTCGCGCTCGATGCCGCGCTCGACGAAGCGGAAGAAGACGTATCGAAGAAGACGCGCGACTACGCAACAGGCCTCGTCCAGGGCACGCGCGGCCATCTCGTCTCCATCGACGAGGTCATCGGCGCGAAGTCGAAGGGCTGGAAAGTCGAACGCATGGCCGTCATCGACCGCAACATCGCGCGCATGGCCGTCTATGAGATGCAGTATGCAGAGACGGCTGTCGATGCGGGCGTCGCCATTGATGAAGCCATCGAGCTCGCGAAGAAATATGGCGCGGACGAGTCGCCGAAATTTCTCAATGGCGTGCTCGGCGCGATGGTGCCAAAAGGCCAGAAAAAAGGCGAGAAGAAGTAAGCATGGTACCGAGGCTGGTGCACGGCAGGTGCGGCAGCCTCTTTTTTTGAAAAGAAACGTTGCAGGGAAAGGGGCGTGACGTGATGGCGATTCATGGCGTCAGCGAGGTCAACCGCTTCATCAAGGGACTGTTGCAGGGCGAACCGGCTCTCAGACGCCTCATGGTGCGCGGCGAGCTTTCGAATTTCAAGGTTTATGCGTCGGGACACGCTTATTTCACGCTGAAAGATGCAACGTCTGCGCTCAAGTGCGTCATGTTCCGTTCGCGTGCGCAGCACCTGCGGTTCCGTCCTGAAAATGGCCAGTCGGTCATCGCGTCCGGCGGCATCTCCGTCTATGAACGCGACGGCGTCTATCAGCTCTATGTCGACAGCCTCGCGCCCGAGGGACAGGGGGCGCTCGCGCAGGCACTCGCCCAGCTGAAAGCGCGGCTCGCCGCCGAAGGCCTTTTTGACGAGGCGCACAAGCAGCCGCTGCCGTTCTTCCCGCGCAGGATCGGCGTTGTGACGTCGATTTCGGGCGCCGTGCTGCGCGACATCTACCATGTTTCGAAGCGGCGCGATCCCTCGGTGCAGCTCGTGCTCAAACCCGTGCAGGTGCAGGGCGAGGGCGCGGCAGCGCAGATTGCCGATGCCATCCGCTTTTTCAATGAGAAAGTTCCCGTCGATGTGCTGATTGTGGGCCGCGGTGGCGGCTCGATGGAAGACCTCTGGGCGTTTAACGAGGAAGTTGTCGTCCGTGCTATCTACGCCTCGCGCATTCCCGTCATTTCCGCTGTCGGCCATGAGACGGATTTCACGCTGTCTGACAACGTTGCCGACGTGCGCGCCGCGACGCCATCCCAGGCCGCAGAGCTTGCCGTGCCTGATACGCTAGGGCTCCGGCAGCATGTCCAGAGCCTTGTCATTCGCCTGCAGCAGGCCGCGCTCCATACGATCGGCCGCAAGCGTGACGCGCTCGCCTATGCCGTGGAACGGCCGATCTTCGAGCGCCCGCAGGAGGCGTTGCTTGCACCGCGTCAGCAGGCGCTTGATCAGGCCATCGAGCGGTTCCAGCGCGCGGCAAAAACCTGCCTTGGTGCCAAGCAGCAGGCCATGGATGATGCCATGAAACGACTCGAGCTCTTGAGCCCTGTTCATGTCATGCGGCGCGGCTATGCCGTCATCGAGCGCGGGAAAACGCCTGTGACGCGTGCCGCGCAGGTGCAGCCCGGTGACACGCTGACGCTGCGCTTTGCCGATGGCTGTGTGATGGCAGAGGCTCGCAAGATAGGCAAGAACAGCAGAGGAGGAAAATGAAATGCCACGAAAGAAAGAATTATCTTTCGAAGAGGCGCTCGGACGCCTGAATGAGATCGTCGACCAGATGGAGCAGGGCGACCTGCCTCTCAAAGACCTCATCGCGAACTATTCCGAGGGCATGAAGCTCGCTGGTACCTGCTCGCAGGCGCTTTCGCGTGCCGAGCAGGCCATGGACCTCCTCGTGCAGGAAAAAGACGGCGAAGCGGTCACGGAAAAACTCATCATCGAAGAAGAGGGGAAATAAGCGATGCAGAAGGAACTTTGGAATGCGCGGCGCGCACTCGTCGAGAAGGCACTCGTGCAGGAGCTCAAAAGCGAGCCGCCCATCGACAAGACGCTCGCAGATGCGATGGAATACAGCCTCATGGCCGGCGGCAAGCGGCTGCGCCCCATCCTCCTGATGGCGGCGGCCGATGCCGTCGGCGTCGATGGCGCACAGTTCGTCACGACGGGCTGTGCCATCGAGATGATCCACACGTATTCGCTGATCCACGATGACCTGCCCGCGATGGACAACGACGACTACCGCCGCGGCAAGCTCACGAATCACAAAGTCTATGGCGCAGGCATGGCGACG
Source organism: uncultured Veillonellaceae bacterium (assembly GCA_900315575.1). Lineage (GTDB taxonomy): Bacteria > Bacillota > Negativicutes > Selenomonadales > Selenomonadaceae > Selenomonas_C. The sequence goes on from OMZR01000019.1 coordinate 25,598, forward strand.
CTCGCAGGCGATGCGCTCTTGACGCTCGCGTTTGAAGTCATGCTGCGCCAGCAGGGCGTGACGGAAGCGACGCGTCTCGCTGTCGTGCGCGAAATGAGCCGTGCGGCAGGCCAAAATGGCATGGTCGGCGGCCAGGCCATCGACCTCGAATCCGAAGGCAAAGAGATCCCGATGGAGCGCCTGCGCGAGATGCACATGGGAAAGACGGGAGCGCTGTTCCGCGCAGCTGTGCGCTCGGGCGCGATTCTCGCCGGTGCGACGGACAACCAGCTCGCCGCGCTGACGAAATACGCCGACGCGTTCGGCCTCACGTTCCAGATCACGGATGACATCCTCGACGTCGTCGGCGACGAGGCGACGATCGGCAAGCCCGTTGGCAGTGACGAGCGCAATCACAAGTCGACGTATGTGACGCTGCTGTCGCTCGAAAAAGCGCAGGCACTCGCAAAGGCGACCGTTGAAGATGCCATTGCCGCACTGACCTCCTTTGGTTCGGAGGCCGATTTCCTGCGCGATCTCGTGCAGATGTTGATCGAGAGGAAAAAGTGAGATATGACGCAGATTCTCGATACCATTGAGGGACCGGAAGACCTGCGGAAGCTCGATGTGCAGGAACTCGCGACGCTCGCGCGGGAGATCCGCGCCTTCCTCGTCGAGACCGTCTCGAAGACGGGCGGTCATCTTGCGCCAAGCCTCGGCACCGTCGAGCTCACGCTCGCGCTCTACCGCGTCTTCCATTTCCCCGAGGACAAGCTCGTCTGGGATGTCGGCCATCAGGCGTATACGCACAAGCTGTTGACGGGCCGCCGCAAAGCGTTTTCGACACTGCGGCAGAAAGGCGGCATCACGGGCTTTCCAAATCGCTTCGAGTCGCCGTATGATGCGTTTGGCGTCGGCCATGCGAGCACGGCGATTTCGGCGGCGCTTGGCATGGCGGTCGCGCGCGATCTCGACACGGACGATGCCACCGAAAGCAAACGCCATGTCATCGCTGTGCTCGGCGATGGCGCGCTGACCGGCGGTGAATCGTTCGAAGGGCTCAACAATGCCGGCGACCTCGGACGCAATCTCATCGTCGTCCTCAACGACAATGGCCGCTCCATCGACAAGAATGTCGGCGCGATGTCGGAATACCTCTCGGCGCTGCGCATCGCACCACAGTACAACCGCGCGAAAAAAGATGTCGAGCATCTCCTGAAGAGCATCCCGCGCATCGGCGGCAAGGTCTACAAGACAGCTTCGGCCATCAAGGACGGCGTGCGCACGGCGCTCGTGCCCGGCGCGCCATTCGAGGAGATCGGCTTCCGCTACATCGGCCCGATCGACGGCCACAACCTCGAACTGCTGACCGAAGTCTTCTCGCAGGTCCGCCAGATGCAGGGCCCGATCCTCGTGCATGTCCATACGAAAAAAGGCAAAGGGTATCTGCCGGCGGAAGAAGCGCCGGAGAAATTCCACGGCATCGGCAAGTTCGACGCCGCGACGGGGGAGTGCCCGAAAAAAGAAGGCGCGCCATCGTATACGTCCGTGTTCTCCGATGCGCTGATCGAGCTCGCGAAAACCGACGAGGACATCGTCGCCATCACGGCCGCCATGCCGAGCGGTACAGGGCTCAAGGCCTTTGGCAAAGCGTATCCCGAGCGGTTCTTCGACGTCGGCATCGCCGAAGAACATGCCGTGACCTTCGCGGCTGGCCTCGCGGCATCAGGCAAGAAGCCCGTTGTCGCGCTCTATTCGACGTTTGCGCAGCGCGCCTATGACCAGATCCTTCATGATGTCTGCCTGCAAAAGCTCCCTGTCGTCTTCGCGCTCGACCGCGCTGGTCTTGTCGGACAAGACGGGCCGACGCATCATGGTGTCTTCGATTACAGCTACCTGCGTCACCTGCCGGGCATGACGGTCATGGCGCCGAAAGATGAAGCGGAGCTGCGCGACATGCTCAAGACGGCACTTGCTCTGGGCGGCCCGGCCGCGGTCCGCTATCCGCGCGGCGCGGCCGTCGGCGTACCGTTGCCCGCGGCCATGACGACGCTGCCACTCGGCAAGGCCGAAGTCCTGCGCGGGGAAGGCGCTGTCGCCTTGCTTGCTATCGGCAGCATGGTTCCCATCGCGGAAACCGCCGCCGACCTGCTTGCCGCCGATGGCATCGCCGTCCGCGTCGTCAACATGCGGTTCGTGAAACCGCTTGACACAGAGCTGCTGCTCGAGCTTGCCCGCGATCCCAAAGTCCGCGGCCTTGTGACGCTCGAAGAGAACATGCTGGCCGGAGGCTTTGGATCGGCGGTCCTCGAAGCGCTCAGCGACGCCGGCGTCCCGATGCCCGTCCGCCGCTTCGGCATCGGCGATACCTTCGTCGAACAGGGCACGCGAGAAGAGCTGCTCGGACTCTGCGGCCTCACAGCCCCGCAAGTTGCAGACGGCGTCAAGACATTCCTGCGTGCGATTTAAAGAAAGAGAAGGTGTGACTTTGGCAAAGATCCGACTCGACCAGCTCCTCGTGGAGCGCGGCTTCGAGCAGAGCCGCGAGCGCGCAAAGCGCCGCATCATGGCGGGGGAAGTCCTCGTCGATGGCCAGAAAATCGACAAGGCCGGCACGATGGTGAAAGCCGAAGCAGAGATCCGTCTGCTCGGAAATGACCTCCCGTACGTCAGCCGTGGCGGCCTCAAGCTTGCAAAGGCCATTGAGGAATTCGGCGTGACGCTTGACGGCAAGACCGCGGCTGATATCGGCGCCTCGACGGGCGGTTTCACGGACTGCATGCTCCAGAATGGCGCAAAAAAAGTCTATGCCATCGACGTCGGCTATGGCCAGCTTGCCTGGAAGCTCCGCACGGACGAACGCGTCGTCAACATGGAGCGCACGAATATCCGCTACGTCACGCCCGACGACATTGGCGAGCCTTTGGACTTCGCGTCCATCGACGTGGCGTTCATCTCGCTCGACAAGGTGCTGCCTGTCGCAAAGACGCTGCTCTCTGCGACGGGCGAAATCCTTGCGCTCATCAAGCCGCAGTTTGAAGCCGGCCGCGAGCACGTTGGCAAGAAAGGCGTCGTCCGCGATCCGGCCATCCACGAAGCTGTCTGCCACAAGGTCGTGGACCTCGCGCGCAGCCTCGCTTTCCTCCCGAAAGCGCTGACATTTTCGCCTGTCAAGGGGCCGGAGGGCAACATCGAATACCTCGTCTGGCTCACGAAAGACGCATCGGCCGAAGACGGCATCGCGGACGGCCTCGTCGAAACGGTCGTCCGCCAGGCGCACGAAGCGCTCGATAAATAAAAGAAGGAGGCGGGACACATGACAAAGTGTCAGCTCATGCAGATTGCCATCTACCCGAATCTCGACAAGAAGGATGTCCATGGTGTCGTGCGGCGCATCGTCCGGTTCTTTTCCGACAAGGCTGTGCACCTCATGATGCCGCAGAAAGAAGCGGCGTCGCTCGGCATGGAAGAGCTTGGCGTGCAGCAGATTGAGCAGCTTCCCGTCGACATGGCGCTCTCGCTCGGCGGCGACGGCACGCTGCTCGGCGTCTGCCAGCGCTATGGCGCACATGTCGTACCCGTCTGCGGCGTCAACCTCGGCACGCTCGGCTTCATGGCCGACATCGAGCCTGCCGAACTCGAAGACCGCCTCGCCAAGATCCTTTCCTGTGATTACTACATTGAAAAACGCCTGCTGCTTGCGGGCTGGCTGCGGCGCGGCGGCAAGGACATATTCCTCGGCCACGCCATCAACGACGTCGTCGTGACAAAGGGCGGCGTCGCGCGCATGCTCTATCTCGGCCTGTCCATCAATGAAACGCATATCGTCGATTACAAGGCGGATGGCATCATCGTTTCGACGCCGACTGGCTCGACGGCCTATTCGCTCTCCGCTGGCGGCCCGATCATGAACCCGGCCATCCAGGCGCTGCTCGTGACGCCGATCTGTGCGCATACGTTCAACATGCGGCCGCTCGTGGCACGCGACAGCGACGTCGTCCACATCCATATCGCCTCCGTGCACCAGGACATCCTTGTGACATTCGACGGGCAGGAGAGCGTGCCGCTGCTGCCCGGCGATGAAGTCATCGTGCGCAAGGCGCAGGAATCGGCGAAAATCGTGAAATTCGAAGACAAGGACTACTATCAGGAACTCAAGACAAAGCTCTGGAAC
>OMZR01000039.1 GCA_900315575.1 uncultured Veillonellaceae bacterium
CGAAGATGGCGAGTACCCGTTCCAATCATTCCTGCCGTCTGAGAACACCTTGACGGCCACGTACGGCTGCTCGCGCAACACCGTGCGCCGCGCCATCGCGGGGCTCATCGAGCGCGGCTACGCGCAGGCCATCCGCGGCAAGGGCGTGCGCGTGCTCTACCGCAAGGGACAGCAGAGCTCGTTTTCCATCGGCGGCATCGAGACGTTCAAGGAAAGCGCCGCCCGCAACCACCTGCACACGGAGACGCGCGTCGTGCGCTTCGAGATGATCGAGGCCGATGACGCGCTCGCCGCCCGCACGGGCTTCCGCACCGGCACGCCGCTCTGGCGCATCTGGCGGCTGCGCATCCTCGATGGCCGCGCGCTGATCCTCGACAAGAATCTCTTCCGCGCCGACCTCGTGCCCGGACTCACGCGCGCCATCGCCGAAGACTCCATCTATGAGTACATCGAGCAGACGCTCCACCGCACGATCCAGACGAGCAAGCGCCGCATGACCGTTGAGCATGCGACACGCGAAGACGCAAAATATCTCGACCTTGGCGACTACAACTGCCTCGCCATCATCGAAAGCCAGACGTTCGACGAAAACGGCAGCCAGATCGAATGGACGCAGTCGCGCCACCATCCCGAACGCTTCGCGTTCGAAGACACGGCCACGCGCCATCCGCACGCATAATTGTTCCAAATTCCTTCTTTGCTACTTGCCCGATGTTTCCTCGTGTTGTATCGTAGAAACAGCAAGAAAGCCAAAGGAGGAATTTTTCTATGCCTGAAAAAGAACAACACGCATGGTGGAAAGAAGCCGTGATTTATCAGATTTATCCGCGCAGCTTCATGGACGCGAACGGTGACGGCATCGGCGACCTCGCGGGCATCACGCAGCGCATCCCATATCTTTCAAAGCTCGGCGTCGATGTCGTCTGGCTCTCGCCCGTCTACGCCTCGCCAAACGATGACAACGGCTACGACATCTCCGACTACCGCGCCATCATGAAGGATTTCGGCACGATGGAGGATTTTGATACGCTGCTCGCGACCGCACACAAAGCCGGCATCAAGATCGTCATGGACCTCGTCGTCAACCACACGTCCGACGAACATGCCTGGTTCATCGAGAGCCGCAAGTCGCGCACGAATCCCTATCGCGACTACTACATCTGGCGCGACGGCAAGGACGGCAAAGAGCCAAACAACTGGGAATCGTGCTTCTCGGGCCCGGCGTGGCAATATGACGAAGCAACTGGTCAGTATTACCTCCATCTCTTCTCGAAAAAACAGGTCGATCTCAACTGGGAGAACCCAAAAGTCCGCGACGAGGTCTACGACCTCATGACATTCTGGTGCGACAAGGGCATCGACGGCTTCCGCATGGACGTCATCAGCATGATTTCGAAAGACCAGCGCTTCCCTGACGGCCCCGTGAAACCCGACGGCTACGGCGATTTCTCCCCATACTGCATCAGCGGCCCGCGCGTCCATGAATTCCTGCAGGAAATGAACCAGCGCGTGCTCTCGAAATACGACCTGCTGACCGTCGGCGAAGCAGCCGGCGTCACGATTGATGAGGCGAAAAAATACGCGCGCAGCGACGGCAAAGAACTCGGCATGGTTTTCCAGTTCGAACACGTCGGCAGTGAGAACGGCAAAGGCAGCATCGTCGAAAAATGGACGACGGGCAAGCCGAAACTCCAGAACGTCCGCGCCATCCTCAACAAATGGCAGACCGAGCTCGAAGGCTGTGCCTGGAACTCGCTCTACTGGGACAACCACGACCAGCCAAGATGCGTCTCGATGTTCGGCAACGACGCGCCTGAATACCGCGTCCGCTCGGCCAAAATGCTCGCGACCTGCCTCCACATGATGAAGGGCACGCCCTATATCTATCAGGGCGAGGAACTCGGCATGACGAATACGCACTGGGCAAGCATTGACGACTGCCGCGACGTCGAAGAAAAGAACGCCTGGCAGCAGTTTGTCATCGACCAGAAGCGCGTAAGCCCCGAGATCATGCTCGCCTGCTTTGACAACATGGCCCGCGACAACGCCCGCACGCCGATGCAATGGGACGCGAGCAAAAACGCAGGCTTCACGACCGGTACGCCCTGGATTGCTGTCAACCCGAACTACACGGAAATCAATGCCGCCAGCGAAATCAATGACCCCGATTCCGTTTTCAACTATTATCGTAAACTCATCCAACTCCGCCACGAGCATGAAGTCATCGTCTACGGCAAATTCATCCCGCTGCTCGAAGACGATCCGAACATCTACGCCTACGCCCGCGAGCTCGATGGCAAAAAACTCCTCGTCGCCTGCAACTGGACAAAAGATGAAGCCCCCTGCACGCTCTTCGACGATACAAACGGCACGGAGCTCATCAGCAACTACAAAGAACACAAAAAAGGCGCGCTCCAGCCGTATGAAGCGCGCGTCGTGCTACTTTGAAACAATCCAACTGCCATATCTTCTTCCGCCATGACGTTCGATATTTCCTTTCTTCTGCAATATCAACATCAGTCGCTTGACGGTTCCATAGGACAGTCCAGACTGCTCTGCAATCTGAGAAAGCGTAAGGGTTCCATCCTTATCGACCACCTGCAAAATCTGTTGCATGTGCTTTTCATCTTCTGTAACAGCGTCATCTTCTCGACGCTGTTTTCTTTTATCTTCTCTTTCTTCTCCTTCTTCTTGTCTATTTCCCATCTTCTCTTTCTTCCCGTTTGGTCGAACTACCCCATTCACATCAAACGCAAATGGCTTCCGATAAAGGTTCATCCGTACCCATCCATCAAGATCAATGAGTTCCGGCTCCCGCAGGCCGTATTCCTTGGCCTCTTGATAAATGCGCGGCATGCCGCTCCCCCATGCCTCTACGAGATGCAGATATGAAAACACCTCAGCAATCCCGCGATTCCAGATTTTCGAAACACCACGCTTCATCCGATCGAGCGTCAGATCGCGGTCGAGCTTGCGCGGCGTCGTGACTTCGAGGCGGTCATCGTAAATTGCCACTTGGATTTTTCCGTCTTGGATATACGACCGATGGCAGACAGCATTCGCTATCATCTCACGAATGCTGAACAGCGGCAATTCATAAACATTCTGCATTGCCATCCCATGGAGCCGCCCGCCGACATTGATATGCTCGAGGACAAAATCGCGCGCCTCCTCGACCTGCTCATCAATCGGCCCCTTGATATCGCGCTTCGTCACAAAAATACTGCGCGTCGTCCCACGAAAGACCGCGCACTGAATCCACGCATCTGGGCATTCGTCCAAACGACCATCCAGCAGCTGATAACCGATGGAGGCATACGTCTTTCCATCCTCCTCATGAATCAGTTTCCATGCCATGAGCTGACTGCGTCCAATCCGCTTCACATCAGCCTTCGATGCATCCGATGAAACATTCTCCAACGCATGACGGTACAACCGGTTGCAGAATGCATCGATCTCATCTTCTGAAAGTTCCCGTTTCGTCTTCCGCTGATCGTAACTGAATCCCTCACCGTCCTGAATCATCTCGCGCACGAACGAAAGTCCGCATTGACGCGTCGTCGCGGCAACACGAATATAGACGCCATCCACCTGCCCCTGGCTCCGGATGAAATATGGCCGATCCATGCCCGCAGAAATCTCGACAATGATGATATTCTTGCCGTCGATCATCTGCGTCGTCACGCGCGGATAGATTTTCGGCTCGCAGCTGTCCACGATCGCATTCGTGATGGCATCAATCTTTTGAAAAATCTCCGCCCCATCAAAGCCGACAATCTCTACAGGAGCATCGCTGACGCCAAACACGATGCACCCGCCATTTCCATTAGCGAAAGCAACGACCGTCTTCATCCACGAAATCGTCTTGGGCGACACGTCGACCTTGAATTCCAGCGACTCCGATTCACCTGCAAAGATTTCTTCCTTCGTCATGTCGTCAGCCCCTTCGCAAATTAGCAAAAGAAGCCGCCGCGTTCTAATCCGCGACGGCTTCTACTTTTCTCATGGTGGGCGATAACAGGATCGAACTGCTGACATCTTGCTTGTAAGGCAAGCGCTCTCCCATCTGAGCTAATCGCCCATGGTGACGCCAATGGGATTCGAACCCATGAACCCGCCGTGAAAGGGCGGTGTCTTAACCGCTTGACGATGGCGCCATTGGCTCCCCGAGCAGGATTCGAACCTGCGACAGCCTGATTAACAGTCAGGTGCTCTACCGGCTGAGCTATCGGGGAATCAGGTCGGCCTTTTTGCCGACGAAAGATATTATACGGTATCTTTCGCGAGATTGCAAGCACTTTTTTCGATCACGCTTTCACTTTCTTGTTCACGCTTCGATTTCTTGCGCCCAATACGCGCCGATCTTTGCAATCATCTGCAGTGCGTCCATCCGCAATGCCTCGGGAAACGCTGTCAGCACGGGCGCTGTCTCGAAATTCAGCGTCCCGTCAAAGTGAATTGCCCGCAGGCCGCGCAGCATGCCCGGCCAGTCCGTTGACGACGTATTCTCGCGCGTCTTGGCGAATGTATATGGAATCTGGTGCAGGTCGCGCAAGCCGTCGTTGTCGTGAAGATGGAGCACTTTGAGGCGCGGGCCGAGCGTCTTGATGAAATCTTCAAAATCAATGCCAACGAGGTTCGCATGACCAGAATCAAAGCAGAAGCCGAGCACTTCGGCGCCGTATTTCTCATTCATGCGGTCGATGCGCTCCGCTGCCTTGCGCGCATCGCAGCACGGCCCCTCGACGAGATGGCCGCCGAGGCCATCGTAAAGGTTCTCGATGCACATCGTCACGCCACATTCGATGGCCAGCGGCGCCATATCGTCGAGGAAGGCTTCCGTCTGCTCCCATTCCGCCTCTTCCGAGCCCAGATACTGCCGGAGCTTGAAGCCATGCACGACGATATTGTGGCAGCCGAAGAACTGTGCGATGCGCAAGCTCTTTGGCGCGACCTCATCAAAAAGATAGCGGTTCACCTTCGACGAGGCCTGCGGCACATAGATCGGATACGGCATGTGCATCTGATGGATGCGCACGCCCGCTGCCTCTGCCGCCTGCTTCTGCGGCAGGAAGAACGCTTCGAGCTCTTCCATGCTCTGGCTGAAGAACGTATTGAGCTGTTCCTTGTAGATGTCGAGGTTCAGCAGGTACTGGTTCAATGAAAAATCCGCGCACGAAAAGCCTGCTGCACGCATGCACTGGAAGCCTTTTTCCGGATGCTCATCCGTCACAATGTTCTTGGTCTGTACGCTCAGTTCCATGCGCTCACCCCTTCTTCCCGATCTTCTCAAGCACAACTTTCGGCGGGCACTCATCATTGAAATACGCCACAGGATTCGGCAGTCCCATGTCACGAAGCTGCGTTTCGATCTCACGGTAGTAGACATTGCAGATGAAGATCGCGCAGTCCTCCGGCAGCTTCCGCAACTCCTCCGGCGATTTCACGGGCAGGCCGTCAACCTCCGTGCCCCAGGTCGCAGGATTGTTGTCGCAGGTGAAGAGCGGAGGATATTTTTCACCATAATTCAGGAGATAGTTGCGGCACATGCGGCCCGCACCGAAGAGCACACGCTGCGGATACTTCGCCATCTCCCGTTCCATGCCGATCTGCCATGCGAGATAGTCTGCCGTCTTTTTCGCAAGCTGCAGGAGTGTCGGGCGCAGGAGCGGGGGGCAGGCGCTCGCCGTATCGCGCAACGCCAGCACGAGCATGCCATCGAAGCCCGTGGCGCGCAGGCCGCGGATCACGCCGAGCCAGTCCGTCTGATACTGTCCTTCTTCCGCGAGCGTGTATGGCAGGAGCTGTTTCCGCCCGTTGCCATCCGTATCGGTCAGCAGCACAGCCTGCAGGCGCGACCCGGTCTCACGGATGAAATCAAACATGTCCTGGCCGCAGGCGCCTGCCGCCTGCATGTCGAGACAGCAGCCAAAGCGCCCTCCGCCGGCAGATGCATTGAGCGCATCCACAGCCTCCCGCATCGCGCGGCCATCCGAAAGGAATCCGCGCAGGAAATGGCCGCTGAGATAGCGCACTGCCGGCGTGAGCAGAATCGTCATGCCGACCTTTTCGGCCGCCTCCGCCAGCCGCAGGTAATACGCGCGATTCACGGAAGCGATTTCCGTCCGCTCGATGCCATAGGTCATCGGTGGCACGATGATGGCCTGGCAGCCATGTGCCGCCGCCGTATCGATGGCGCGCAGCGTCATCTGCTCGAGGCGCGCGCGCAACGCTTCCGGCACATTCTCCTCCCCTTTGAACTTCTGCCCCAGACGGATTTTGGGCGCATGAGCGACTGGCATCGTCCCCCCGCCAGCCGCATCAAGAAAGGCTTTCATGCCCGGCATCGGTCGCACACCAGTTCGATGTTTGACCGGCGTTTCCCCGATCGAGAAATCGAGCATCACATTCTGGAAGCCTGCTGCTACAAGGTCGCACAGCCCCTGCTTCGGAAACTCTGCGCTCACGATGCCCATCGGCGCACAAACGACTTTCATCCTCATCCCTCCATCACAAAAGCTTCTTCTTGATCAGCGACTTGATCCGCGTCGACGACGTGGACTGCGTGTAGGGGAAAAATGCCAGATCTGCGCCATTGCGCTTCAGGAACTCCTTGTCCGTCAGCCAGCCCGCATTTTCCTGATAATCGCTCCCCGTGAACATCACATCGAAATGGAAGAGGTGCCAGGCATCGCGGATGCCCGCGAAATCGACGGGCAGAATCTCGGCCTGATCGACATAGCGGCAGGCGCGCACGATCTCCACGCGCTCCTCCTCGGGGATGAAAGGCTCGACTTTCTTGTACTTCGTCACTCCCTCATCCGATACGACGCCGACGATCAGGTAGTCGCACTGCGCTTTCGCCCGCCGCAGCAGGTTCAGATGTCCCTGGTGAAACAAATCAAACACGCCTGCAACATATCCGATATGATACTTTTTCGCTGAGGCTTCCTCTCCCTTCTCCACTTTCGGCGTCTCTTTTGCACCCCCCGCCTGCACAATGGCCTTGGCAGATGGATAATCCCGCGCAGGGTCAAAGCATGCATAATCCAGAATCCCCATCGCTTCCAGCTGATGCACAATGCCGAGATACCCCTTCACGCAGATGATAACACGGAATGAATCCTTTGGAAGCCCCCGCAGAATCTCAGGCGATTCAACGACGGTGCCGCAGAGCTCCCCACCCTGCCGCTTTGGATTGTTGTCCACGATGTGCGCAACGGGATAGCGCCCTGCATAGCCATTCATGAAGCGTTTTGCATAGAGGCCCGAGCCGAAAACGACAAGCTCTTTCTCTTCAAGTCCCGCAAAGATATCGACGAAGAGCGACTGATAACGCTGCTCTGGATACGCGCAGCGCAGGCGGTTCATCTCGACGAGGGCCATGTCACGTTCATGTGCCGAACGAACAGGCACCATCTCGGCCACCTGCCGCATCTTCGTCCAGAAATCATTCCAGACCTTCCGCAGCTTATCCGCCTGTTCTTCCAGTTGATAGCGTTCAAGGAGCTCTTCCTGTTTCAGGATGTGATGCTCCTGCAGGATGCTGCCGAAAAAGTCCACCATCCGGATCACCATTACATCAGCCGGGCAATTTTCCATCATGAATTCCTGATCGAAAAAGACGAAATCCCCGTCCACTGCAAATGCATTGATCGGCACGAGATCAAGATAGCCATGCGCCAGTACGACGCCATGGCCATGACCGTCGCCCTCCGACACATGATCCGAGGAAGCAAGAATGCAGTCGCGGAAATGGTCGAGCGCTGCAAGCGCGGCGGCACGATCTCCCGTCTTTGCGATCTCCTCTAACCAGACCTGTGCCGTCGGCGCATCGACGAATGGCATCTCATATACATCGCCTGAAACGCGATCTTCGATTGCCTTGACCCCATGCGCACGGAGGTCCTGATGATGCGTTGCGATTTCCTGCAGGCGCGTCTTCCCCTCTGGGTACGCCGCCCGCTTCTCCACGCGCTCAGCCCTGCCGTCCGAGTCACCATGAATCACGGTCAGAAGCGCATCCTCTGGCCGACGATCAAGCGACGACGTCACATGCAGCACATCGGAAAACTTTCCATCCAGCGGGCACTCGATGAAATAGGCATTTGCCGTCGCATGGAACATGCCTTCTTCAATAAGAGGCTGATAAAACCTCTCCTCTGCCAAAAATACATGCTCCGGTCGATGATACGTTGGAAAGAGTCGATCCGTCAACGACTCGTTTGGCAAAAAGCCCTCTGCATACATCATCATCGGATGTTCGAGATCCGTCAGCACTGAATAAAACTTTTGCGTGGAAAAACCTGCGTCTGTCAGCATCCGGCGGATCTCCGCGCGGCTGTACGTCCTGCCATAGAAGCCATCCGCCGGCGTCTTGTACACCTGCTTGTAATCGTCAAGCCCGTCAAACGAACGATTCGTATAGATGTCCGCATCGCCGCAGAAATAGCGGAGGCCGAGACGGTTGTTCATGCCGAGCAGCAGCCGTCCATGCGGCGCAAGAAGCTTGCGGCACGCCAAAAGCAGCGCCTCCGGATCGCGCACCCGCTCCGGCTCCGCCACCATCAAAACCGCATCAAAAGGCCCGGCGACCGCTTCTTTCAGCACCTCATCGCTCGATGCTTCCACAACCGACACATCGCGGCTCTGCAGCATCTCCGCCATCCCGGCCGCCGCGCCGACAACCAGAGCGCGCTCCCCCGTCGAGAATTTCTCCCACGCTATGAGCCCCTGCGCCATGTGGTCGACAAAAATCTGTTCATCCTTGCTCAGCTTCATACGATTCCTACGCTGCCTTTCCTTTTTTCTCTATCCTACATTCTACCTTGCCAACTTCTCCCTGTAAAGACAGCTGCCAAAGAATGAAATCCATCTTCCATTATTGATATATAACTATCTTTTTTGAAATTATTTTTGAAAAGCATCTTGCAAAATGATAAATTACATGCTATTATACAACCAAGAAATGAAACAAATACGTCATTCATAGTGAGGTGCGTTGATAATGAAAAATCATTCTGGACAGGTAGAGGCCTGGATCGGCGTCGATGTCGGCACGACGGGCGTGCGAGCCATCGCCTACAGCATCGATGGCGAAAAGCTCGCGTCGTCTGAGGCGTTCTACCAGCTCCTGACGCCGCACACGGACTGGGCGGAGGAGAACCCGCTCGAAATCTACGAGTCGGTCGAGAAAGTCATCCGCGAGACCGCGGCGACACTGCGCTACCGCAACGGCATCGCAGCCGGCATCGCGCTGAGTACCGTCATGCACAGCTTCGCGCCGCTCGATGAGCACCGCCGCCCGATGACGAACATGATCACCTGGGCGGACAGCCGCAGCGCGGACATCGTGCGCGAGATAAAGCAGGATGCGGCACTCACGAAACGCTTCTATGAAAAGACGGGCTGCCCCGTCCACGCCTGCTACCCGCTCGCGAAAATCCTCTGGCTCCGCAAGCATCTGCCCGAGCGCTTCGCGCAGATGAAATTCATCGGCTCGCTCAAGGATTATCTTTTCGAGAAGCTGACCGGCGTCTTTGCCATTGACCATTCCGCCGCGAGCACAAGCGGGCTCTACAACGAGCAACAGATGGACTGGGATGCGGAAATCCTCAGCTACGCGAGCATCACGCGCGACATGCTGCCGCCCATCGTCTCGGGGACACACGCAGAATCGCTCACGACCGAGGCCGCCGAAGCGACGGGGCTCCCCGCCGGGCTTCCCGTCGTCATCGGCGCGACGGACGGCGTGCTCGTCAATGTCGGCATCGGCGCCGTCGAGCCCGGCCAGCTCAGTGCGACGATCGGCACGAGCGGAGCGCTGCGCATGCTGACCGACCGTCCGATGACCGACCCGAAAGGCCGCACGTGGTGCTACAACCTCGTCGATGACATCTGGGTCGCCGGCGGCGCCATCAACAATGGCGGCATGATCCTGCGCTGGGTGCGCGACCGCATCTGCCACTATACAAAAACGCACCTCGAAAACCTCGACGTCGATGGCTACGACCTCATGACGATGAAAGCCGCGCATGTCCCGGCTGGCGCGGGCGGGCTCATCATGCTCCCTTGCTTTACAGGCGAGCGCTCGCCGTACTGGAATTCGGAGCTGCGCGGCATGCTCCTCGGCTTGACGCTGAACCACAGCCGCTCGCACATCATCCGCGCGGCGATGGAGGGCATCTGCTACAGCATGAACGCCGTCATGAAAGCACTCGAAGGCTTTGGCGAGGTCAAGGACATCCGCGTGAGCGGCAGCTTCACGAAATCAACACTCTGGCTCCAGATTCTTTCCGACGTGCTCGGGCGCGAACTCACCTTGCTGGAAAACAGCGAGGGCGCGGCGTTTGGTGCCGCCGTGCTCGGCTTCATCTCAGCGGGCAGGCTCTCGAACATCCGCGAAACGGCAGGCCTTGTGAAAGCGAAACGGCGCTACGCACCGGTTCCCGAAAACGAAGCTGTCTATCGCCAGCTCTTCGCTATCTTTGAAAAGCTCTACTGGACGAATCAGGAAACATTCGCAGCCATCACATCGTTCCAGCAGGAACATCCCGTCACAAAACTTTGATTGCAAATAACGTCATACATTAGGAGGACATTCATTATGGCAAACATGGACATCGGCATGGTCGGCATGGCCGTCATGGGCAGCAATCTCGCACTCAACATGGCAGATCACGGCTATCAGGTCGCCTGCTACAACTATACGCCAGACCTCACGGAAACATTCGTCAAGGAACATCCGCATGAAAATGCGCATCCATTCTACGACCTCAAGGAATTCGTCGCGTCGCTCAAAAAGCCACGCATTATCATGATGATGATTATGGCAGGCAAGCCCGTCGATTCGATGATCGACCAGCTCATCCCCCTGCTGGACAAAGGCGACATCATCATCGACGGCGGCAACTCGTTCTTTGGCGACACGATGCGCCGCTATGACACCTGCAAGGCGCACGGCCTGAACTTCTTCGGCACGGGCATCTCGGGCGGCGAGACCGGCGCACGCCGCGGCCCCTGCATCATGCCAGGCGGCGACAAAGACGCCTATGCCTCCGTCCAGCCGATTTTCGAAGCCATCGCGGCAAAGGCGGATGGCGCACCGTGCTGCACGTACATCGGTGAAAGCGGTGCCGGCCATTTCGTCAAGATGGTACACAACGGCATCGAGTACGCCGACATGCAGCTCATCGCCGAATCTTACCTGCTGCTCAAATACGCAGGCGGCCTCAAAAACGACGCGATTGCAAAGATTTTCCGCAAGTGGAATGAGGGCGAGCTCAAGAGCTACCTCGTCGGCATCACGGCCGACGTGCTCGCCGAGCACGATGACCTCGCTGATGGCTTTCTCGTTGACAAGATTGTCGACAGCGCGGGCCAGAAGGGCACGGGCCGCTGGACGAGCATCGAAGCCATGAAGGAAGGTGTCAACACCTCGCTCATCACGGCCGCCTGCAATGCGCGCGTCATGTCGAACCAATCGATGCTCCGCCAAAAGATGCAGCAGGCGCTCCCTGCCGCCGCCATTGCGCACAAGAGCAGGCAGGATTTCATCGACGATGTCGAAGCCAGCCTCTACACGGGCAAGATTGCCGCCTACGCACAGGGCTTCGCACTCTACCGCGCCGCCTCTGCGCACTATGGCTGGCAGCTCGACTACAGCCGCATCGCCTCGATCTTCCGCGGCGGCTGCATCATTCAGGCAGCATTCCTCGAAAAAATCACCGAAGCCTACGAAAAAACGCCGGACATTGAAAACCTTATGGGGGACGCATTCTTCCTCCAGCGCATCCAGCAGAATCTGCCAGCGCTACGCCGCACGGTTGCGTTCGGCATCACCTGCGGCTTGCCCATCCCTGCACTCGCGAATGCCGCAAGCTACATCGACGCGACGCGCAGCCCGCTGCTCGGCGCGAACCTCATCCAGGGATTACGCGACGACTTTGGCGCACACACGTATCAGCGCACCGACCGCGAAGGCGCATTCCACCACAATTGGTCGCAGAACTGACTTTCCTTCCGAATGTTTGCAAAGGAGCTGACATCTCATGCCGTTGTTCATCCTCGCCGCAGGCATCGTGCTGCTGTTCTTCCTGATCGTCAAAGTGAAGCTCAACAGCTTCCTGTCCCTGCTGCTCGTCGCAGGCATCCTCGCGTTCTGCGAAGGGCTGCCCATCGGTAACATCGTCCCGACCATCGAAAAAGGTCTCGGTGCCACACTCGGCGGTCTCGCCATCGTCGTCTCGTTCGGTGCCATGCTCGGCAAGCTGCTCGAAGAGAGCGGCGGCGCCCAGCGCATCGCCACGACACTCATCCACGTCTTTGGCAAGAAAAACGTCAAATGGGCGGTCAGCCTCACGGGCTTCATCGTCGGCATCGCGCTCTTCTATGAAATCGGCTTCGTCCTGCTGATCCCGCTCGTCTTCACGGTCGCATCCGCCGCTGGCGTGCCGCTCCTCGAAGTCGGCATCCCAATGGCCGCAGCGCTCTCCGTCACGCACGGCTTCCTGCCGCCGCATCCGGCACCAACCGCCATTTCCGTCATCTACCACGCTGACATCGGCACGACGCTGCTCTACGGTGCTATCATCGCCATCCCGACCGCCATCGTCGCAGGCCCGCTCTTCTGCACGACAGCAAAGCACATCCATCCGAACCCGCCCGAGGGCATGATGAGCAAGAAAACATTCCACGAAGAAGACCTGCCGAGCTTTGGCACGTCCGTCGCCACGGCACTTGTCCCCGTCGTCCTCATGGCGGCCTCGGCCATCGCGAAACTCGTGCTTTCCCCTGACACTCCCGTCTACCACGTCCTGACGTTCTTCGGTGCGCCGGACATGGCGCTGACCGTCTCCGTCGCTATCGCGTTCTACACGTTTGGCGTCGCTCGCGGCCGCAGCCTCGAAGACGTCATGAAGACCGTCGAAAGCGCCGTCAAGACCATCGCCATGATCCTCCTCATTGTCGGCGCAGGCGGTGCGCTGAAGCAGGTCCTCATCGACAGCGGTGTCGGCAACTACATCGCGACGCTCGTCGAAGGCTCCGACCTCTCGCCGCTCGTCCTCGCTTGGCTTGTCGCCGCCGTCATCCGCACGGCCTGCGGCAGCGCGACCGTCGCGGCCATGACGTCTGCCGGCATCGCCGCTCCGATCATCGCCGTCACGGGCGCGAATGCCGAGCTCATGGTGCTCGCGACCGGCGCGGGCAGCCTGATCTTCAGCCCGCCGAATGACCCTGGCTTCTGGCTCTTCAAAGAATTCTTCGGCATCACAGTCAAAGAAACCGTCCGCACCTGGTGTGCCCTCGAGACTATCATCGCCGTCATGGGCCTCGCTGGCGTCCTCCTCCTGAACGCCATTGTTGGATAATACTTCAGCCCCTTTCCCGAAAACAAAGGAAAGGGGCTGTTTGCATCCCGTCCGCAAGATGATAAAATAAGAGCAAAGAGAGGCGACAACCATGACAGATAATACACAGCAGTTCCCTTTGCTCCGAAGCGCCTACGACGGTATGACAAAAGTCGAAAAGCGTATCGCTGACTACATCCTCGCCCATCCTGACGCCATGATGGATATCACGATTGCCGAACTCGCACAGCAGGCGAAAAGCTCCGAAATCACCGTCTCGCGCTTCTGCAAGAAGCTCGGTTTCAGCGGCCTCCAGAGCCTCAAGATCGCGCTCGCGAGCACGCGCAAGGAAACGCCCGAAAACTACCTCGAAATCCATCCCGACGACGGCTATGACACCGTCACGGCAAAAGTCTTCCAGAGCATCATCGACGGCCTCTCTGACACGCGCCGCCTGCTCGATCCCGCCACCTGCGAGGCTGCTGTCATGGCGCTTGCCGGGGCGCGGCGCATCAACGTCTATGGCTTCGGCAACTCCGCGACCGTCTGCCGCGACATCGAGACGCGGCTGCTGCGCTTCGGCCTCGTCGTGCAGGCGTATAGCGACAGCCACCAGCAGGTCACGTCAGCATCCCTTCTGACGCCTGATGACGTCGTCCTCGCCGTCTCGCACACCGGCGCAACGCGCGAGCTCCTCGAAAGCGTCCGCATTGCGAAAAAAAATGGCGCGAAAATCATCGCCATCACGAGCCATGCGACGTCCGAACTCGCCAAAGCCTCCGACATCGTCCTCGTCGGCATGGGCCGCGAAGTCCGCTACTGCTCCGAAGCCGCCGCTTCCCGCCTCATCCACATGGCCATCGTCGACGTCCTCTACACCGGCCTCGCCATGCAGCTGCCAACGAGGTATCAAGAAAACCTCGACAAGATGCGCGAGGCCATCGCAGAAAAACGGCTCTGAAGTCCCAGAAAACTTGCTATTCCAGCGAAAATCGAGTAAACTATAAGAAACGATTCTTTTCGCATTCCCGCATTGCAAAATCCAGGAAGCAAGGAGTGATTTTGAAATGGCGATGATCATCAAGAACGATGCTTCCTCGAAAAGCACCCTGAACACGATGAACAAGAACTCCGTCGACCGCGCAAAGGCCCTGAAGCGGCTCTCGTCCGGCATGCGGATCAATGGCGCGGGCGACGATGCTTCTGGTTTTGCCATCTCTGAGCGCATGCGCGTGCAGATTCGCGGACTCGACCAAGATATCCAGAATACGAAGACAGGTTCCAACATGCTGAGCGTTGCCGACGGCGGCGTGCAGAACATCCTCGAAGAACTGCGCTCGCTGAAAGAGCTCGCCATCAATGCGGCCAACGACCACAATTCCGATCAGGACCGGAAGACCCTGCAACAGGAGTTCGATCAGCGCAAGGCCGATATCGAGGACATTGCTTCCTCGACAAACTACAATGGCAAGCGCCTGCTCGATGGCACATACAGCCGCTATCGCTGGGAAGACCAGCTGGTATCAGGGACGCCCGCTACTCCGACGGATCCGGCCGACGGCACCTCGGCCTATCCACCTGTATCACCCGGCAACGTCCCCGCGGCCTTCACGCCCGTCTCGACTGGCGTCCTGGAGCCAAATGATCCGCCGACGACCATCCCGAATGGCAACTATACCATCACGTCCGCCGGCGTCTATACGATTCCATCGGGCTACAGCGGCACGATTACGATTGCCGATGACGTCTCCGGCTCTGTCAAAGGTGTCAAGCTCGTACAGGCAGATCCTTCGACCGCGCTGACAAACGCTTATATTGTCGGCCCTTCGGGCGGCAATGCCAACCTCTGGCTGGAAAACGTCAATATCTCGGACTCTGCCGGACAGAACGCCATAAAATTCAACGGGTCCGGCAATGTCCTGAGCATCAAGGGAAGCAATACCGTCTTGGGCGGTGGCGATAAGGCCGTCATCAACGTCGGTGGCGGCTTGACCGTAGAAGGCACGGGCTCCCTGACAAGCGCTGCTGGTACTGGTGGCGGTATCGGCACGGATTCCGGTGACAAAAACAATGCTGCCCCGCTGACAATCAACAGCGGTACGTACAATATCACATCAAAAGGCGGCTCTGCAGGATCCGCGATTGGCTCTGGCATCAATTCTTCCATTGGCGATATCACAATCAATGGCGGTACGTTTACATTGGGCAATTCTGGTACCTGGGGCGCTCCGATTGGCGCTGGCCATGGAGCGAACAACGCTGGTGGCATCTACATCAATAATGCTAAAATCAACATCGCCGCTTTCGATGCTGTATCGGCAGTGGCTACTGGGGCTCGCTGCACCAGACAGGCCCAATGTCTGCCGATGGCCCGATTGTCATCAACAACTCCGATGTTTCTACCATCAGCACGCAGGGTGCCGGCATCGGCAGCGGTGAAAATGGTCATGTCGGCGATATCACGATTGATGGCTGCATTCTGGAAGTACAAAAACCATCAGGACAGGCAAAAGAAGCGATTGGCGCTGGTGCCAGCCAGGCAACTGCTGGCGCGGTGAAAATCACAAACTCCATCATCACATACGCAGGCTCCGGCAATCCGCCGACGCCTCCGACGCCGCCCGTCTACAAGAAAGTGCGCGTGCTCGGCACGCCGCTCATCATCCACACGGGCACGAAATCAAACCAGGAGCTCCGCTGCTACATCGAAGACATGCGGCTCGATGCCCTGGGGCTCGGCCAGGACAAGGCGACGGGAAAAGAAAAAGTGCAGCTCGTGACGCAGCACGACGCCTCCCTCGCACTTGGCGCCATCGCCCCGGAAAACTGGAACCTTCTCGATCCCACCTATGACAAGGCCACGGACGAGCAGAAGCAGAACCCCGAAAACTACCTCGGCCCCATCGACAAGGCCATCAACTACGTGCTCGACCAGAGCACGCAGCTCGGTTCCTACATCACGGAACTGCGCTTCACCGCGAGCAACCTCGTCACGGCACAGGAGAACACGACAAGCTCCGAAAGCACGATCCGCGATGCCGACATGGCAAAGGAAATGACCTCCCTCGTCAAAGCCAACGTCCTCACCCAAGCCTCGCAAGCCATGCTGGCCCAAGCCCACCAAAACCTCGGCAGCGTCCTGAGCTTGCTGCAATGACAGCACAAAAAAGAGCTATTGCAATTCGTGACTTTCGCGATTGCAATAGCTCTTCTTTTATTGACTCCACTGCCATCTATTTGAGAAGTTCCAGCACGCGGCTGAGATTCTGATTTGCCTGTGCCATCATGTTCTTGGATGCCTGTGACAACAGCTGGTCTTTTGCATATTCCAGCATTTCACGCGCCAGGTCAGCGTCTCGGACGACGCTCTCGCTCGCCTGCGTATTTTCCGCATTCACCGTAAGCGTATTTTCTGTGAAGCGCAGCCGCGACGAATATGCGCCGACTTGCTCCACATTGTCGAGGGCATGCTGGATGGCGGTATCGATTTTCCCCAGTGCCTCCAATGACGCATCACGGGTATCGACCCGCACGTCATCAATCTCCAAGGCCTTCGGTCGCATATCTTCAATGTAGATGCGCAGGTGCTGGTTGGACTTGGTGCCCGTATGGATGATCAAAGGTTGTTTCAGGATAGGCATCTTTTCCTCTGCTCCATCCTCGTACACCGTTGTCTTGGTCGTTGTCACGGTCGACGATTTCGTCTCGTATTCCGTTGTCGTGCTTTCCAGTGTGGACACCGTTGTATCTGTCTTCGTGATCGTCGTCGTCGTGACATCCCAGACATCTTTTGTCACTTCGCCTAAAGAAAGCTCGCTGAAATCCTTCGTCCCCCAGTTGTACACGTTTTCCTGATTCGGCCAGACAACGCCCTTGACGATGCTGTACGCTGCATAATCCGTCGCTGTATTGCCATGCCCGATGGCTTCTGCCGTCGATGATTTCGTTGTTGCATTGACATAGCCAGACGTGAGTTTGTAAATCGTGATGAAGCCACATTCTGATTTATGGCGCGTATTGATTGCCATTGGTCCAGGATAATAGCCTCCATTTCCACTGCCAATGCCGGCACTTCCTTCGGAGAAAGCTGCCACCTCCGCCCCCGTATATATCGTGATGTTTCCGCAAATGCTGGCATCCTTGCCGCATCCGATACCAGCTCCCATTTGTGTTTTTGCTGACACCTTCGCACCAGAAAAAATAACAATATCACCACAGGTCGACGGAGCATCCTCATCATCAGAATCAGGATGCTTCTTTCCATCCTCTCCCGCTCCAATCGCTGTAGCTTGAGACGGGGTCGGATATCCATCTGCATCTACTTTTCCATCAGATGCATCATTGTTCATCGTTACTTTGATGGTCGAGCCACTTCCAATAAAAATATTACCGCAGGATCCATTCCTGCCTCCACTTCCTATCCCCGCACCACTTGCATTCATCCTTGACTGGAGATCCAGCGTCACACCTTCTCCAATAGAGATGTCGCCACATGATCCTGCTTCATCGCTGCCAATAATAGCTCCGTACGCGACACGATCTGTTATTACAGACAAGGAACCATTTCCAACAATGGAGAGCCCCCCCCCCGCATTTACCAAGGCTTTAGTTCGCACATTATTTAATTCTGCATCTGTTGTACATATTTCCGTGATTGAATTCGCTCCCAATAGATGAAGCGTATTCTTCGCCGAAGAATCAAAGGCAACCACGGAGATATCATCTGTATTCGCAATCTTGACGTTCTTGAGATACAGGTCTTGCAGCCCTGCATCGACGATATGGACGTTCTGCAGCGTCGCGCCATCTTCCGCACCCAAGATTTCCACGCTGCTTGCCGTCACATTCAATGTGCCTGTATAATCTGACGCAAATCGGTAGACGCCGTTCTTTGCAATCGAAGTCATGCCATTCGTGATGAGGATGGGTTCTTCCTTTATCGTTTTCGTACTCTTCACCGCAGAGACCATCGTCGTCGTCGTGACAGCCTGCACTGTCGTTGTATTTGTCGTGACCGTTGTCGTCGCGCTTGTCGTTGCCGTCGTGCTCTGCGTCGTATCCACTACGGTCGTCTGATTCCCGTTCTTGGACGATGTTGTGCTCGACGTCTTCCCCGTCTCTTTCGAGGAAATGACGGTCGGTCCTGTCGTTGTCGTATTGCTTGTCGTGGTTGCGGGCTGTGTCACAGGGCCGACCGTCGTCGTCCCCAAGTTCGTCGGCTCTATATCAGACGTTGATGTCGTTGTCGTCGTCGTCGTTTTCGAGGTCGTCGGCAGCGTCGTCATCTTGGTCGTCGGGCCGACCGTGTTCGTCGTTGCTGGCTGGTCTTCCGTTTTCGTATCTGTCGTCTGGCTGATGACTTTCGACGTGCCTGTCTGCGTCATCCATCCCTTCTGGCACCACATGCCATTCAGCAGGGGGATGCCATTATAATTCGTGTCTTCTGCAATACTCTCGATCTGCGCTTTTCTCTGATCGAACTCTTTCTGGATGGTCGCACGATCTTGATCGCTATTATGGTCATTCGCAGAATTGATGGCTAACTCTTTGAGGCTCCGGAGCTCATCGATGATATTCTGGATGCCTCCATCTGCTACAGCCAGCAACGATCTGCCATTCTGTACATTCATGATGTCTTGGTTGAGGCCGCGCAATTGCACGCGCATCCTCTCGCTGATGGCATATCCCGAAGCATCATCGCCCGCACTGTTGAGCTTCATGCCAGAAGCAACTTTCTTGAGGTCTTTCGAAAGCTTGTTGTTGTTCTTGTTCAGTTCCCCCAGCGCCAAAGCTCCGCCGTTATTGTTCGCTACTGTCATCGCCATAAGGAATGGTACCTCCTTTCAGAAGTCTCCTGCTTCGCCTGATTCTATTTTTATACTTCGTCATCCAACCGCAATATCCTGCTAAATCTGCATGCCATACGGGCACGCAAAAAAGCGAACGCGTTGCGCTCGCTTTTTTGCGTATCCATATGTTGTTTGCTTTTACCCCAGCAGCGCCTCGACCTGCTCTTTCGGCACGAGACCGACGGACTGGTTCGTGAGCTTGCCGTTCTCGAAGACAAGGAGCGTCGGGATGCTCATGATCTGGAACTTTTCGGCGAGCTTTGGCTGCTCGTCGACGTTGACCTTGCCGACTTTGACGTCCGTGTGCTCGCTTGCGACCTGGTCGACGATGGGCGAGAGCATGCGGCACGGGCCGCACCAGCTGGCCCAGAAGTCGACGAGGACTTTGCCCTGTGCGTTCTCGACTTCGCTTGCAAAATTTTCTGCCGTGATTTCTACCGTTGCCATGATGAAATTCCTCCTGTCATTTGATGATTTCATTATAGCCCCTAGGGGTATGTTTTTCCGTGAGCAGGTCACGCTAACACCTTCGCAGATACATTCCTACGAAAATTCACGACCTGCCTTCGGCACACCTCCAGTCAGCTTCGCTGACAGCCCCCTCGGAGAGGGGGCCAGAGAATGCATAGGCTTCACCCCAACGCCACATCGAGTGCCATCATCAATGTGAAGCCGAATGCGAAGGCGAGCACGCCGATGTCTGTATGCTCGCCCGCGCTCATTTCGGGAATGAGTTCTTCGACGACGACGTAGAGCATCGCACCTGCTGCAAACGACAGCAGATATGGCAGCACGGGGATGACGAAGCTCGCGGCGAGGATCGTCAGGAAGCCGCCAATTGGCTCGACGATGCCCGAAAGCACGCCGAGGCGGAAGGCTTTGGCACGCGTCTCCCCTGCCGCCCTGAGCGGCATAGAGACGATAGCGCCCTCGGGAAAGTTCTGGATCGCGATGCCGATGGAGAGCGCGAGCGCGGCACCGACCGAGATGTCGCCACCGCCTGCCGCCCAGCCCGCGAGTACGACGCCGACGGCCATGCCCTCGCGGGCCCTCGGCCTCGTCACTGTTCATGTGAAGGTGCGGGATGACATGGTCGAGCAGCAGCAGGAACAGCGTGCCAACCCAGAAGCCGGCGACGGCGGGCACGAACGCGAAATCGCCGAGGTATGCGCTTTCCTCCATCGCTGGAATCAGCAGGCTCCAGACGGACGCTGCGACCATGACGCCGGCCGCGAAGCCCATGAGCATCTTCTGAACGTGCATGGAGAGCTCATGCTTCATGCAGAACACGCAGGCCGCGCCGAGCGTCGTGCCGAGGAACGGGATGGCCAGCCCTTCGAGGATGACGGGCGAAAGGATTTCGTGCATGAAAAAACCTCCCTGTCGAATGGTTTCTGATGTTTCCATTCGACAGGGAGGAAAGAAATCCTGCTTTCGTCAATAGTTGAGGGTCTGGGGGTTCAGATTTCACAGTCACTCCGGCAGGATGTCCGTGATGCTCTCATGCGCGAGCTCGATGGCCGTGCTGAGTTCTTCGCGCGTGATGTTGAGCGGCGGATTGAAATAGAGGATGTCGCCGAGCGGACGCAGGACGAGACCGCGTTCCAGGGCTTTCTTGTAGATGGCATAGCCCGTGCGCTTCTTGGCGTCGAGCGGCGTCTTCGCCTCCGGGTCTTTGACGAGCTCGATGGCATGAATCAGGCCGATATGGCGGATCTCTCCGACGTTCGGATGATGCGCAAACGCCTTGTCGAGCTCGGCCGTCAGCCACTTCGCATTCTCAGCAGCCGTTTCGAGGATGTGCTGCTCCTTCATGATTTTCTGCACGGCGAGCGCGGCAGCGCAGCCGATCGGATTGCCCGCATACGTATGGCTGTGCGGGAAGGCCTTGCCCTCGCCATAGTCGGCATAGAACGCGTCGTAGATTTCGTCGCTGACGCAGGTGACGGACATCGGCAGATAGCCGCCCGTCAGGCCTTTCGAGATGGTCATGACATCGGGCGAGATGCCGGCCTGTTCGCAGGCGAACATCGTGCCCGTACGGCCGAAGCCCGTCGCAATTTCGTCAGCGATGAGCTTGACGTCGTACTTGTCGCAAAGCGCGCGGAGCTTCTTGAGGTAGAGCGGCGGATAGATGCGCATGCCCGCGCTGCCCTGCAGCAGCGGTTCGACAATCATGGCCGCCGTCTCGTGCGCGTGCTCTGCAAACGCCTTTTCCGCATGCTCGAAGCACTCGCAGGCGCAGTGCTCGCGATCTTTGCCATACGGGCAGCGGTAGCAGTCCGGCGCCTGCACATGGATGTTGTCCATCATCATGGGCTGGTACATCTTCGCAAAGAGATCCATGCTGCCGACGGACAGCGCGCCGATGGTCTCGCCATGATAGCCCTCCGTCAGGCACATGAAGCGCTGCTTCTCGGGCTTGCCCGTCTGGTGGTAGAACTGGAAGCACATCTTGAGCGCGGCTTCGACAGACGACGAGCCGTTGTCGTTGAAATGGAACTTGTTGATGCGGTCTGGCGTGATCTCTGCGAGGCGCTCGGCGAGCTCGATGGCCGGACGGTGCGAGAAATTCGCGAAAATGACGTGTTCAAGGCTGTCGAGCTGCTCTTTGATGGCCTCGTTGATCTCAGGATTGCAATGACCGAGCAGGTTCGCCCACCACGAACTCACAATGTCGAGGTATTTCTTGCCGTGGATGTCATAGAGCCAGGGGCCTTTCGCATGGTCGATGACCATCGGCGGCAGCGTCTCGTAGTCCTTCATCTGCGAACACGGATGCCAGATGTGCGCGAGGTCGCGCTCTTCCCAGGATGCCTGCTGTTTTTCCGTCATGTCGATTGCTCTCCCCTTCATTTGTAAAGCGCCGCGAGTTTTTCCGCGTCCATCGCGAGGTCGATATCGCCCTTCTTCACATACGCCACGACATCGATGCCCGTGAGCTCCTTGACCATCACGGCATTGTCTTCTTCCATGAAATCGCCGGGATGGCTGTTGTTGAAGATGACGCCCGCGACCGGAATGTTCCGCATGCGCAGATGCTCGATGGTCAGCACGACGGCGTTGATCGTGCCGAGGCCCGCATCGGCGATGACGAGCGTCGGCAGGCCGAGTTTCACGACGAGGTCGTCGAGGATGACATGGCGCTCCTCATCCCAGCGCAATGGGCAGATGATGCCGCCACTGCCCTCCATCGTGAGGAAATCGTACTTCGCGAGTGCCCGCTCGTAGTCTTTTTCGACCTTTTCAAAATCAATGGGCTCGTTTGCGCGGCGTGCCGCGAGATGTGGCGAGACAGCTTCTTCGTAAATGTAGGAGACGAGGTTCGGAATCGTCTCGCCGATATTCGCGACCTTGTTGACGTGGAGCGCGTCGCCTGGGAGCAACGAGCCGTCCTCAGCCCGTACCGCACCCGACAGCGCCGCCTTGTAGTAGCCCGCGTTCTTGCCCGCGTCACGCAGGCATTTGACGATGAGCCCCGTCACATACGTCTTGCCGATGTCCGTGCCCGTGCCCGTGATGAAAAGACCTTTTCCCATACATGTCGCTTCTTTCTATAAAGATGTTTTTGCTTTTATGCGCGATGCGCAGAGATGCCGTTCGCTGGTTCCGCCTCGACCGTCGCCGGATGGAGCCAGATGCCCGCCGCCTTGAGCCGTACGGCCAGTCCTGCTGCCGCAACGCAGAGCAGGAAGTCCGGCGGTGCCTGCAAGATGCCGCAGTAGAAGATGGCCGCCCAGAGCGCGATCGGCGCGTCGATGACGTAGTTTGAGAAGATGTAGAACCAGCTGATGCCGATGAGGTAGACGATCGCCATACCGCCGACATTGACGAGCAGCAACGTCTTGAACGAGACGTGCGAAACGCGCCGCGCGTAGCGCCCGCAGAACCACGCCTGCAGAACGAAGCCCAAAAGATAGCCAAACGTCGGCTGCAAGACATAGGCCGGCCCGCCGCCCGAAGCGAAGACCGGCACGCCGACGAGGCCCAAGAGGATGTATGCCGCGACGGCGACCGCACCAAGCCGCGCACCGAGCAGGAGTCCCGCGAGCAGCGTGAAGAGGAACTGGAGCGTGTAGACGTCCGTTCCGACCGGGATGCGCACGAACGTGCCGACCGTGATGAGCGCGATGAACAGCGCGCAGAGCACGAGTTCGCGCAGTTGCATGTTTTTCATTGGATATTTCTCTCCTTTCGTATCGCTTCTGTTATGATACGCTTAAATGAGTTGATTGTCAACCTATAAAATATAATTGGTTAACTGATTGGGCAAAAAAAGAACTGCTACTGAATCCAGTAACAGTTCGTAATCGCACCCGCGAAAGTTACGTCATGCATATTGATGCGTCATGCAGGGGACTCCCCCCGCCCTTCGGGCCCGTCCCCCCTCTGAGAGGGGGGCTTCCAAAGGTTTCAGAACTTCAGCGTCACGCCGACGCCGATGCCATCTTCGTGATGGCCTTCGTCTGGTTTGAAGTTGTGATAGTTGAGATTGGCGTCAAGATTCGCGATGATGTTCTTGTTGATGCCGACCTGCGTCTCGCTGAAGTCTTTGCCAGCGGCATACGACGCATAAGCGTCAAAACCGAAAACTTTCGGCGTACTGACAGCAGCGCCGATGAAGGCGTTGCTCTTGTCACCCGGCAGATTCCAGCGGTAGCCGCCAATGGCTTTGACCTCGGAACCGATGATGTCATACTGCAGATAGGCAGCATCCTGATTCTGATACTCGTCGCGGTCCATGTATTCGTAGCCAAGGGTCGCCTTGTTCGTGACCTTGTGCTCGATGTAGGCGCCTTTCGTGTTCGCGCCGATGGCGGTCTCATGCGCCGCCATCTGGTTGACAGGTGCGGCCATCGCCGACGCGCCAAGGAGACTGGCGGCCAGCGTGAGGCCTGCGATGCGTTTCAAGTTCTTCATGATAGGGTCCCTCCAAGTTCTCTCAAAAGCACTTCTCTTCTTTTCTGCTTTTATTGTAACAGAAAAGGCTTAGAAGCGCAAAGGAGGAGTTTTAGGGCTTCAGTCCCTGTCACGGAGCTTGTCTTCCGAGAGCAGCGACTCGAGACGGCCGACCGTCATCTCTTCATCCGAGTAGACCTTGATGCCGTGCGCCTCTAAAAGCGCCGCACAGACGCCCATGCCTTTCATCGTCTTGCCGTCGAACTTGCCCGTATGGACGAAATGCGTGCCGCACGACGGGCTGCGCTCCTTGAGGATCGCGGCGCGCACATGGTACGCCTCGGCAATCTTCAGCACTTTTTCCGCGCCCGTGATGAGGTACTCCGTCGTGTCCTGCCCGTTCTCGTCGAGTGCATGCCCCTTGCCCGCGAGGACTTTCTCGCCCGATGTGCGCTGGAGCTCCATCGGCGGCCGCGGAATCGGCAACATGGCGAAGCACTCCGGGCAGACGGCGATGAAGCGCCCGCGCGCATTGTACTTCATGAGAAGATCATTCGTCTTGACGCCGCCGTCGAAACGGACACGATGTCCGACGAGGCAGGCACTGATGAGAATCATCTACATACATCTTCTTTCTAACGCCCACGTCCCGGCATCCTTGCCAAAAACTGTTTCAGCGCTGGCCGAACTTCTGGACGCGCACGCCGAGATCATGAGCGAGCGCCGAAAAATCCTCGGCGCCGACCGCACGCCCCGCATAAATCGGGATGGCCGCGCACGTCTTCGCGTCGTCGAGCGCATTGTGATGATGGAACTTGATATGGAGGAATGCGCCGACCGTGCCGAGCTTGTGATTGGCGAGCATCGGCCAGACCTTGCGCGAAATCGCAACGGTGTCGCAGTAGGAAAAGGCGGGCGCGCGCAGGCCCTGCCGCGCGAGGCAGGCCGCGAGCACGCCCATGTCGAAGCGCGCATTGTGCGCAACAACGATGCGGCCCGCGAGATGCTCCGAAAGCTCCGGCCAGATGCCTGCGAAATCCGGCGCGTCGGCCGTGTCCTCGCGCGTGATGCCGTGAATTTTCGTGTTGAACCAGTGATAGGCATTGCCCGGCGGCTGGATCAGCGAATAGTAAGAATTCACGAGCTTCCCGCCGCGAATCTCGACGACGGCGACGCTGCACGCCGAGTCGCGCTTTGCCGTGGCCGTCTCGAAGTCGATGGCCGCAAAATCCATCATGCTTTTATGCCTGCGCTTTCTTCTTCTGGAGGTATTCGTCGATGGCGGCAGCCGCCTTGCGGCCCGCGCCCATGGCGAGGATGACCGTTGCCGCACCCGTCACGATGTCGCCGCCTGCAAAGACACCGGGCTTGCTCGTTGCGCCCGTCTCTTCGTCGGCCGCGATATTGCCGCGCTTCGTCGTCTCGAGACCCGGCGTCGTATGCGCGATGATCGGGTTCGGGCCCGTGCCGATGGCGACGATGACCGTATCGACGTCGATGTCGAATTCCGAGCCCTCGATGGGCACGGGGCGGCGGCGTCCGCTCGCATCCGGTTCGCCGAGCTCCATGCGGATGCAGCGCATGGACTTCACCCAGCCTTCGCCATTGTCCTCGATAGCCACGGGGTTCGTCAGCAGCTGGAAGTCGATGCCCTCTTCCTTTGCATGCTCGACTTCCTCGGCGCGTGCGGGCAGCTCGGCCGCGCTGCGGCGATAGACGATGGAGACGTGCTCCGCGCCAAGGCGCAGCGCCGTGCGTGCCGCATCCATCGCGACGTTGCCGCCGCCGATGATGGCCGCGCGCTTGCCGACCTTGATTGGCGTCGCGTACTCTGGGAACTTGTATGCCTTCATGAGGTTGCAGCGCGTCAAGAACTCATTGGCGGAATAGACGCCGTTGAGGCTCTCGCCCGGGATGTTCTGGAAGCGCGGCAGACCAGCGCCCGTGCCGATGAAGACAGCGTCGAAGCCCTCTTCGTTCATGAGCTCATCGACCGTGTAAAGACGTCCCGCGACGGAATCGAGCTCAATCTTGACGCCGAGCGCCTGGATGTTCTCGATTTCCTTCTGCACGACGCGGTCTTTCGGCAGGCGGAACTCCGGGATGCCGTACGACAGCACGCCGCCCGCTTTGTGGAGCGCCTCGAAAATCGTGACCTTGTAGCCCTTCTTCGCGAGGTCGCCCGCGCAGGCAAGGCCGGACGGGCCCGAGCCGATGACGGCAACGGACTGCGCATCCGCTGCGACTTCCGGCTTTTCGACCTTCTCGCCTTTTTCGAGTGCACGGTCAGCGACGAAGCGCTCGAGGCGGCCGATGCCGACGGACTCGCCCTTCTTGCCGAGGATGCAGAACTTCTCGCACTGATTCTCCTGCGGGCAGACACGGCCGCAGACGGCCGGCAGCGAGTTCGATTCCTTGATTTTCGCAACAGCGCCATCATAGTCGCGCTCTTTGATTTTTGCGATGAACTCCGGAATGTTGATGGAGACCGGGCAGCCCTTGCGGCACTGCGGCACCTTGCAATGCAGGCAGCGCTCCGCCTCTGCGACAGCCGTCTCCTCGTCATAGCCGAGCGCGACCTCGTCGAAATTATGTGCGCGAACCTTCGCGTCCTGCACGGGCATTGGATGTTTCTTCAGTGAAAGCGCCATGTCAGTTCCTCCCCAGGCCGATCTTGCAGACGTGATCCTTTTCCTCGGTCTCCATGTCGCGATACATGCGCTGGCGGCTCATAAGACCCTTGAAATCGACGAGATGACCGTCAAACTCTGGCCCGTCGACGCAGGCGAACTTCGTCTCATCGCCGACCGTCACGCGGCAGCCGCCGCACATGCCCGTGCCATCGACCATGATCGGGTTCAGCGACACGACGGTCTTGATGCCAAGATCGCGCGTTGCATCTGCCACGCTCTTCATCATGATGACCGGGCCGATGGCCGTGATCTGCGCGATCTTCTCGCCGCGGTCGACGAGCGCCTGCACGGCATTCGTCACGAAGCCCTTGATGCCGCGCGAGCCGTCATCCGTCGTCACGACGATTTCGTCCGTGACCTCTTTCATCTCATCTTCCATGATGAGGATGTCCTTCGTCTTCGCGCCCATGATTGCGATGACCTTGTTGCCGGCTTCCTTCATCGCGCGCGCAATCGGGAACGTCGGCGCGACGCCGATACCGCCGCCGACGACGACCATCGTGCCATCGAGTTTGCCGATTTCCGACGGACGGCCGAGCGGGCCGACGAAATCGAGGATGTCGTCACCCTCGTTCAGCGCCGCAAGCTCCATCGTCGATGCGCCGATGACCTGGAACACGATGAGGATGCGTCCCGTCTCGCGGTCGAAATTCGCAATCGTCAGCGGGATGCGCTCGCCCTCTTCATTGACGCGCAGCACGATGAACTGCCCCGGCTCTGCCTTTTTCGCCACGCGCGGAGCGTCGATCTCCATCGCATAGACATTCGGCGAAAGCTCTTCTTTCTTCAAAATCTTGAACATGGCTTTCTCCCCTATCAGAATTCACAGTGAACACTTATTGAAAGACGCCTTCGAGGTAGGCCTCGAGGTTCGTCTTGATGGGCATGACATAGAGGCTCGCGTCCCGCTCGTCCGCGAACTGCAGCACCTCGCGCGTGAACTGGATGCTCCAGTCCAGCGTCGGCTCGAACGATTTCGGGAACACGACCTTGTTCTTGCGTTCCCAATAGCTCTGCGAGCGGTCAGAAAGGACAGGCGACACACCCCAGTAGACATCCGTGACGCCGAGGCTCTCGAACATGTCGGCATAGATGCCGACGAGCCGCAGGTCGAAGAACGGCTGCGTGAAGAAGCCCGCTGCGCCCGACTGCAGCTTGCGCTCGATGCGATAGAGCTCCTTGCTCATCGAGCCGCGATACTGGTCGATGCCCGCATATGTCTTGACCTCGGGCATCTCCTCGTGGAATTTCCGCAGCACGTCCGTCGTCGTCGTCGGATAGACCTTGTGGCGCATATCCTGCGGCGGGTCGCCCTGGATGACGAGCACCTCGCGGATATTGTGCGCACGCAGATACTCCTTCATCGAGAGAGGCTGCGAAAGGTCGATGTCCATCGCGCGGATGTGCGGCATGACAGCAGGAAAATACTCCTGCGCGATGGCCGCGCCCTCCCAGCTCCGCACGGGCAGCCGCAGGAGGTCAGGGATGTTGATGACATCGGCACGGCTCGCGGCCTTCTTCGCGATGGCAAGCTGCTCGCGCAGGCTCTCCTCATCGCGCGGCACGAGTTCGACGGAAATTCGCTTCATATAAAGTTGCACCTCCACTAGATGATTGGTTGACAAGTTAACATGTCATCTATTGTAGATGGTTTCCCGCGATTTGGCAAGGATACAGGATACAAAACAGCAGCCGCTTTGCAAATCGCGCGTCATGAATCGCGCAGCTGCAGCACGAGCGTCCCGCCATCGCCCGCAAGCGTCACGCTGTCGCTGCCGATCGCGGCAACCGTGTAGCCGCCGACGGTCTCGCCCTCCGAGACAAGATGGCTCTTGCCATCCGCACGGATGACGGCGAGCGTCTGGCCATTGCCGCTCGCGACGCCCTTCAGAACGAGCGCCGGTGCCTGCGGCTCTGCCGTGCCCGCACCATCCACGGCAGGGGCGCTGTCTTTTGCAACAGGCGCGGCTGGCGGCTTTGCTGGCTTCGCGTTCGCGGTTTCGTTTTTCTCTGCCGCCTGCGGCTTTGCTTCTTTCACCGGTTTTGGCGCGGCCACCATTTCGGCACGCGTCTCATGGAGCATCGAGAAAGGATTCCGCAGCTCGCCGCCCGCCTCGGCTTCCTCCGCGCCCTTCACTTCGAGGCGCGACGGGCCATTCTGCTTTGACTCAGCTGGCGCAGACGTGGCAGGCGGCTGCTTCAGCGCCAGCCGTTCGTCATCCGCATCCTTCCAGAGGAACAGTGCGGCCGCGAAACAGAGCAGCAGCACCAAAGCCCCAGCTTCCGCCGCCTGCTTCGGCTGCTCCTGACAGAACGCACGAAGCTTCTGCCATCGCTCTTCCATCCCGCGCCGCAGCTCCTCCATCCGCTCCGTCTCCTTTCATTATCATTGTCCTCGTGTATTATATCATTTTTCGCGTAAATTGTCTCTGATTTGACACGAAAAAAGAAAAGGGGGCTGTTGCAGTTATTTGCAGCAGCCTCTATTTCGTGCGCAAAAATCCCGGACTGTAAAAAGCCCGGGATTTCGTGTAGAATTGAACTATGCAAAATCTCAATTCCATGCAAGATTATACTTCATTGGAGCAACCATATCAACTGGTGCTCCCCCTCAATGTCGAATTACAGATTCCCAAGGATGATCCCGTCCGCCTGGTGCGCTATTGCATTGGAGGAATGAATTTGTCGGCCCTGTATCAGAATTGCCATCACGTCAATCGAAATCAGGCGTCGCCAGCGCAGATGCTCGCCATCCTTGTCTACGCCTACGCGAACCGCATCTTCTCCACGCGCAGAATCGAGGAAGCCTGCCGCAGCAATATCAAGTTCATGTATCTGCTGGAAGGAAAGCCTGCACCGGACCATGCGACCGTCTCCCGTTTCTTCACGAAGCGCCTGCGCCCCTGCATCCGGGACATCCTCGCGCAGATGGGGAACCTCCTCGAAAAGCTCGGAGCCGTCTCCCTGCACGACATCTTCATCGACGGCACGAAGATCGAATCCGTCGCCAACAAGTACAAGTTCGTCTGGCGGAAATCCGTCGAGAAGCACCCAGCAAATCTCCTTGCGAAACTTCCAGCATTCTTCTCGCAGGCGGAGACGGACTTCGGCATCCGCATCCCCCATGGAGACGTCATCCGGATGCGCCACCTCAAGCGCCTGCGCCGCAAGCTCCGCCGAAAAATCTCGGAAGATGGCATCGTCTTCGTCCACGGTTCGGGAAAGCGGAAGACGCAGCTCCAGCGCACCTTCGAAGAACTCGAGAGCTGCATCGCAAGACTCAAAGATTACGGTGCGAGGCTCCATGACATGAAAGGGCGTAACAGCTTTGCGAAGACCGACAAGGACGCGACCTTCATGCGCATGAAGGAAGACGCCATGAGGAACGGCCAGCTCAAGCCTGCTTACAACGTCCAGTACGGCAGCGACTCAGAGTTCATCCTCTGGGCGAGCGTCGGGCCGCAGGCAACTGACACCAGCACGCTCGTCCCGTTCCTGCGAGAGTTCGAACAGTACTACGGAACACGCTGCGAGAACGTCGCTACGAAAGCGAAGAGAACTATACCTATCTTGAAACCCACGGCATGAAGTCGTTTATCAAGCCCATCAACTACGAGAAGAGCAAGACGCGGAAATGGAAGAACGACATCGGGCGCTTCGAGAACATGACCTACCTCCAGGGCGAAGATGCTTACCTTTGCGCGAACGGCCGCAAGCTGAAAGCCGAGCGGACGTACCAGTCAAAGACGAAGACGGGGTATAAGAGCGAGAAAACATACTATGCCTGCGAAGATTGCACGGGCTGTCCGATGAAGGAAAACTGCATCCACGGAAACCACTTCAAGAAGCCGATGGAAGAACGGACGAAGCACCTCACCGTCGCGAAGAAGTTCCTGCGCCAGCGACAAGAAGATCGAAAACGAATCACATCGGAGGAAGGCATAGAACTGCGGATGAACCGGAGCATCCAGGCAGAAGGAGCATTTGCAGACATCAAGGCCGACATGAACTTCCGCAGATTCCTCTGTCGCGGCACGGAAAATGCGCTCGTCGCCGTCGACCTCCTGGCCATGGCGCATAACATTCAAAAATTGCACCATAAAATCCAGCATGGAACGGCAAGCCGCCACCGCATACCGGTAAAGGAAGCGGCGTAAAGCCGTCCAGACAAATGAAAACGGGCATAGAAAAAGACGTTTTTTAGAACCGTCTGGATTTCTATGCCCGTTTTTCAGCGTTTGACACAAAAATGAGCGCGAGAATCTCAACTTGTCTCCACGATACGAAAAGAGGGCTGTACAGCAGCGAAAAATCGCTAACTGCAACAGCCCCTTTTTCTCGCACAAAATCTATCCTTACGCTTCTTCCGCTTCGGGAAATGCTTTTTTCTTCACTTCCTCCGGCACAATGCCGAGGAAATAATCCTCGAGCGCGTCCCAGATTTTTTCGCTCGACCAGCCGCTTTCGTAGAGGTATGTTAGCATGGCGACGGAGAGGCGGTGGCGGGCGTAGATTTCGCTGAGCAGGTGGTTGCGATAGGCCTTCGGCTGGCGGACAATGTTTGCAAGCGGCTCGGTCTGGTACATGTAGATGTAGAGCTTGCTGTCGGCGCCGCCTTTCATTTCAAAGGAAAGGACATTCAGTGCTTCGAGGAGGCCGAGCACGATGCTCGCGGCCCCCTTTTCCTCTTTTTGCACGAGGTAGAGCTGCCCGTCGTGCATCCCATCTTCGATGGCATGGAACCAATGCTCGACCCATCCGAAGAACTGCCGCACGGAACGGTTGAAGAGATATTGGCGCTCGCCGTTCTTGAGCGTCCGCACTTTTATCACGGGCTGGAAGCCGTGGGAGAACTGCCGCAGGTAGACGTCGATGGACGCGAGCAGAACGTCGATAAAAGCGCTGGCTTCGTAGCTCTTGAACGGCGTCGCAGCCGTGAGAACGGAGGCGAGCTCCTCAGGCTTGCGGTAGCGGTTTTCGCTGAGACCCTGGTAAATGGTATCCTTGAGCGGCTTCCAGCAGTTCCAAAAGGCGCCCATGCCGCCCGCACCGACCGCGATGTCGACGCAGAGGGCCGGCTGCATGGCGTACTGCTGGTTGAAGGAGAAATCGCCGTCGCGCGAATAGACGAGGTACTTGAATTTCGGGAACGATTCGCTGCCATAGGCACGCTTCCAGATGGCCTCGAGCTCAACGCTGCAGATGTGGTGCGCTTCGTCGAGCTCCGTCACAGTCTTGGGGAAAGCTTTGCGCAGTGTGCGCTGGACGGCGGGCTGGATGGCGAAGAAGCCGCGGCCGAACAGCGGGATGGGGCGCACGGTGATGGGCGAGAAGCCGCGCTGCTGCTCGAAGTCCTTCTGGATGAGCAGGAGCGCTGTCTTGACTTTCGCGATGGCGCTGTCCTGGTCGCCTGCGTCGCCGCCGAAGAGATAGACGAAATTTTCCGCGTCGAGCAGCATGGCGTTGCGCTTCTTCGTATACGTGCCGCGACGCTCAGCCCGCAGCGCGTGGTACGTCTGGAGGAGCTTCTTGACGATGCCGACGAGCTGCCACATGCGGATGGCGGACATGCCCTGAAGCTGGTTGATGTAGCGAAAGTCATGCGCGTTGTAGGGATAGATGGCTTCGCCTTCGAGACCTTTTTTGCGCGCAGCACGGCCAATTTCCTGCACATAGTCGCAAACGTTCCCCGTCGGCGCGAAGTGGATAATGTTTTCGATGTCGTCGATGTCGATACCCATGCCAAAGGCTTTCGTCGCGAGCATGATGGGCTTTCCACCTTTGAGGAACGCTTCGTAGTTCGCCTGCTTCTCGCGGCTGTCCATCGAGCCGTAATACATGGCGATAGACCGCTTTTTCGTACTGCCGCCGAGGTGGTCCCAGAACTTGCGAATGAGGCTGACCGTCGGGAAATAAATGAGCGTCTTGCGCTCAACCATCAAAGCGCCTTTGATCAACGCTTCGAGCTTTTTGAATTTATCGAGCTCGTACTCGAAGCGTCCGCCCTTCTCCGTCTCCAAAGGCTCGATGGTGATGTGGATGTCGTCCGCGCGCTTGACGTAACCGAGATACGTAATGGGCTCAATCATGTGAAGGCTGTCGATGGTCTCGCCGTACATGTCCTCGCGACCGCCGTAGATGGCCGTCGCCGTGAAGGCCGCAACGAGGAAATCGCGCGCTTTTTCCTGAATCTGATGCTTGCGGAGCTTGCGGATATGGTCGCCAAGGTACCAGTAATCGGGGCGGAACTGCTTGCCCCACGTCGTGACGATGTGCGCCTCATCGACAACGATGGCGCCGAGCGTGCGATCGCCGATAAGCTGCTCGACGTCACTGCGCGCGAGCAGCGTCTCGGGCGAAAGGTACAGGATATCATACGTGCCATCCTGGACCTTTGCCATGATCTCTTGCTTTTGAATCGGCGTGATGTCGGAGTTGATCGTCGCCGCACCGGCATACGTGCGGCCTTCGAGGCCGGCGACCTGGTCGTTCATGAGGCCGATGAGCGGCGAGATGACGAGCGTCATGAGCTTCTGCTCTTTCGCGAGGACCATCGCGGGGATCTGGAACATCGCGGACTTGCCCGCGCCCGTCGGCGCCGTGACGAAAAGGTCGCGCGGCTGCTCGCCGCGCCCGCACGCCTCGGCCTCCTGCACGAACTGCGCGATGACGGCCTCCTGCGAGACCGTGCGGAGCTTCTTCTCCCCACGCGCGAGCGCCGCAAGATCGTATACCTGGAAGGTGCGGAAGGCATCGGCGTGCCAGTACGTCTGCAAGAGCTCGGTATAGATGGCGCGATGCTCGAACGTCTCCGACGGCGCGGCTTCCTCGGCGAGAACGAGCTGCACGTCCGCGACGGACGCGAGCAGCACGAGCCGCTGCTGCAATCGCTCCTTCCCACCGGTATAATCTGTGATGCGCAGCGCGACTGGGCCTGCAGGTTTTTCCAGTACCTCGCACACGAGCGCGAGGTAGTCCGTCTCGTCGAGCAGGTTCCGCGCCTTTTCCGCTTTCTGCGTCGGCAGCTTCCTCGCGACTTCGTCGAACAGCGGCTCGTCAAAGACTTTCGACGACGTCTCCTCCTCGGGGTACGCGGCATAGAGGCGGCCGTCCTGCTCGAAGAGCGCGCCGTAAATCCCCATCGCGTTCTCCGCCGCCCGCAGGTCCGTCTCCTCGCCGGCATCCGCATCGAAATGCGCGAGGAGTGCCGTGCGCACGTCCGCCGGCCACGCGGCCGCGACGGGGTATGTGTCGATGTAGAGATTGTTCCGCACGATCATGATTTCGGGGAACTCTGTCAAAAGATACGCCTTCAGCAACCGGTATTCTTCGATGAGCAGCACGTGGCGCTGTTTCGTGACGATCTCCTGCGTGAAATAGTTAATCGGATGCGAAAGCAGCGCCGCCCAGTCAATCGTGGCGAGCTCGGCGGCGAATGCGTCCGGCAGTATCGCCAGCGGCACGCCCTGGAGCACAACGATCGTGTCAGGTTCGCTTTGGAGGTTCTTGATTTTCGATGCGATGTGGGTCTGGATGTTCATGACATGCCTCTTTCAATATAGAATAGTGAACAGAGCGTTTCACTGTGTGCTGGAGACGTCGGAGCGCCCTGCTTTCGATCTGGCGGATGCGTTCGCGCGTCACGCCCAAGGCCTGTCCGACTTCCTCGAGCGTCTTCGGTCTTCCGTCGTCAAGTCCGTATCGCATCATGAGGACGCGCGCTTCGCGCGGCTTCAAATCCTCGAGCAGCTCCATCATGATATTGCGGAATTCTTCCTTCCAAAGCAACGCATCCACATCCGGCTCCGTCTCGTCCGCCATGAAATCGCCAAGTGACGTATCGCCATCCTCGCCGACCGGCATGTCGAGCGATGCATAGTGCAAAAACATATCACGGATGGCAAACGCCCGCTGCACATGTGCGAAGGTCACGGACTTGTCCAGCTTGTTTAGTGATGCTGCAATCTTCCGCCATCGCTTTTCCTTATCCTTCACGCCATCGCGGTCCAGCTCACTGTCCATGCGCGTCACTTTGCGGATGAATTCATGCATGTGAACCGGCACGCGAATCATCGTGCCCTCGTCCATCATTGCCCGCTCGATCGCCTGCCGAATCCAGAACGTCGCATACGTGGAAAACTTCGCCCGCTTTGGATCGTAGCGCTCCGCCGCCTTCAGCATGCCCTCCAACCCAATCTGCTCCAAATCCTCCTTGGAAAGGTGGCACCATGGTGAACGGAGATAGCGTTGCACATAGGCAAGGACAAGGTTTCGATTGTTCACGAGGAGATCCTGCCGCGCCTGACGGTTTCCCTCCTGAATCATCTGGCACAACACCTCATTCGAGAGATTCGAACGAGGCAGATTCCACTCATGCGCGAGCCGCGTCTGCTCATCAAACGGCCGCGTATCCTCGCCAACCTCTGCGCTATCCCCCCAGTCCTGATCCTGCTGCAACGCATCCTCCGTATCAAATGCATCATCGTCCGCCTCCGCAGCCGTCACTGCGGCGTCTTCCACTTTCGTTGCTTCCGATACTTCTGATACTTCTGATGCTGGCACCGTCTCCAACGCCTCGGCCGGCAGTTCCTTCACGAATACAATGCCATTGTCATTCAAAATCTGGCGAATCTCCCGCAGCTGCCGCTTGCTGAAGAAATCACAGAACAAAAAGTCGAACTCCTTCTCCGTCATCCACTGTCCATGCGCATGCTCCCGCGCCCATTTCAAAATCACATCCGCATGCATTGGCAACACCTCTCTCCAGTCCTCCGCCGCCGTGGGACGCTTCTCATTTCTCTTATGAAATTCTCCACGAATTGGAAAAATCCTCTTTGCAAATAAAAAGAGATGTTGCAGTTATGTCACCACTTGTCTCCATGACACAAAGAAAAGGCTGCGCAGTAGCGAAAAATCGCTAACTGCAACAGCCTCCTTACCATTCAGGTATCATCGATTTACAACTCACAGCACGAGCCCCATCCATGTCCAATACGTCTTCGTAAGCAGCAGCGTCACGAGGTAGGCAAGGATCGTCAGCGGGATGCCGGTCTTGATGAAGTCTTTGACTTCGAAGGTCTCCGTGCTGTAGGCGATCATGTTCTGCGGGGCATTGACGGGCAGGATGAAGCCGAAGCAGATCGTGTACTGCAGGATCATGACCATGCCGACGACGTTCAAAGGATTGTGCTCGGCCGCGCCCTGCAGGACGGAGATGCAGATCGGGATCATCGCAGACGAGAGCGCTGTCGCGCT
The DNA here is from genome assembly GCA_900315575.1 of uncultured Veillonellaceae bacterium. GTDB lineage: Bacteria > Bacillota > Negativicutes > Selenomonadales > Selenomonadaceae > Selenomonas_C. The sequence goes on from OMZR01000039.1 coordinate 36,046, forward strand.
CGCGAAGCCGAGATGGATGACGATGAGGAACAGCGCGAGCACGGCAATGATGAAGAAGCCCGTCGCGTCGAAGAGATGGAAACTCGTGACGATTTCATGCGCAATCCAGGCACCGGCCTTCGTCGAGAGGATGGCCGAACCGAGGCTGATGCCGACGCCGAACAGCATCAGCGTGCCCCAGCCGATGCGCTGCTGGGCTTCTTTCCACGTCATGATGCCGATGCCCGGCAGCATCATCAGCGTGATGGCGACAATCGTCGTCGAGGACGTGTCAAAGGGATGGACTTTCTTTTCCGTCGCCCAGAAGAACAGCAAAATGCACGAGAGGATCATGAGCTTCTTTTCGTCGCTGCCCATGGGGCCGAGGGCGCGAAGCTCTTTTGCGATTTTTTCCTTGCCGCCCTCGATTTCCTTCATTTCTGGCGGCATCATCTTCAGCAGGACGAAATACAGCAGCACGCTCATGATGACGGCGAACGGCGCGGCGGCGATGAACCAGTCGAGCCAGCTGATCGTCGTGCCGAGCTGCTTCTCGATGAAACCGAGCGCGACCATGTTCTGCGCAGCGGCCGTCTTGATGCCGACGTTCCAGATGCTGTCGGCCTGTGCGACGGCGATGAGCATGATGGCCGCGAACTTGCTCTTCCGCGAGACACCGAAAACGGCGATGATGCCCATGACGATCGGCACCATGCAGCTGACGCGCGCCGTGGTGCTCGGCACGAAGAAGCTCAGCACGAAGCCTGTGAGGATGACGCCCGCGAGGACGTGGTTCGTCTTCGCGCCGATCTTCGAGCGATGAACATGGCCGCACCGACGAGCGCGAGTGCCGACGACGAGAAGCCTGCGAGCGCGAGCTTCAGTCCCGCCGACGTGCCGAGGAGCTTCGACGGGTTCGCCATGTCAGGCGCCGTGCCGAGCAGGAACGCCATGAGCGAGATGATGATGCCCGACGAAACCGGGTACGAGACGGCCTCGGTCATCCAGATGATGACGGAGAAAATCAGGATGCCGATCATGCGGTGTCCGGCGGACGAGAGGTCTG
>OMZR01000015.1 GCA_900315575.1 uncultured Veillonellaceae bacterium
GCACAAAACTCGTGAAAAGTTTACTGTCGGACTGGTTTGCCTCTCAGAGCAGATATGTACAGGGATTGCTTGGAAATTTGGCGTGGGAAAGTTGAGTAATTTTTTCGTTTTTGTCCCGAAAAACGGGGGAGGTTGCAACAAAAAATCGTGGACACGATAAGCCCTTGGAAATCAAGGGATAACATGATGTTTTCGGCGATTTTGAAAACACGGTGTCCTCGAAAAATGCACCTATTTCGAGGAAAAACGGGAAGGTTGTGAAAATCTCTGTATGAGCCCAGCAATTATGCGGGCCGCGAGAGACAGAGTCGCGCGTATAGCATTGCCGCTTGCGGCATTGAAACGGACTCGAAAGAATTCGAGAAGTATGTTGATCCCAGTCGCGCGTATAGCATTGCCGCTTGCGGCATTGAAACTTACAAAACCCATTCGACAAAGCGCACATCAACCGTCGCGCGTATAGCATTGCCGCTTGCGGCATTGAAACTTTAAACAGCACAATTTGTTGCTGTCGATTATCGGGGTCGCGCGTATAGCATTGCCGCTTGCGGCATTGAAACTCCTAAATCAAAAAAGTTAAAATATGAACGGTTATAGTCGCGCGTATAGCATTGCCGCTTGCGGCATTGAAACCCCAGAAGGTTTCTGTTTGTGGGCCAGTCGAGGAAGTCGCGCGTATAGCCATGCCGCTTGCGGCATAAGAAAAAGACCGTCGAACGTTTGTCCGGCGGTCTTTTGTATATGGCGCAGCCTTCTTGCGGAGGCATTTCAGTATATGTTTTCGATCAGCCAATCTTTCATCTTGGCTAACTCTGCGAAATAAGCTTCTTTGTCAAAGATGATTGGATTCATCTTGAGTCGCTGGGTATATGCTCTCTCTGGTTCATCCACAGGATGGGTAATGTCGCTCCAGATGATGGTATATTTTTTCTCTTCGATGTGCGCGTAGAGCGGATTACACATCGCCTGTCCGCAGGAACACCCGCCGATGAAGACTTTGTCCTTGTTTTTCCATTCATGGTGTAGCATCTCATACAGCATTTTGGGTTCGAGCGGACTGAGGGTCTCATCATACGTCCACTCTCGTACCTGCTTGATGAAATCTGCACCGTCGATAAAGATATTTATGATGGGAAGTGTTTGCCGGAGGCTGTCATCCTCTGGGCTGTAAGTGAATTTTCCGGGGCGAAGTTCCAACTGATTCATAGTTCGGCACTCCTTTCTATTCTTGATAGTACGGCAGAGCTTCGCGCAAAGCCTTTACGATGTCGTGACGCAGGCGTTTTGCTTCCTCGTTTCCTTCCTGCGGCAGGACAGTAACGACGGGGCCGAGGGAGAGTAGGCGGGAAAGGATGTCCTCATGGTCGAAGTCATAATAGGATAGGTCGATGCGGTAGGCATTCTCTTTTTCAAGATAGATAGACGTTTTGTCAAACGAAGCGAACAGCGCATAGCAACGCTCGCGGGCGTTGCGGTTGTCTTCAAGGCGCAGGCGTATCGTCACACGGTGATCATCAAGGTATTTCTGATAGACATCTTCGGTTTCGATGATGTCTTTTTCTTTGCGCGGCAGACCGAGTTTTGCCCCGATGAGATCCTTGACATGAAGACGGATCGGGGATGCTTCTTTTTCCCCGATGGGGAGAGCGATGAGACTGTAACGGTTCGTGCGGAAGTTGTAGCGGATGCGCAGGGGCGCGAGCTGCTCCTTCGTGGGGAGCAGAAGCGTATATTTCTTCCGTACGCAGGCAAAGACGGCCTGGAGCACGGCAAGGGTTTCAGGACTCGTGAGATCGTCGCCTGCGAGCTGCGACCGCCGGACAAAGGAGAGATCCAGCGGCGGGACATCCTTCAGCGCATCCTTCAGTTTTTCTCGCAGATCCTCTGGCAGCAGGAAGCTGGCATCTGGTGACAGGACGAGCGTCCGCAGCCAGCGTTTTTCCACAAAGGAAAGCCGCCACGGAAACGGGATCTGATTCGCAGTCGGGAGAAAAGCTGTGTCCTCCCAGTCGTCTGCTGTGAGCGCATCATCGAAGCAGAATGCTGTATTGATGAAATGGAGCGCCTGCTCCTGATTGGCGGCCGTCTCGCCTGCATGATACGGCAGGCGGTGCAGGAGCTCCTTACGCGTGAGATCTTCGCCGTCTGCGAGCTCTTGGACGATACGCGCGAGCGCTGCAAAGACCCGGTTTTCCATCGGGTGCATGAGTTCGTCATAGCGTTCTTTCAGTTCATCCTTCTTCATAATGGGCGAGCGCCTCCTCGATGCTGTCTTTCATGCGGCGCCGCAAGTCGCGCGCATTTGGATCCGTTGCAAGGATTTCGATGAAGGGAAGGTATTGGCGCAGGAGCGGCAGCTGGCGCAAGAGGTCGTTGCCGCAGCGCATCGTGCAGTGGAGGATGTGATCCGCTTCGCGGGTGACGGTCACATCCCCGAGATGATGCTGCACCGACCGGCAGAGAGCTTCTTCGTGCGCGTCATCCCGTGCATGCAGGAGAAATTCGAGCTTGCGCTCGGATGGCTTCCGCGCTTTCAGAGGCGGTGCATCGTTGCGGGTATGCGGCCGCACGTTCCGGATGTCTTCGAGACGATAGGCATTCCCGTGAACGTCGATGAGCTGCTGGCGCCCTCCGGCGAGGTCATCGATGGTGATGGCGGCGGGGAACGCATGGCGATAGTGCTCGTCAACTTCTGGACGCGGATGATCGCGCCGGAAGATTTCTGCCAGGCCTGGATATTTTCTTTTCCAATAGAAATATTCTTTGTCCCATTCCTGGGCTTCGCTTGCCTGATCGGCCGTCTTCTTCGCATCGCGGCTTTCCCGCCAGGTCGGTTCACGGTAGAGAAATTCGATTTCTTCATCCAGCTCGATGGCTTGCAAGACTTTATAGATGATGTCATCGTCGATGATGCGCCGCGGGTCTCCACCGACGATCTGGAAGGGACGCTCGATCTCCGGCTGGCCAGTCCGCCATCCGAGCTGGGAGGAGAGGAAATAGCCCGGCACTTGGAGTGGCGAGATTTCGCGATAGAAATCAACGGCAAAGCGCAACGTCGCAAGTTCTGCCGTTGAGAGGCCCGCAAGGACGTCTTCCGTCACCTGATAGCTTGGCTTTCCTTTCTTTCCCGTATGGCAGAGGTATCCCCGCCGCACGAGCTCTTCGAGGTATCCTTGGATTGAGCGCGTATCAAATCCATTCGGCTTGTCCCAATAGGGCTGTTTGGCATCGTCTGCCATCTGGGCGCGGGTGCCTGGATCTTTTTCCTCTGGCGGAAGATGAAGCTGATACGTCGGAATCCAGCTGACAGCATCAAAGTCGGCCGATGTCTCGTCCGAAGCTGTTTCTTTTTTCTGGCTGCTTCTCCCTGGCGCTCTGCCGTTGATACGGCCCCGGATCTTTGCGCTCTGCCGGTCGGTCGGCGTGAGTTCTTCGAGAGACAGGAAGCGTGGCAGATGCAGGTAGAAGTAAATTTCGTTTTCCGAAAGCGTGCGAAGGTAGTACGTTTCAGCAAAGGGCGTACTCGACGTCCGATAGCTGTCGCCGAGAATCTGCACGCGCTGTTCCTTGGCACTGAGCAGTTCATCGATATCCATCAGGCTCCCGTCGGGCAGGCACTCCCGCAGGTGCTGGATGGTATGCGAATAGCTGCTTGCATGGCTGCCGAGCAGCTTTGCAATATCGCGCGGTGCAAAGCATCCATACGAAATGGGCCGCAAATAACGACGAACGGTGTCGTAATCGCTGAAAAACTGCACATTCCAATCTTTCTTCTTTTTTTCTCCCATCGATTGCCGCCTCCCTGATTCTTTGGATTTCAACAAAAGTATAGCACTTGCGAGAAACGCATGACAAGGATTTTGGAGTGTTTGCAGGGATTTTCGCAAGAAATATCGAAATTTTCTTGTACAATGAAATGTGAGCGATGGAAAACAAAAGGCGCTGTCGAGATGGTGGGAAGGAATATGGCATGACGAAACACATGATGCTGCTCTTCTTGAGCGACGTGAAGACAGATCGGGAGACAGGCGAAGTGGCGCGGACGCTGTATCGCAATCTCCCGCCAATCCCCGGCGAGGGGCGGCTGGCGGAAGAACAAGCAGAGACACGGACGACGAATGAATCCTCCGTCCGCTATCTCCTCGGGCTGTCGTGGGAAGGAGAACCCATCCAGCAGATGGAAAAACTCTTCCTCGTCGCTTCGAAGATGGTGCGCGAAAGATTTGTGCAGGGCAGCGATGCGGTGCGAAATGAAAATGGAACGCCACAAAAAATGACGCATCTCGAATATTTCACGCATCGTATGGAAATGTTCCATGTTGCTCCAGCGTCCTGCCAGGTCATTTCGTACGACGAAGATGCCGATGTCCCGAGATCCATGGAACTGGCGGCCGACATCGCGCATCGCGTGCTCGGCTGCATTTCCACGGCGCAGGCGGCTGGCGACCATGTCGTGCTGCACGTCGATATGAGCGGCGGAATGCGCCATGCCAACATGCTGATGCTGAACATCCTGCGCCTTCTGCAGTACAGCGGCGTCGAAATCGGCAAGGTGCTCTATTCCAATTACGTCCGGGCAAAGGGTGTTCCGAGCTTTGTCGAAGAGGTCGATGACATCTACCACACACTCGACCTCATTGCCGGTGCGGAGGAATTTGCGCGCTTCGGCTCCGTTGATGGCATCGAGCAGTATTTCGCACATCGTGAGACATCGCCGGAGCTCCAGAAACTCCTCCGCGAGATGCATAACTTCTCCAATGAGATCAAGCTCTGCCATCCAAAGAAGTTCCTCGACATCGTCAAAAATCTCAAAGAAGCGCTCGACGAGTTCTCGGGAAAGTATGGTGCTTGGCAGGATGCACGCGCGGGGATACCTTCGCATGCGGAGCAGGTCAATGACAAATTGATGTTCCAGCTCGAACAACGCCTTCAAAAGGATTATGCCCGCTTGCTCGATTTTCATGACAATCCGCTCGAATCTGTCCGCTGGTGCATCGATCACAGCTATCTGCAGCAGGCAGTCCTGATTCTCACGGAGATGATGCCGTCGTATGTCATCCGCGTTGCGAAATTTCTCCGCATGACGAAATCGCTTGAAAATCACGTCAAAAAAATGAAGAAAGACAATTTCAAGGATCTGCGATTTCCGTTCTTCTTCTTGAATCACTATCTGAATCTGAAAGACGTGAAGCAGGAGCTCGACCTCCAGCCGCTAGGGGAAATCGATTTGAAGAAAGAACGGGGAAGGCTGCACAATCTCTGCAATCAGCAGAAGCTCATCAAATTGTTCCGGAACGGAAATCTTACGCGCACAGAGTTCTTGCAGAAACTAGACGCCATGCGGAAAGAACATTTCCCCGGATTCTATTTTCAAAACTGGAATGAGCTTCCAGAAAAAATTTTGGAACAAGCGAATAACGAAGCCGCCATCCATTGGCTGAAGGAAGACTTCGCCATCAACACCGGCTATCCATTGCTCCAATTCCAAAAGAAGCATCCAGAGCTGATTTCTACATGCCTTTCCGAGCAGGAATGGTGTGAGATCGCGCAGAATTATACCCAGCTCAAACAGGAACGGAACATAGAAGGCCACGTCAAGGAGACGGGGGAAAGCCTGTTCCAAGATGCCGAATCCTTGAAGGCATTCCTGACGAAATTTATCGATCGGCTGGAGGAGCTTCACCGCCTGCATCCCGTAGAAGGGGAGGAGGGATCTGCATGACATTCATCAATCATACGAATCATCCGTCAGCCCGTTGGGGCGAAGCACAGCGGCGCGCCGCTGAAGCCTATGGCGACATCGTGGATGTGCCATTCCCGAATATCCCGCCTTCTTGGGGAACGGACGAAGTAGCTGCGCTCGCCGCGCAGAATGTTGACGCCCTCATCGCAAGGCATCCGGCCGCCGTCCTCGTACAAGGGGAGCCGACATATGCGTGCGCCCTCATCGAGTGTCTGCAAAGTGCCGGCATCCCTGCGCTCGCGGCGTGCAGCGAACGCATCGCACGCGAAGAAAACGCGCCAGATGGTACAGCGCGCAAGGTATCGATTTTTCAGTTTGTCCGCTTCCGCGCCTATGCCTCCTGTGCTGAGAGAGGAAGTGATGCCTCATGAAAAACATCCTGATTGCATTCGTTAGTGCGAACAAAGCAGGACAGCTCAAGACGCCGAACATCTTCACCATTCCAAATGGCGAGAAAATCGCATGCTGGCAGACAAATGAAACAGCCGTCTGCTATCTCGTACGAGAACTCGCAAGCGGTTCGCCTCCGCAGACGCTCGACCAAGTCTTTCTCATCACGAGCGAGGAAGCCAAGAAAGCGATTGACGGGTATCCGGAGCCCAAGACACCGCTCGAAGTCTTTTATGAGCATATCGAGCAGTATGAACCACTGCTTCACGATATCCGGAACATCTGCCAGGAAATCGCATACAATGAAAACGGCTCGATGAACAGCTGCATCCTCGAGGTCGCAGACATCGCAAAGTCCATCCAGACATATATGGATCATGTCGAAGACGACCTCTGCGTATATGCCGATATGACGGGAGGCCCGCGCCACGCCTCGATGATGATGCTTGCAGTCATGCAGCTTCTGACGACGCTCAGCATCCGTCATCGCATTACGATTGGCCGCGTCTTTTATGCGAATCTCAATGTCGCACAGCATCAAGGACACATTGACGATGCGACAGAAATCCAGCGCATGACGATGCTCATCACAGGCGCACACGAATTCGTCCATTATGGCAGCGTCAAGGCGATTGAAGCATATTTCGAGAACCTGTCAGAAAATGAACAGACGCTGGAACTTCACTATCTGCTCCGTGCCATGCATGCGTTTTCGGATGCCATCAAGGTCTGCCAGGTCGGACGCATCCGCCAGGAGCTCCAAAGTCTCGGACAATGGATTGATGCTTTCCAGGAGGAAATCGACAGCATCGAACGCGGCAGCGGGAGCCATCTGCAGGAACGTCTCTTCCGATTTATGCTTGATACCATCCGAGAAGAATATGCGGACGTCCTGAAGGAAGATGCAGATGACATCAACATCATCGCATGGTGTACGAAAAAAGGTTTCTGGCAGCAGGCACTCACGCTCTGCACGGAATGGCTTCCTTCGTATTTTTCGGATCATGGCATCGTCTATACGACGCAGGATGCAGTCCAGAGCTTCTGCAAGGAGCAGAGTTCCAAAATCCTCGGTACGTGGGAAAAGGTGCTGCTTTCGCTTTATAAATCAGAATCCTACAAGAATGCGCTCAGCCCGGCGGCAAGCGCCATCCGTGACCATATATCCGCATGGGAAAAGGGAATGCAGACGCGGAAAGCAACGGCAGATGCGCTCCGAAGCATCTGTCCAGAAATCTCGCGGGCACTCGATGATTTTCCTCGCATGCTCTCCTGGATGGAAAAACGAGGCTATCGTTTTGTTGAAGCGTATGTTTTGGAAACCGACTTTCCTGCCATCTACAAGCTCTTGCGCCTTCTGACGCATCCGCGAAAAGTGGAAGGAGAATGGCGGCAGTTCTTGCGCAGTTTGGATTTCCGAGCGTTCCCGAAGGGATTGACTGGCGTAGACAAGAACCGCCTCCATGAAATTTACCACGTGAATCTCATGCCGGCTTTTCATCCGTTGCCACCAAAGTCACAGCAATGGGTCCAGCAAGCCATCCACGCGCTGCCGCCGCTCCAGACACAGGAGAAAAAGCTCCAGAGCGAGGATGCCAATTTTCAAGAGATGTTTCTCAAGAATGAGATTGAAACGGCATATTCCATCGAAGATGCGATGACGTGTCTGCGGGCATATTCCGAACTCCGATTTGCACGAAACCAGATGAACCATGCCAACCCGGAAAAAACCTATGATGCAGAAGAGATCCAATCAATGATCCAGCAGATGCTCGTGCATCTGCGTCGCTTTCGGCAGGAAGCCGAAGCTCAGGAAGCAGAATGAAAGAATGGGGGATAGCATATGGAATTTTTAGGAATCCTCTTTGATACGCGGTCCATCCAGCGATACATCTTTTCTGGAAACCGCCTCAAGACGAACATCGGGGCGTCCTGCCTCGTCGACCGCGTGTTCGATGATGTGCTTGTCAAAGCGTTGCAAGACGTCTATGGTACTGGCGAGGTCGATGCCGCGACGTGGCGCGAGGTCGAGGCTCCGGACTGGGAAGCGCAGGAAACCGCCTGCCGCATCGGCTTTTTCGGCGGCGGCAAGGCGCTCGTGCTCGTGAAGCGGAGCGGAGACGAGGAAAACGACCAGGCGCAGGCGCGCGCCGTCGTCACGCAGTTCACGAAAGCGCTCCTGACAAAAGCGCCCGGTCTCCGGACGGGCGCTGCCATCGGCCGCCTGCGCCTCGCAGCTGATGGGACGATGGCAAGAGACGGCAACGAGGACGATGCGGATGACTACGCCGTCCTCGTCCGCATGCTGAAGGAGCAGCAGAATACCATCGCGCCCGTCGTGACGCTGCCCTATACGGGTCTGACGCTCTGCTGTCCTGAAAACGACGGCACGGCAGCGGCCTGGGATGCGGAAGATCAGCGCTTCTATTCCTGGGAAGTCGAGATGAAGCTGCGTGCCGACCGCAGGAGGCTCGGCCAGACGGCGCTCGCCGAAGACGAGCTGCTCGAAAAGCTGCGCTCCGTCCTGCCAGAGGAAGAGCGGGAGACCTTCCTCGCGGGCTATGCGTTCCCGCAGGAGTTTGAAAAGCTCGGCCAGCGGGAAACGGAGAACGACATCGCCATCGTCCATATCGACGGCAACAACATGGGACGGCAGTTCCAGGATTGCAAGACACTGACAGAGTACAAGAATCTCTCGCTCCGCGTGCGCCAGACGACCATCACAGCATTTGCGGCACTTACCAAAGAACTCGTCCAGAAACGCGAGACCGGACGCGACAGCTACCTCGATACCTGTCATCAGAATGAAGATGGCGACAGCCTGCTCCCCATCCGGCCGATCGTGCTCGGCGGCGATGACATGACATTCGTCTGCGCGGCAAAGATCGCGCTGCGCTCGGCAGACACCATCATGCAGCACATGAAAGCCGACGGCATCAATACCTGCGCAGGCATCGCCATCCTGAAGACAGCGTATCCCTTCTTCCGCGGCTACCAGATGGCTGAACAGCTCTGCGGCGCGGCAAAGAAAAAGATGCGCAATCTCCCCGCAGGCGATCCGCGCGCGTGCTGGCTCGATTTTGCCATCCTGCATGGCGAGCAGGCGCCGACGCTCGAAGAGCTGCGTGCGCAGGAATACGGGACGACGATGGGGCCGGACTACCGTCTCCATTTCGGGCCGTACTGCGTCGATGCCACGGAAGACGACCCGCATGCACTCGCGAACCTCTTCCGCGGCATCGAAGAGATGCGGACGAGCCTGCCGACGAACAAGGCGAAGGAGCTCCGCAGCGTCCTCGCGCACGGACGCCATGCACAGACGCAGTTCCATGCGCAGCTCGCGTACCTCGAAGTGCGTCGCGGACGCACGCACGCGCCTGCCCGCTTGCCTCAGCTCCCCGCATGGAAGGCCTATGCTGCATCGTTCTGGGATGAAGAGCACCGGACGCCCTATGTCGATGCCATCGAACTCATGGACGATGTGCCAGAGGAGGCAGAAAACGCATGAAGAAGAAAGCGAAGCATCCGGGCAAGACCCCGATCACCTACAAGAAAAAGCCGAAAACACCAGCGCAGCCGGGGAGCGGTCCTGCCAAAGACGTCCCCGCCGCACAGCTGCCACCCGACCGCGCCCATCGCAAAGCCCCTGTGCGTGACCTCAAGTCTCTCCGGCTGGACGAAGGCTTCCGCCTCGTCATCGAGGCGCTGACGCCGATGCATCTCGGCTCGGGGCAGGCGGATGTCAATGTCGATGCCGACATCGTCTATGATGCGTACGGACTGCCCGTCTTCCCCGCCAAGCGGCTGAAGGGACTGCTCTATGAAAGCGGCATCGAAGTCGCCGAGATGGCCGAGCGCGCATTCCCAGAACTCCTGCAGAAAGATAGTTGGGACGCGCTGTTCCACCATGGTATGTCGCAGGAAACGAAAGAAGCCGCAGAATCCTCCCAAGCGCAGCTCATCCTGCGTGACCTCGCGCTTCAGGATGCCGAAGCGATGGAACAGGACTGGGCGTATCTTGAACGCCGGTATCCGAGCCTGTTCCAGCCGCATGACATCCTCGCCTCCTATACGTCCCTCCGCTATCAGACGCGCATCGATCCCGAGACCGGCATCGCGGCGGACACTTCCCTGCATAACATGCGCGTTCTCGAAGCCGGCTGCACCTTTGCAGGGACGATCGTCATCGAGCACGGCACCATGCGCGACTGGAAGATGGTCGCGCTGGCGCTCCGAAATCTCTCGCATGCCGGCCTCAAGCGGACGCGCGGATTCGGCCGCATCGACTGCCGCCTCGAACAGGATGACCGCGATGCGACGGCGCTGCTCGTCGAGGCAGCGCTGAAGAAAGGAACGTGCTGATATGGAAGTTCTGGAAAAAATCACGCTCACGCTCCGCACGACCTCTCCGCTCCTGCTCGCAACGACCGGAGGTGCAAACGTGCTGACCGTGACGCAAGACCACATCCCTGGCACCGTCCTGCGCGGCATCCTCGCCGCGCGCTACATCGAGCAGCAGGAACTTGGCACCGCAGCGCAAGACGATGCTTCGTTCCTGCATCTCTTCTTTCAGTCGCTGCGTTTCGTCGATGCCACCATTGTGCGCGACGGACGTGCCGCGCTCCCCGTCCCCGCCTCGCTCCAGCGGCAGAAAGACGGGAACGACATCATCGACCTCGTCCATGAGGCTCCGCGTGCAGGATTCAAATCCATGCGCGGCTATGCGGTCGTGCGCGAAGAAAAAAAAGAGCTCGTCCCCGCCTTCCCCCATCGCAGCATCCGTTTCCACATGAGCCGCAGTGGCTTGCAGAAACCGAAAAAGAATGTCGCTCCGGGCGCGGAACGCCTCGCAGGCAGCAGCCACGAAGGCGGCATCTACAGCTATGAGTCCATCGATGCCGGAGAAACATTCGAAGGCGCGATCTATGGCACACGCAGCGACCTTGAAGCACTCTGCGCAGGTCTCGGCGGCGACGGTACCTATGATGTGCGCCTCGGCCGCTCCTGCACGACGCAGTATGGCAGCGCTGTGCTCGCGCTCTCGGCACCAGATCCCCTTCCCGCGCCTACCGTGCCGGACGGCCCCGTCACGCTCTGCCTCGCGACACCGCTCATCACGGACACCCTTGCAGAGTCCTCCGATGCCGCGCAGAGCCTCCAGCACGTCGCGGACGCCATGAATGTCGCGCGGCAAACGAAAGCTTTTCACATCGCAACCGGCAGCCGCAGCATCTTCGCCCGCACGGAGGCCATTGACAGCTTCGTCGGCGTCTGGGGCCTGCGCCGTCCGCGCAGCCTCGCGCTCGCAGCAGGCAGCACGTTTGTCATCGAAAAAGACGGTGCTTGGGATGAAAAAGATGCGCAGGCACTCCAGCACCTCGCGCACCACGGCATCGGCGCGCGCTGCGCGGAGGGCTTCGGCCAGCTGTACATCTGGCCAGACGGGACATTCACGATCGGGAGCGCCGCGGACGATAGCGCAGACAGCAGCCAGCCCGCGCGCCGCACCATCGAAAATGCCACCGTCCGCCAGAAAGCTGCCTCCATCCTAAAGACACGCTATGCCGAACAGATTCGCCTGCTGGCCGCCAGAGATGCAGGCGAAGCGCTCAAAAATAGCGGGACGGAAGACGGCACGACACATTTCTTTGCACGCCTCGACGCCCTCTTGGGCTTGGGACGGAAGAGCCTCCTCGTGTTCCACAGCGACCTTGCCGCCGACATCGAAAAAGCGCCGGATGGCCCATTTGCCAAGCGCCTTCAGAGCATCCGCATAGGAACGTGCAGCCTCAAAGAGCTCCTTTTGGACAGCGCCCTCGCCAAGATGCCATATGCTTCCATCGACACGGAAACTGTGTTCGGCACGAACTTCTCGGAGGCCGCCGAAGACCTCGGCATTGACGTTGGCACATGGAAGAACGACAAACGCTTCTTCACAGAATACTGGCACTGGTTCTTCCGCTATGCACGGAAGAGCGCGGGAAAGAAAGAAGGGGAACCGGCATGAAAAGCGAGAGCATCACAAAGAAGATCCTGCTGTCTGGCAAACTGCGCCTCCTGTCGCCGCTCCTCATCGGATCGGGACATGGCAGCGACGACGCTTCGCGCGACATCGAGATTCTGCGCAACGCAGACGGCCAGCCTTTGATTCCTGGGACGTCGCTTGCCGGCGTCCTGCGTGCCTACAGCATGCGCGAGAATCCTGCGGCCGCAGAGCTGCTCTTCGGCACGCAGAAAACAAAAGCCGGCGCATATGATTACGGCCTCCAGAGTGCCATCTTCCTCGACGACGTCATCCTCACGGATCACGTCAGCATCGAGCAGCGCGACGGCGTCAGCATCGACGCCTGGACGGGAACCGCCATCGAGCATCATCGTTACGACTACGAAGCCGTTGCCTCCGGAGCTTGCGGCTCGTTTTCCGCCGAAATCACGCTGCGCGGCCTCCACGAAGCGCACGCAGAAGAAATCGACGCCCTGCTTGCCGCGCTCTACCATCACCTCGCGAGTGGCTTCCACCTCGGCGCGGGGACGGCGAAAGGGCTCGGCCGCGTCCGCATCGAAAATCTTTCCATCCTGCCGTACGACTTCTCTGAAAAAGAAGACGTCCAGCGCTACCTGCGCGTCGACCGCCAGCTGCCGCTCCATCCAGAGGTCCTGGCCCCGCTGGAAGCAGCAGCGCCTGCAGCCCGCGATTTTGAAGTCGATGCATGGTTCGCGATCCGGAGCTCTCTCATCGTCCGCGACTACGACGTCCCGAAAGAAGAACAGCCGCAGGAAGATGCTCCCACCGGCGAAGACGCACCGACCATCGTGGCCGTCATGAAGCGCGTGCGCAAAGGGAACGACGCCGACTACCTCATCCCCGGCTCGTCGCTCAAAGGCGTCCTGCGGCATCATGCGCAGAAGCTCCTCGCATCGCTCCAGCTCGGCATCGAACCGCTCGAAGCCATCATGGGGCCGGACACGCAGCGCCTCGAACAGAAATGCGCCGAAAAGCGCAAGAGCTTCTTCTACGTCGAAGAAGCCACGCTGAAAGACGGTGTCGAAGACGCGAAGCAGACGCGCAACCGCATCGATCGCTTCACGAATGGCACGATTGACGGCTCTCTCTTTACAACGAAACCGATCTGGCAGATGGAACTTGGGAACCCCGTCCTGCATCTCCGCTTTGGCGTGGAGAATGCAGCCGCACATCCCGAGCGCGCCGGCCTCGTGCTGCTGCTCCTCAAAGACCTCTGGCTCGGCCGCATCGCCATCGGCGGCGAAGTCGGCATCGGGCGCGGCACCGTGGACGGCGTCTCTGCCACCATCTACGACCACGGCACGCCCGTCACCCTCCAGCGCAACGAAGACGGCAGCATTACGCCCGTTTCCAAAGACGTGGCTGCCCGCTGGCAGGGCTATGTCGATGCACTCTGCCGCAAAGAGGAAACGACGGCAGAGACGGAAGGGATAAAGGAGGGACTCGCATGAATGCCATCTTTGACATGAAACTCGCAACGCAGCCATTGCACATCGAGACCTGCAAGACCGAGCGGCAGGACATCTCCGTCCCCGCCACGCAGGACGGCCTCTCCTCCGCCCTGCAGCAGGCCGGGCTCTCGAACGCGACCGCTATTTTCTGGCAGGTGCATCAGGTGACATGCGCGCGCGTGGAGGGCAGCGCGCTCTTCCTGCCCGCAGGTGTCACGCTCCGGCCGAAGCTCCTGCTCGAATGCCGAATCTTCAACGTCGAGCGCGAGCTCTGGATGCAGCAGCAGGACGGCCAGCTCGTCGGGCGCTGCCTCATTGACACCGATGGTGACAGCACGAGCTATGTAGACAGCCTCTCCCGTCTCTGGGGCGAGCGCAGCAGCTCCGACGTCGGTGCTGGTTGGATGAAGCTCATAGATCGCGACCGCAAGCTCTCGATGATACTCCCCACTGCGTCTGAGACTGCGAAATACTACGGACTCGTCATGCGCAGCTACATCGGTGTCCACCCGAAGACGGCGCAGGCCGGCTATGTCGATTTCCGCTATGCCGCCATCGTGCCAGCCGACGCGGACGAGGAAAGAAAGGGGCGTTCCTGATGGAAGAACAAGCATACGCAACTGCGGCCTACAACTTCGTCCCGCTGCCTGACGAAATGCTCCACGCAGAAATCAAGCCTGCCGCCACCGACGAAGAACGAAAGGCGAACTACATCGCGCACGTCCAACCAAAGGGAACGAACGAAAACGACGAACGGCTCACAGGGTACCTCGACATCGAACTCAAAGCCGAAACGCCCCTCTTCATCGGCATCGGCAACAGCGAGAAATTCTTTTCCCCAACCGGTGCGCCGCGCATCCCCGGCAGCACGCTCCGCGGCATGACGAAAAATCTTGTCAAGATCCTCACCTGCGGCGCCATGCGCGGGAACAAGGACGACGCGGATTTCAACGACAAGACGCTCTATTTCCGCTCGATGGCAGTCAAGCGCAGCCTGCCCGAACTCAAGCCTTTTGGGATGGCCTATACCGATGAAATCTCTGCCGTCGGGAAGGATGGCAAACTGCATTCCAAAGCCGAGGCAGGATTCCTCATCCAGACGGACGACGGCGCTTGGTGGATGGTTCCTACAAATTTCTCCACTGTGCTCGACGAATCCGTGGGGAAGCGCGCAGCCGCCGTCATCTGGGACGATCCCGCTGGAGGCGTCCGATGCGACAGCGGCCCGATGAACAGCAAGACGCATTATACCATCCACGAAATCCCAGATTTTTCTGCACCGATGCGGATTTCTGTGGCTCCCGAGGTCGTTGAAAGCTATCAGGCAGATACGACGCGACGCGGCGTCGATCTCTTCAATCTGCCAGAAAACTGGATTAACAAGGGCAAACAGAAGAGCAGCTATACGACGGCTGCGCGCGCCCTGCAGGGAGATGACGCCAAAGCCTTCACGCAGCAGGACGACATCCAGTACGTCATGCCCTGCTTCTACATCGCCAAAAATGGAACCATCTGCCATTTCGGCTTCCAGCGCAACTACCGCATCCCCTATCCGTACAGCATCGGCAACACACACATCCCGGAAAAGTTGCAGAGCGACGACATCGATTTTGCGGATGCCATCTTCGGCCGCAAGGAACTCTGGAGCGGCCGCGTCGCCTTTGAAGATGCCACGGTGAAGCCCGGCACGGAGATTTCCTTCGAGCCAGCAGCATTTTCCAAGACGCTCGGCTCGCCGAAACCGACGTCATTCCAGCTCTACCTCGAACAGAAAAATCCAAAGCGCCTCGCACTCTGGAGCGACAAAAACGCAAAAATCCGCGGCTACAAGCTCTACTGGCATCAGCCAAAGCAAAGCTGGGAATCCGAAGATCACAAGACGGAAGCCGACAACATGAGCAAGCACAAGATTGAGCCCATCAAAGCTGGCGCGGTCTTTACCGGACGCATCCGCTTCGAGCGCCTGAGCCGCGTCGAGCTCGGCGCGCTGCTCTCCGTCTTTGCGCTCGAAAAAGAAAATCCCCGCCTCCGGTACAAGATCGGGCAAGGAAAATCCATCGGCCTCGGCAGCATCTCCATCCGCATGGAGCATCTGCGGCTCATCGACGCAGAAAAAAATACGACGCTTTTCACCGCAGATGGACAATGGGAGCACGGCGAGCAGGAAGCATCGCCAGAAATCTACACACGCGCGTTCGAGAAATACCGCGATGACCATCTCTCCGCCAAAGGCCGAGCCGCATACGCAGCCCTCCGCCAAGAGCTCATCGCCCTCATGGACTACGATTTTGCCAAGCAGCATCCAGAATGGAGCACGAAAGACGTCCGCATGATGGACATCGAAAAAGACAAAAAGACCTTCACCACCCATCGCCCGCTCCCGACCGCCACAGAAGTCCGCCAGCGTGCAGAAGAGCGGAAACCGCAAAAAAACTGAAAACCAGGCACGACAAAAGGCCGCCGAACAAAAAAACGTTCGACGGCCTTTTCTGATGCCGCAAGCGGCAATGCTATACGCGCGACCGCGAAAAGAAAGCAGCACGTCGTCAGGCTTATGAAGTTTCAATGCCGCAAGCGGCAATGCTATACGCGCGACGCGTCGAGCTCGAACGTTTCATCGGTCGGCGCACCAAGTTTCAATGCCGCAAGCGGCAATGCTATACGCGCGACGGAGAATTCAGAATCTCTACTCTTCAGAGAACTCTGAGTTTCAATGCCGCAAGCGGCAATGCTATACGCGCGACGGTTTCCGTGAAGCGACATCAAAAAAGATTCTGGAAGTTTCAATGCCGCAAGCGGCAATGCTATACGCGCGACTATGTTCGATCTTACCAAGGCTTTTGATCTTTGCTGGTTTCAATGCCGCAAGCGGCAATGCTATACGCGCGACGTATCACTGAAATGGTGGTCCAGAACGATGGTAATCGTTTCAATGCCGCAAGCGGCAATGCTATACGCGCGACTCTGTCTCTCGCGGCCCGCGTAATTACTGGGCTCAGACAGAGATTTTCACAACCTTCCCGTTTTTTCCTCGAAATGGGGGCATTTTTCGTGGACACCGTGTTTTCAAAATCTCCGAAAACATCATGTCACCCATTGATTTCCAAGGGCTCATCGTGTCCACGATTTTTTGTTGCAACCTCCCCTGTTTTTCGGGGTAAAAACGAAAAAATCTTTCTGCTCCCAGTATATCATTTTCCCGTTGCTGCTTGCAACTCTTTCTGCAAGTTTTCGCGTGCCTTCATCGTATACTGATTTCATGAGGAGGCGATCCAGATGAAGATTCTCGTGTGCTACGACATTCCCGAAGACAAAATCCGCTCAAAGGCAGCGAAATATCTGGAAGGCGTCGGACGGCGCTTGCAGTATAGCGTCTTCTGCGTCGAGGAGGATTCGGTATCTTTTCCAGAACTCTGCACCCGCATGAGCGCGATTGTCGCACCTTCGGAGAAAGCATCCGTTTTCCTGACGCCGCTCTGTCATACGTGCGCATCCCGCTCGTTCCAGATCGGAGCACCGAAAGAAAGTTCTCCCGTTTGCATTGTTGCCTGAACTGGCAGAAAGGAGTCCATCATGTGCGTCATCTATCTGTTGTCGCAGGATGTCCATGTCCAGAAAGATCACGAGCGCCTGATCTTGCTCCGCGGGGAGGAAAAGGTAGCGAGCGTCCCGCTCTATGAAGTGCATTCTGTCATTGCGACGAAATCCGCGCATCTGACGACGCCGCTCTTGTTCTCCCTGATGGAGCGTGAAATCCCTGTCTTTTATGTCAATGGACGCGGCGAGCTCCTCGGGACGTGCGGCGCGGAGTTCCTGCGCTTGGATCACCAGCTGGCACAGCAGGAGGCCTTTCGCGATGAACCGCGGCGACAAGCATTCGTACACGACATCGTCTCACAGAAAATTACACATCAGCGGGCGCTCCTGCAGGCGTACGCCAGCCGCAGGAAATCAGAGACGCTTGCTACGCAAGCCAAGAAGCTAAAAGCTCTCCTCACGTCAGCCGCACATGCATCCGATGAAGATGCGTTGCGCGGCGTCGAGGGAACGGCCGCGCGCGTCTATTTCTCTGCCTTTTCAGAAATTCTTGGAAACAAGTTTACATGGAAGGGGCGCCAGCAGCATCCGGCACGGGAGCCAGTCAATGCACTGTTGAACTACGGCTATGCGTTCCTTGAGCGCGATATCCGCATCGCAATTCTCGGCAGCGGCCTCGACAGCCGCATCGGATGCTTCCATACCGATAGCGACCGCCGAGACAGCCTCGTCTATGACCTGATGGAGCCATACCGCCCCAGCGTCATCGACCGCTTCGTGCTGAAGCTCCTGAACTATGGAACACTCACACCAGAGCAGTTTGAAAAGACTTCGAGGTCCTGTCGACTGACCGAGGAAGCTCGTACCATCTGGTGTGAGAAATACGAAGCATTTCTTGAAAAGCCATCGAAATCTTTTGATGGCATGTCACCTCGCGCGTTGATCCGCAAGGAAATCCATGCGTTCGCCCAGCGTGTCTTTCATCGGGACGATGAAAAGATTGCCTGACGCACCTTGCAAGGGTTTCTGCAAGAATCAGGATTTGGCGGTGCTATCATGGAATCACAAAAGGAAAGCAACCGAACATCACGAATTTATCAAGGAGGCGGATTCTCATGGATGCACTGAACGATTTCGTCCTGGAAATTGCCGGCTGGCTCGCTGGAAGCTTTGACGACGGGCCGATGGTCCGCACGGTCTTGTTCTTGCAGGGATGCAGCCGCAGCTGCCCCGGCTGCCACAACGCAAAGACGCACGCACACGGTGTCGGAACATTCCTCTCCGTCTCCGACATCGTCGCAGAGGCGAAGCGGCGCTGCCGCAACCGACACATCACGATCTCTGGCGGTGAGCCGCTCGAACAGCTGCCGGCCCTGCGGCAGCTCTTGCGAGCACTGCAAAGAGAGGGCTTCGACATCTGCCTCTATACGGGCTGGGAGATGGAACGTGTCCCGCAGGACCTCTTGCCGTACCTCTCCTATCTGAAGACGGGACACTTCGTCGCCGCGCTCCGCCAGGCGGATTTGCAGTATGTCGGCTCTGCCAACCAGCATTTCTACCGCGTGGAAAACGGCGTACTCGTCCCCATCGACATCGGGGCGGCCGCCTGAGACCGCCTGCCGCTTTTATCACAAGGAACTGAATGGAGGAATCATCATGACGGATATGCAGAAAAAAGACCTCGCCAACCGTACCTCGAACGCTTCGGGCGTCATCGTCGACTGGGGACAGCAGCGAAAGAAAGACGCGATCCTCCATGCCATCCCCGCGCGTTTTGCAAAGAAGCACGAGGAATGCACCATCCACATCCACGATCTCGAGTTCTATGATGTCGTCTACAACTGCCTCGGCGTCCATGTGCGCGACCTTGTCGGGACGGCGTCACGCACGTTCGCGCACATGCTCCGCGCGCTGTTTCGCGGCATCACGGCGCTGACAAACGACCAGTCCGGCGGCATCGGCTTCCTCCAGTTCGACAGCGAGGCGGCGGCGTATCTCGCAGACGAGTCGCCGGACGAGCTCGTCGCGCTCTTCCGCGAGCTCTACCTCGACCTCAACACGCAGGCGCGCAAGGGCTGCGAAAAGGCATATGTGACGTTCAATTTCGGCATCGATACGAGCGAGCCTGCGCGCCGCGTGGCATTCGCGATGCTCGACGCCTTCGACCTCGGACAGGAGGACGGCTCGCCGTTCATTTTCCCGAATCTCGTCTTCAAGCTCCAGCTGGAGAAGAACCTCCGTCCCTCAGCGCCGAACCACGACCTCTACGAGCGGGCGCTCGCCGTCACGGCACGCCGCATGATCCCGACGTATTTCAACTGCGACAGCGAGAGCAATTCACCGTTCGACCCAGAAACGATCGGCATCATGGGCTGCCGCACGCGTGTCGCGTCGAATGTCAACGGGCGCACAGGTGGCTTCGGCCGCGGGAATGTCGCCTGCGTGACGATGAACCTCGTGCAGATGGCGTACGCCGCAAATGGCAGCATGGAGGCGTTTTATCATCAGCTCGACGAGAATCTGGAGGACGCGAAAGGACTGCTGCTGCATCGCTTCGCAACGCTCGCTGGTCTCGACGATGCCGCCAGCTGGATGTGCATCCGCAAGGGCTTCGCGCTCGGCGCGGAAACGGGCAGCACGGAAAAAGTCCTGAAAAACGGCACGCTCTCCATTGGCTTCATCGGTCTCTGGGATGCCATGCGCGTGCTGACGGGCGAACCGCTCGACACGGAGGAAGCGCTGCGCGCGCATTTCGAGGAGGCTCTGGGCATCGTCAAATACATGCGCGCTTTCACCGACCGTGCAATCGAGGACACGGGGCTGAACTTCTCCCTGCTCGCATCGGCAGCGGAAGGCGTGACGGGCCGCTTTGCGATGTACGACCGGGAGCACCTCGGCCGCGGCAGTGCCATCGCGGAAAAGGGCTTTTACAGCAATTCCTTCCACGTCCCCGTGGACGTGCCTGTCGACTACATGACAAAGGCGGAGCTCGAAGGCCCGTTCCACGCGCTCGCGAACGGCGGCTCGATCACGTATATCGAAGCGAAGGAAATGCCGAACAAGAACGTGGCAGCTGTGCAGGAGGTCATCGAGGAGGCCTACCGCTGCCAGTGCAACTACATCGGCATGAACTTCCCTCTCGATTACTGTGCCGACTGCGGCTACACCGGCCGCCTGACAGATACGTGCCCGCACTGCGGCAGCCACCATGTCCGCCATCTGCGCCGCGTCTCCGGCTACCTCGCCGAGGCGCAGAGCTTTGCCGAGGGCAAGAAAGAAGAAATGAAGCATCGCCTGGCACACCTGCGCTGACGCTTGCAGGTGTTTTTGCAAAAAGGCGCGCGTCCGGATGCTATCATATCTACAGAACCGAAAACAACCGCAGACAAATGAGAGGAGCATGCCTTATGACGACGAACAACAACCAGATGATGAACCCGATGATGGCAGATTTCACAGCAATGCAGGTTTCCGGGCGCGCGCTGAACCGCGCTTCAAAGACCATCCGCGCCGCGCAGCAGGCGGCAGACGAGCTCGCAGGGCTCAACACGATGCGCGGCGGCGCGAAGGGCTTCAAGGGCTTTGTCGGCGAGAGCATGGAAGCCTTTGAATCCAACGCCGTCGGCCGGAGCACGCAGGTGCTCAACAACAACGGCCCCGCCGATCTGCTCCACACGAAAGCGAACGGCGAGACAACGCTGAAGCAGATGAAGATCGGCTACAAGCCCAAACAGATCGACTTCAACAAGTACCGTGGCCAGACGGTTGTTGTCGATGCTGACAATCCGAATTTCGCCGCGATCAAGGCCGAGGGCGCAAAATGCGGCGTGAAAGTCGTCAAAGGCCACGTCACGGAGGCAGAAGCCAAGGGATGGGCCGAGGCCATGCAGCTCGAGTCGAAGATCACGGGCAGCAAGAACGCCGTCCTCGTCCCCAAAGCCTACGAAGGCTTGCAAGTCGCGAAAGCCGCGCATGCCGCTGGCATGAGAGCTGCTTCCGTCGGCGCGAAGTCCGGGGCAGGCTTCAGCATTGGCGACAACCTCGTCCAGGTCGCCAAGGGCAACAAGACGGTCGGCGAAGCGGCCGAATCCTTCGTCATCGACACGGCCAAGGCCGGCGCCATCAGCTACGGCACGGGCGCAGCGGCAGGCATCATCGGGAGCACCGAAGCCGGCGCGGCTGCATTCGGTGTCCTCGGCACTGCTGGCACGGCCGTCGCAGAAGCCCCCATCATCGGCACTGCTCTTGGCGCGGTAGGCACAGCTGCCGGCACCATCGGAGCTGCCGGGACGGCGGCTGCTACGGCGGCGGCTGGTGCAGCGACCGGCCTTGCCGCTGGCACCGCTGCCGCCGGTGCCGTTGGTGTGGCCGCAGCGGCGGCCACCGCAGCGACGGCGGCCATCGGCGCTGCTGCCGTCGCCGCCGCTCCCGTGCTCGCCGTCGGCGCGGCCATCGGCGGCATTTACAGCCTGTTCCACGACTGAAATCGTGGAAATCGAAAGGGGGTGATGAAAAAGGAAGCTCTATCCTAAAAGGAATCCATGATGCCAAAGTCGAAATCTCAAGGCGAATGATCCGAATTTGTTTGTTGAAAGCATCGGAGGCATCGCTATGACAAAAGACATCATGAATTCCATCCGGGAACTCGAGACGATACAGGAAACGGCAGGGAAGGCATTTCCCATGAAAAACGCTGCCGGCGATACGGAGCCGAGCTGGCAATACAATGGCGCGGCGGAAGATGGGGATGCCGATGGCATCCCCGCCTCCCGTGCCCGCACCGATCGCGCTGCGATGCTGCGCGTCTTGACATCCTTTTATGACACACATCAAGACGATGATGCAGCACTCGACGATTTCGTCACGCTCGTCGGCGCATACTGCACGCTTTCCATTCGCTGGAATATGCATCAAGCGCTGCCAGAAGATGAAACGTTCGGCCTCGCGTCCCTGTACGACCACATCGCAGACGAGGACATGACGGCATGCCTGCGCCTCATCCAAGACGGCATCTATCATGGACGCATCCAGCCAATGGAGCAGGCAGCGAAGCGGTTCCCGTATTCTTTGCCGCATCTCTACCTGTTCCTTGACGCCGCGCTCCACTACAAGGATGTGCCCACCCATGAACGCTACTGGGAACAGCGCATGGTGCGGAGCCTCAGCAAGATGCAACCCAGCCTGCGGGAATACGTCCTCGGCACAAGCGAGGCTTTGCGCGAGGACGATGCGCAAGGCTTCATGAAGATGGATCCAAATCCGCTGCCCTATGTCGTGTTCGGCGACCGTTTCAAGGAATACAAAGCCCGGATGGCAGACGAGCTCTATCGTCATCTCCGCACCATCCGCACAATCGAAGGCGCACTGCTCGACCTCGACACCGATGCGCCGGAGGAGGCCGTGAGCGATGAAGATGGGATGCGGATGACCGAAGCGCAATACCGCGTGGACTTCTGCATCGACGAGATGAGTGCGCTCTATCCAGACCTTCCGATCGACATTCCCGAGGAATCCCCGTATCATGACATCGATGTGTCCGCACTGACGCAGGAAGATTGCCGCGATCATGCGTCCATCTTCTTGCGGCTCGAATTTCTCCGCATTCCCTGCAAGATTGATTGGGGTGATGATGCTTTCGCACAGATGATGAATTCCATGGCCGAGCGCCAGCGTGTCGTTTCGGAAAAGAACGAAATCGTCCAAGACTTCACGCATACCTACAAGAATCTGAAAGCGACGAACCTCTATCATATCGCACAGACACTTCTCGCCAGGAAAACGCCGGAGGAGCAGAAGCTCGGCCGGGACATCCTGCTCGAATACAGCCGCAAGGTCACGATGACGAAAGACGTCTACATGATGCAGCTGAAATACGAGCACAACACGGAGCACCTGCGCCGTCTGCTCCAGGAAAGCTGCACGTTCGCACTCCCAGGAATGTCTTCCAACGGCAACCATGTGCCGGACCTGATCGACCAGGCGCTCATGACCTGCCTGATCAATATCTTCTACGATCCGAGCCACAAAGATATGCGCATCCATTTCTGCTACGCCATCCCGAAAGAAGTCAAGGCGCTGTATATGGAATTTGAACAGGACGTCCTGCAAGGGAAGCGCAGCTGCCTCGACCTCCTGAACGACCATGGTCTGAAGATCGCATTTTCCATGACGCCGGAATGGGAGCTGCTGTCGTTTCAGCCAGACGAATACGCCGAAATCTTCCTGAAGGACATCCTCGTCGAGCTGCTGGCAAATTTCTTCTTGCAGGGAGCCGTCACAGCGCCCATCCATCTGGAGTTTGCAGCCGACGAGCAATCATTCCATCTTTCCGTAACGAACGAAATGCCCGCGCCTCTGCCGAAAGATGCCAGCGTCCGCGTCGGCATGCGCTCCATCGACCGCATGCTCTCCGTGCTCTGGAACGACCCGCCAGCCGCTCCGCAACCGCACATCGAACTTTCTGAGGAAGACAAGACCTTCCACGTCCAACTGTACCTGCCGCACATCCTCGCGGCGGGTGCAAGAGAGGAGGAGCCACCGAATGAATGAAGCACTCATCAAGGCAATCGAAGCACTCGCAGAAATCCAGAAAGCTGCGGGAAAAGCATATGCGTACAAGACTCCCTTGGATGAAGTCATAGAAGAAAATAAATACCAAAGCGCTCATCCAGATGACAATGACGATGCAGATGACGGGATACCAATAGGACGGGCAATCAAAGATCGCAAAAAAATGCTCAACGTCCTGCGTACATTTTACCGCGCGTACCACCACACCTATGAGGGCATGGACGATTTCATCACGCTCTTTGGTGTATACTGCAACGATTATATCCGCTGGAACCTCCACAAAGCGTTGCCACAGGAAAGGGACTTCGGCATCTCGACCTTGTTCGATGAAATTTCAGATAAAAATCTGCAACAGTATTTGCTCATGCTCCTGCAAGGCATCTATGCTGGTATCTACGATGGTACAAATACATTTTTCGAGGCAGCAAACCGTGAGGCATATTCCTTGCCAAATCTCTACGTCTTTCTTCGTCTCGCCATGGAATATGGAGATGAAACGGATCCAGAGCGGGAACAGCATCTTGAAACATGCATGATCAAGGGATTGTCATCTATGAACAGGGGGCTCCGAGAATATTGTCTCGGAATGAGTCCCGCATTGAAACCAAATGCGCAGATTGACGAAAACCCGCTTCCTTATGCAATTTTTGGCGATAGTGACGAGCAATTCAAAGCCAGCCTCGCTGAAAAATTCTATATGAACTTCAAAATGCTTTTGGATGTGGGGGATCACGCTGATTCTATCGACATGGAAAATATTTCAAAACCAGATTCCTACAGAATCGAAACTGCACAACACTCCATTCGAGAATGCATGGCGGAAATGGAATGGATGGAAAATCCGAATGATGACGAAGAAACGGATGAAGATACCCCCATCAGCTGGGCGGACTTCCGCGATGATTCTGACCGCATGCAACGTCTTACGTTCCTTCATATTCCGTGTCGAGTTGATTGGGGCAGAAAAAGTTTTTCAAAGCTTATGCTTGCAATATCTGAACGCAACCGTGCGATGCGCGAGAAGGAGATCGCCCAGAAGAACAAGAACAAGATTGTCCAACGATTCACACACACGTACAAGAATCTTAAAGCCACGAACCTCTATCATATCGCAACGACGCTGCTTGCCCGGCACGACAAGGAAGACCAGAAGCTTGGACAGACGCTCCTGCTCGAATACAGCCACAAGAAATCCATGACGAAAGATGTCTACATGATGCAGCTGTGTTACGAGCACAACACCAAGCACCTGCGCGCCTTATTGCAGGACAGCTGCCTGGAGCCGACGAAAGTTGCTTCTTCCAGCGAAGCAAATCGCATCGAAAACCTCGTCGAGCAGGCACTCGTAACCTGCCTCGTCAATATCTTCTACGACAAGAACCAGAAGGACTTGCGGAACGCATTCTGTCTTGCCTTCCCAAAGTCCGCACTTCGGGAAATACGCAATGCTTTCGATCAGGAGGTCATGCAGGAGAAACTTTCTGCACGCGATCTTCTCGCAGCACATGGCATGGAAGTTTCCCTCACCGTTGCACCGGAATGGCAGGCGCTCGCTTTCCGTCCCGACGAGTACGCAGCCATCTTCCTGAAGGATATCCTCGTCGAGCTGCTCGTCAATGCCATCAAGTACGGCAATCTCCACCAGCCAATCCATCTCTCGTTCCAGTCGGCAGACAATGCTCTGTTAGTGTCTGCTGCCAACGCCTTGCCGGAAGACGGGGCGCGCCGTTCGGGCACCCGCATCGGCCTTTCTTCCATCGATGACACGCTCTCCGTGCTCTGGGGCGATGAGCTCCTCCTGCCCCGTCCACATCATCAGGTGAAAAAGAATGGCGCACAGTTCCACGTCCTTATGGAACTGCCACACGCAGCTTTCTGCAAGGAAGGGAGGACCGCATGATGGGCGGTGCATACAAGGACATCCTCTGGATTGAAGATTTTGCCAGCCAAAACGATACGGCGTTCGATTTCGATGCCTTCCTCGACAGCCTGCCGGAGGAAGGTGCGCCCGATGCGCGCTCAGAGTCCGCCGAGGATCCACTGATGACACATAAGGATGAAGTGAACTCCTACATTCCGGAAGCCTATCGCTTCCGCGTGCAGATTTTTGAAAATTTCTATGATGCCCTGCTCGCTCTCATGGAGCATGACGACCAGTACAGCTGCGCGCTCCTCGACATCAATCTGGAAAATGGCTTCCAGAACGCCACCATCCCGCCAGATGTGCAAGAACCTTTCCAAGACATCCAGAAGCGCCTCGCGCAAAAACATATCTGCATCCGCCCCGACGAAGATTATGCTACCTTCCAGAAAAATGCCGGCTATTATCTTTACCTCTACCTCATCCAGTCGGGGATGCCGGAAGATCGCATCACCATCCTGACCGCAAACACGGGCCAGAGCGCCAAAAAGAGCGAGGAGTACCAGAATCTCACGGACCGATGGAAAGAACTTTTTGAAGAAGCCGGCATGAAAGCGCCTCATGTCATCGAGAAGCGCGACGATGCATCCTGCATCGCAGACGTTCAGGCATGGTTCGACCATGTGCTGACGCCACCCTACGAGCTTCGTTCCTGCATCATGATGATGAGCCGCTGCCTGCTCCGAAATCTGCCTTCCATCATCCTCCCGCCAGATGCGGAGGGGAAAAAGAAACGGAATCGTTTTTACCACGGGTTCGCGTTCCGAAGCGCCGACGATTACCAGCAAAAGGCGCGCTTCCTGCTCGACGGCCTCTGCTTCCTTCCCTTCCGCCTGCCGAAGGATGCGGTGCGCTTCTTCCACAATATCATCTGGCAAATCGTGCAGCCATGGGAAGCAACGGAACAAGTTTCGCCAAAAGAATGGCCTGCCTATGGCTACTGGACTACCATGCGCACGGCGCGGAACTGGATGGCGCATGATGTCATTCAGAAATTCGATGCGCTGGAAATTGAGGCGTTCCTCTTCGGCCTGTCCATGCGCGGCATGTTCACGCTTGATGGGCTCCCGGAGGATGATGCGCAGAAAGAGCGCACGGCCTATGAGCAATGGGAAGATGTCTTGCTGTGCCTTCTGAATCCCGCTTTTGACAAACCATTGAACGAAGCAACAGCCGACGAACAGATTCACGCAGTCGAGCGGCTCACTATGGAATCATTCGATCGCTTCAACAGCGAAAAACGGGCTGGCGGCAGCGACATTCTCGCTTTCTACACGAATATCGGCGCACTCATTTGCAACCTCGGAACGGCGAAAAAAAAGAAGGCCTGCTACGCGAGCGACCTTCTGCGTGATTTTCTTCATGCCTGCGTTCCTATCCAAGCCGTCCGGGATACGCAAAAACGCGACCTCGTCCATCTCCGCATTCAGGATAACGTGCTCAACGGAAAGCAAAGCCAACGTCCATATTACAAAAACTATCTCTGCAGCGGCGCGAACCACGATGCCCCGAACCGTCTCTGGGCGTACCTCGCCAGCATCCTTCCCCTGATCCGCGACGAGCTCGATCACAACGCGGATGCCTGATACTTGCAGGACTTCCTGCGAAAAATGCTGGCGGCAGATGCTATCCTGAAGGTACGTTCACGAACAAAGAATCGAAAGGAGCATTTGCCTTATGCACATTGCAATCGAAGGATTTGACGGTGTTGGGAAATCAACGACGGCGCAGGAAGTTGCGCGCCGTCTCGGCTTCCAGTACGTCGAGAAGCCGCTTTCCATGGTCACAGACCCAGAGGGCGGACATCAGGAATATCTGCGCTTCACACGCTACATCAACCAGCACACCGACCTCGCATTCCGCGCGATGATTTACGGCGCTGGGACGTATCTCCTGAGCCAGCGTGCCAAGACGGAGAATATCGTGACGGACCGCCACCTCTGCTCAATGTTCGCCATCAATGCCACAGGCGAAAATGATGCGTTCTTTGACTATCTCGTGACGGCGACGGGCAAACCGGACCTCACCGTCATCCTCTTCGCCGAAGCGGCCACCCGCCGCCAGCGCATCATCAAGCGCGACCCGAATGATCCTGATCTGCGGGACAAGGTCTTTTCTGATGATGCTTACAACAAGATGCGCCGCTTCGTCGAGCGCTACCAGATGCCTTATCTCTGGATCGACAGCACCCACATGGGACTTGGCGAGGTCGTGGATGCTATCCTGCATCACTGGACGCAATCCCGTAAAGCTTCCCAGTGCCTCGATTAAAAATCCGCCATGCGGCTGATCCGCAGCAGCGCCTCCTGCTGCCACGAAGCATCCTTGCTTTCCGAAATGCGATCGAGCTCGGCATCAAAGGATTTCATCATCGATGGCAGGCCTTCGAGCGGCCAATCATCCTCATAGCGCATCACATGGTAGCGGATGTCCTCGAAGTCCTCTGCCTTGAGAGGTGCCTTCTTCGCTTTCAGAGCGAGATACACGGCCTGTTGCATGAGGCCGATGACGAAGACCACGGGCATGGGCGCTTCTCGAACCTGCCGCTTGTTCCCTTCTGGTTCCCATTCATTGTACGAAGCGAGATACGCCTTGCGCGCGAGCTCGATTCCACGGTCAAGCTTTCCCGTTTCCGCCAAACAGATACTGATTTGTGCGAAGCTCGCCGTATTGGGAAATTCCAGCAAAGGAAGCGATGCCTGATATTTCTCCCAGGCAGGAAGCGCCGTCCAGAAGGCTGCTTCTGCCATCGCACGATAGGGTTCTCCCGCCAGCAAAAGGCGTGAGAGGATGCGGCTGAAATGATACCATTCGAAGGGTGAAAAGGACTGGCAGCGCGTTTCGTCCAGATGATCGAGCTCGATGTGCAATGCCTTTTCGAGATACGCCACCGCTTCTTCCTTGTGGCCAAATGCCAGCTCCAGTTCTGCGCGCAACTGCTGCTGGCGTTCTTTGTCTTCTTTCAGCCGGAAGCTGTGCATCGCCTGATTCGACAGGAATTTCGCATCATCATAAAGACCCGGCTGCACATCGGCCAGCAGGATGCACGTCGATACCAGTGCGCCGCAGAGTTTCGTGTAGCGGTCGCGATACAGCAAAAAGGAACGTCCTGCTTTCTGCTCTACGGCCTTCGCTGGCGCGCGGAGCATCCTCAGAATATCGACGGCCTCCTTCCCCGCGACATAGCTGCCTTCATAGTCCAGCTGAGACCGCAGGAATCCGACCTGATACGTCACGTAAATGAGATACAGATCGATGTCCCTTGCCTGGCGGACGAGGCCGTCGCATGCATCTGCCGCTTCCCGGAATCCTCTCAGATCTCCGATATGCGTGCAGGCTCCCATCTTCCATAGCAAGAGATTCGCCTGAAATTCGATCACGTAATCTCCCAAGATCTTGCGATGCGCGACAATCTCGTACGTCCTCTGGAGAAGTTCGATGGCATGGCGGCAGTCCCGTTGCATGCTGATGATGGATTCGAATTTCCGCAGATAGCGATCCATTTCAGCGCGCAACTCGATCTTCGGCAGCCTCAGAAGAGCATCCTTCAGGAGCTTCAGAAATTGGTTTCGATGATACGCGCCCTCGGATGCGTTCATCGCGAGCAGCATCGCCTCTGTGAAATCATGTGCATCTACGGCTTTCTTGACAGCATCATAAATCGTCTCTCCACGCATCGGCAGGCATTCAAAGAGAGGATTCAATGCTTCAAACCGATAGGAAAGCTCGTCTGTTTTCTCGAAGCTGTCTTGCGTCCGCCATGAGTTGACGACATAATCGGCAAGGACGAGCAGCGCACATTTCTTGTCATCCTCCATCCGGATGGTACGCAGCGACGAGTTCCGATCGAATCGTTCCGGATAAACAGCGCGTGCCAGCCCGGTCAGATGGTAGATCTCATCTCGGATTTCCTGATCCTCGATGAAATACGCCTTCCCGTTTTTCCTGTTCTTGTTTTTCCCTCCCGTATCCTTCCGTTTTCCGATGACGAGGTTCAAATGAAATGGTACCTGGGTTTCAAAAGCTTCTTTTGACAACTCCTGCAAGAGATGCTTGATGCCATCCGCCAGGGCAACGATATAGGTCTCCGTGCTGTTCAGGATCATAAAATCAGCTTCCGGCTCGAAGACCACAAAGCGATAGCCTCTTTTATGGATCGCTTCGAGCATGGAAAGCTTGACTTCTGCTTTGATGGAAGGTGGCAGCTGTGTCGCATGATGAAATGAATCATCAATTTTCCTTCCATGAAAATCCTGTTCTTGCGATAATTCCTCCATCTGTTCAAGATACGGAGCACGGATTTCTTGAATGATTTCATCGGCAATCTCTTCTTTTGCCAACGGTGCTTCGCAAAGGATGCCGCCGATATACGACTGCTCTCCTTCAAATTGTCCAGACTCGTCGATATAGAAATAATACTCCTTCATCCCCATGCTCTTGGCCTCCTGTTTGTCTTTTCATATCAGCGGAACGTTGTCCGCGTCTGGCCGAAGCCCTGTGCGGTCAGACGGCCGACGCCGGAGAAATTCGCATATTGTGCGAGCAACAACAAAGTATTCCGATCTTGCTCGGTGACATCTTTCAGCTGGTATGTGAAATCCCCCATGCATCCCGTCGCTCCATGATGACGTCCAAAATAGACACGCTTTGTCTTCCCGCGCCAATCACTGGGAAAAACCGAGAGCGCAAGCTCACGGATGGAAGATTTCTCGATGGAGCCAGGCATTCCAGCCTGGCTCCATTTGTCTGCAAGAGAAGAAAATACGAGCTCCGGTATGGGAAGTGTATAATCGGACGTGCCGCGTCGAAACGCTGCTGGGGAACGGAAATGAAATGAGATTTCGCGAACGGGAGGCGCTTCCAATACACTGGAAATCAGAGCTTCTTCCTCGATGCATCCGCTTTCATGCGTTCCGTCCGCATAAACGGCTGTCACAACAAAGGGAACGCGCCCGACTTGAAGCATCTCTTTTTCTTTCAGCAAGAGCGCTGCTTCGAGGACTGCGCTCTGAAGAGCGGAAACACGCCAGAAAAAGCGTTCCCCTGCCGTAACGGAAAACGGAGCTTTCTCGATCACCATCTCATGCACTCCCTGCGGCTGGATGAGCGGGGAGACCGTAAATGGTTTGATGTTTTCTTCATCATGCATTTGATGGGAAAGTCTTGGGGAACATGCCGCGAGATGCCGAAAGAATGCCGCATGGAGCAATCGTCCTGCAAAACCTTCCATGCGTTCATCCTTCACGGCGGTCAATTCATACGTAACAGCGCCAAGCATCCGTATCTTCCCTTCTCTGTCCTGAAACATCGCTTATGAATCACAAAATCGGCGAGGCGCTGCATGATTTGGTACGGCACCCCGCCGATTACTTTTTCCCGCATTCAATTATGTCATGCTGTTGATGCTCCCGGCGGCCAATGCTTTACGCCTCAAGTTTCTCGAGCACTCTTTCACCAAAAATACTTACAATGCGATCTTTCGCCTGCTGCTCGATGTCTGGCGTGATGTATGCCTGTGCGAGCGCCAGCGCCATCGCAATAGCTGCAAGGTCATCAGAATATCCAACGACTGGCGTAATGTCAGGGATGATGTCAAACGGAAGAATAAAAGGTTCAATCACAAAATCTGTGGGATGAATAATCCCTACGTATAGTTCATGTTGCCAAAAAAAAGGACATCCGCTAAGATGTGGAAATGCATCTCGCAAA